>JAGXQV010000183.1 GCA_018336195.1 Sulfuricella sp. | reverse complement strand
AAGAAAATTATTTGAAAGTCATTTGGGGGTTTAAAAGCCGCCAAGTTGGGCACCGGGTGCCTGCCAGGCAATTTATTTTGCCTCACCTTAATTCGGAATCAACGGCAAAATCCGGGCCACTCCCCTATAAGTTACAAGAGCATAAGCAAGCCCCCCACCCAACATCCACCTGCCAACGCTTCCCGGAAATTCAGAAAATGTGAATTTCTTCACACAATATGCCGTTGACATATTGATAAACCTCAACCAAACCCGCATTATGACCATGGCATTTTTTCGGGTTTAAAACTTTACCATTCAAGCAATGGCAGCGGCTGTGAACATGTTCATCAATTCTGCCAAACCGCCCGAAATTCCGCCATGTGCCGGCAACCCATAGGGGGTCGCGGCGTATTTGGGGTTTTCCGATTTTCGGAATTTTCAGGAGCAACATCCATGAACAACCACCACAGTTTCAAACGGACGGCCCTGGCCGTCTTGGCGTTGGTTGCAAGCGCTACGGCATTCGCCGCAAGCGATGACGGGGAAGCCGTCAAGAATCGCAGTTCGGAGAAAACCACGGTCAAGGCGACCAGCAGCCTGAGCGTATCGCTCAATCTGATCTCTATCACCCAGGGAAACAGCGCGGCCATCAGCGTGAGCGGCGCCGCGGGACAAGTGGTTGCCTTTTCCGGGGATACCTCGGTGGCCACGGTGAATTACGCCAACAAGGTTGCCACGGTGAAAGGCCTCAAGGCCGGCGCCACCACCATTACCATCAAGGACAGCAGCACCGCCAAGACCATCCCGGTATTCGTGCTGAGCAGTGGCAGCAGCACCAGTACCGCCACAACCTCCAACGGCTACGCCCTGCTGGCCTGGAACGACCTGGGTATGCATTGCGTGGACGGCAAGGATTACTCGGTATTTTCGATACTACCTCCGTACAACAATCTGCACGCGCAACTGGTGAACAAAGCAACCGGCAAGCAGGTCGTCGGGGGCGTCACATTGAGCTACGAGTCCTACGCCGACGACACCGTGCCGAAAACCGATCCGCTGTACGGCTCGATCAATACCGTCAGTTCGACCAAGACCAATTTCTGGCAATACATGAAATCGCTGTTCGGCATCCAGCTTAGCGCCGACCATGGACTCAACCTGAGCGACCCAACGGTCAGCAATCCCACACCGTCACGCACTCCCGCCCCGCTCAAATTCGACCCGGCCAAGGGCTGGTTCGTCGCCGAGGGGATTCCCATCGTCCCGGTGGATGACAAGGGAATGAAGAACTTCTACCCGATGGTGAAAGTCACCGCCAGGGACGCCACCGGCAAGGTGTTGGCGAGCGCCCGCACGGTCCTGCCGGTCAGCGACGAAATGACCTGCAAGGCCTGCCACGCCTCGACCACCTCCACCAACCCGGCGGCCATTGCCGCCCGTCCGTTGTCCGGCTGGGTCAACGACCTGGCCAACCCGGAAAAGGACTGGAAGAAAAACATCCTGCGCCTGCACGACGACAAGAAAATGGCCGATCCGCTGACCAAGACAAGCTATGTCAACGCGCTCAGCCAGGCCGGTTACGATCCCGCCGGACTCTACGTCACCGCCACCAAGGCAGGCGGCAAACCGGTGCTGTGCGCCTCCTGCCATTCTTCCAACGCGCTGGCCTCCACCGGCTTGCCGGGCATCCGCGCCCTCACCCACGCGCTGCACACCAAGCACGCCGACGTGAAGGACCCGGCCAGCCAACTGGCGCTTAACGACATCAACAACCGCACTTCCTGTTACCAGTGTCATCCCGGCTCGCTGACCCAATGTCTGCGCGGCGCGATGGGCAATGCCAAGGACGCTGCCGGCAACATGGAAATGGGCTGTCAAAACTGCCACGGTACCATGAAGCATGTCGGCAACACCGCCCGCACCGGCTGGCTCAGCCAGCCCAACTGCCAGGCCTGCCACCACGACGGCAAGCGCGAAACGGTTGGCGTCAACACCAGCGGCCAACCGCTGGCTTGGGCCGACGCGCGCTTCGCCACCAACCTCAACACCCCGGCCAGCGGCTTCAGCCTGTACCGCTTCAGCAAGGGGCACGGCGGCTTGCAATGCGAAGCCTGCCACGGCGCGACCCACGCCGAATATCCCAGTTCGCACAGCCAGGACAACGCCCTCAGCATGGACCTGCAAGGCCACGGCGGCACAGTGGCGGAATGCACGGCCTGCCACGCCACGGCCCCCATCACGGTCAACGGCGGGCCGCACGGGATGCACACCACGGGCGACAACTGGGTAGCCTCGCACGGCGACCAGGTGGAACGTGCCGGCTCGACGGCCTGCGCCTATTGCCACGGCGCCGACTATCGCGGCACCCCGCTCAGTCAAATCAAGAAGGACAAGAGCTTCCGCGTTGAAAACGGCACCAAAGCCTACAAGGCCGGCCAGAACGTGAGTTGCTACGATTGCCATAACGGGCCGAAATCTGCGGATACCGGGAATCTCCTGCGAAAAATCAAATCCGCCCGCTCCTCCCTGGCAGCCGGCGACATGGACCTGAAACCGCTCGGTTATCTGTCTCGCAAATAGGTCTCTCCCTTTGAAGCGGCGGCGCAAGCTACCGCTTCTTTTTTTTGCCCGCTCGGCGGAACCTCCGCAGCGCTGCACGATGGAACAATGGTTCTACTTCGCTGACAGCATACGCATACAGTTACCCGTCCCGATTCTCCGACCTGGATGCCCATGCCCGCCACAGCCGCCTTCGCCAGCGGCGGTCGAGCGGGAACTCCGCCGCTATCCCGCAACTACGTCATGGGCGACCCCGCAGATGCTCGTTCCAACATCTACAAGGGGGAGGCGTTGAAATGAATCCCCATCCTTATAGTGTGATTGCTCTGGACACCCGAGTCCCGGCTCTGTATCGACTCCCAATGCCCGCGTAGAATGTCCGCTATTTGAGATTCGACTATGTGGTTCGAAAATCGCCCGATTTACCGTATCCGCGCCTGGAACCTTTCCACCGCGCAACTCGACGAGGCGCTGGTACACTCACTCGAACGGCCCATGCTGATTGCGCTCGGCGGCGAGGAAGTGAAATAACAAGCAGCGCTTGGTGAAAACCCTCCACCCGCTTTCATCGTTCATCACCTAACTACGGCACCCGGAACAATGGCCTTCTCCTTATCTTCCATCGATATTTCCTTACACTTTTCCAGCGCCTATTTTGAGCGCGGGCTGGCCTATTACCAAGCCGGCAAGGTCACGGCGCTGGACATCCAGCAGGATGGCCGCTTGATCACCGCGCTGGTCGCCGGTTCCGGTGCAAACCGCTATCGCGTCTACATCCAAGTTCGGGAGCAGGCGGCAGGCCGGGTGCAGATCGATGGAGAATGCGGTTGTCCGCTGGCGTTCAACTGCAAGCATGTCGTGGCGGCGCTGCTCAAGGCTCAGGTGCAGGAGATTGCTGCCGCCCCTTTGGCGCAGACGCGGCAAACGCCGGGCGAAGCGCCTTTGCCGCATGAAATTTCCGCCTGGCTAAGCGAAATGGCGCGAGCGACCCTGCCCGCACCGGGCCGCGATGAACTGCCCGAGGACGTGCTGCAACGCTTGTTATATGTCCTGAGTTTGAGCACCTCCGCAGTGCCTCGCCTGGAAGTGGCGTTTTTTACTTCCCGGTTGCTCAAGGCCGGCGGTTTCGGCAAGGCTACGCCTTATTACAATGTTGCCAACGCCTTGCAGGGCACGGTGCCGCGCTATTTTTCCGAACGAGACCGCGAGATCGTCGTCGCGCTGAGTCTGCCGCGCGCCACGAATGGCCGCCTGACGGGCGCGCGGGGCGCCAAGCTGGTGGAAGAAATGCTCGCCACCGGACGTTGCTTCTGGAAAACGCCGGAATCCGCGCCGCTTACCCTGGGTGAAAAACGTGCCGCGCAGCCGGTGTGGGTCATGGACGAAGCGGGTGGTCAGCGGCTGCAATTCGAAACGACGCCGCCGCTACGGGTTCTGCCGTTGTCCCCTCCCTGGTACGTGGACGAAGCCGCATCGGCCTGCGGCGAACTGGACACCGGCCTGCCCGCTGATATTGCCGGTGCGCTGGCGGCGGCGCCCTTGATCCCGCCGCAACTGGCGGGGCGCATCGGCAAGGAATTGGCGGAAAAACTACCCGGCATGATGGCGCCGCTGCCGCGCCCGATACGGGAAAAAGAGGTGGCGGATGTCGTCCCCATTCCCTGCCTGCGCTTTTACACGCTCGAACTGGAACCGGTTTTTTACGGCAGCTACCGCCGCCAGAAAAATGCCGCTTACCCGGAAACTCTCAATCTGGCGCGTCTTGAATTCGACTACGGCGGCACGCGCGTCGACGTCCTGCCAATCGAACGCGCGGTGACCCGGCGCAGCGGCGACGAATTGCTCCATATCGTTCGCAACCCCGTCATCGAAAAGGCTTATGTCGAACAGCTTGGCGACTTGGGGTTTTTCTTTGTCGACGGCTATGCGTTTCCCAACTTGCCCCGCAAACACCAGGGTACCCTGGCCATGGGCGGCGATGACGACGAGGACTGGATCGACTTCTGCCTCCACGACCTGCCCGAACTGCGCGCCGCCGGCTGGCAAGTGGAAATGGAGCCGAGCTTCCGCTTTCGTTTCGCCGAAGTGGAGGACTGGACTGCAACTGTGGACGAGGGCGGCGGCAACGACTGGTTCGGCCTGGAACTGGGGATACAGGTCGACGGCCAACAGGTCAACCTGCTGCCCGTCCTGCTCGACCTGATCCGTCGTTTCCCGAAAGAAATGAGCGCATCGTCGTTGGCGCAACTGCCCACCGAGAATAGCTTCATCGGCCACCTGGCGGACGGGCGCCTGGTGACCTTGCCGGTGCCTCGCGTGCAAAGCATCCTGTCGGTGCTGGTGGAGATTTTCGACAAAGGCGCGGATGCCAATCCCGAACGGCTCGAATTGTCGGCGGTTCAGGCGGGGCGGCTGACGGAACTGGAAGATGCCGCCACCGGCCTGCGCTGGCTCGGCGGCGAGCGGCTGCGCGAGTTGGGACGCAGGCTGCGCGATTTTCAAGGCATCCAGCCGGTTGCGCCGCCTGCCGGCCTGAAAGCCGAATTGCGCGGCTACCAGCAGGAAGGCATCAACTGGCTGCAATTCCTGCGCGAATACGGGCTGGCGGGCATCCTCGCCGACGACATGGGGCTGGGCAAAACCGTGCAGGCGCTGGCCCATATTCTGGTGGAGAAGGCATCCGGGCGCATGGATCGCCCCTGCCTGGTGGTCGCGCCCACCAGCCTGATGTTCAACTGGCGGCGCGAAGCGGAACGTTTCGCGCCCGAATTGCGCGTGCTGGTGTTGCAGGGGCTGTCGCGCAAACAGCATTTCGAGACCATCGGCGACTATGACCTGGTGCTTACCACCTACCCCTTGCTGCCGCGTGACAAGGAAGCGCTGACCGCGCAGGAATTCCACCTGCTGATTCTCGACGAAGCCCACATCATCAAAAACCCCAAATCGCAGGCCACCCGCATCGTCCACCAGATCAAGGCGCGCCACCGGCTGGCACTCACCGGCACGCCGCTGGAAAACCACCTGGGCGAGCTGTGGTCGCTGTTCCATTTCCTGCTGCCGGGGTTGCTGGGCGATGAAAAGGAATTTCGCCAACTGTTCCGCACGCCCATCGAAAAACACGGCGACGGCGCCCGCCGCACCGTGCTGTCGCGCCGCATCGCGCCGTTCCTGCTGCGCCGCACCAAGAGCCAGGTGGCCGGTGAATTGCCGCCCAAGACGGAAATCGTCCGCTCCTGCGAACTGGCCGGCGCCCAGCGCGACCTCTATGAAGCCATCCGCGTCGCCATGCACGAAAAAGTGCGCCAGGAAATCGACAAAAAAGGCGTGAACCGCAGCCAGATCGTGATCCTCGACGCGCTGCTCAAATTGCGCCAAGCCTGCTGCGACCCGCGCCTGCTCAAACTGCCCGTAGCGAAGCGGGTGGAGCAGTCGGCCAAGCTGGAATTGCTGATGTCCCTGCTGCCCGAGATGGTGGAGGAAGGGCGGCGCATTCTGCTGTTCTCCCAGTTCACCTCGATGCTGGCGTTGATCGAACTGGAGCTTGCCAAGCTGAACCTGCCCTACGTCATCCTCACCGGCGATACCATAGATCGCGCCACGCCGGTGCAGCGCTTCCAGGACTTTGAGGTGCCGCTATTCCTGATCAGCCTCAAGGCCGGCGGAGTAGGGCTGAACCTCACCGCCGCCGACACCGTGATCCACTACGACCCGTGGTGGAACCCGGCAGTGGAAAACCAGGCCACCGACCGCGCCCACCGCATCGGCCAGGAAAACCCGGTGTTCGTCTACAAACTGGTCACCGAAGGCACCGTGGAAGAAAAGATCGTCGCCCTCCAGGGCAAAAAACGCGAGCTTGCGCAAGGTGTGCTGGAAGGCAACGGCGAAACCGGCGCGCCCCTGTCGGCGGATGATTTGACGATGTTGTTCGAACCGCTGTTGGGTGAGGCGTGAGGGGTGAGGAGAAGCGCGCCGCCCCCGCCACCCCGCTTTTTACCCCTCACCCCTAACCCCTCACGATTCCAAAATGGATTTCCCAACCGTTCGCAACACCGTCGACCGCCTCCTGCTGGAACAAGCCCTTTACGCGCCGCTGGAATTGCTGCTCGCCGAGGGGCGGCTTTCCTTTGCCGATTACGAAGCCTGGCGTTGCGGTGAAATCGCCACGCTGGAAGAATTGCTGGCCGGCAACCCGGCGCGTATTCGCGCCCGGCTGGAACAAGCCGACCACTATGCCGCCGCACTGGGATTGCGCGCCGAGCGGCGCGAATATCCAGCCTGGGGGGAAGGCACCGGACGGCAACTGCGCATTTCCAGCGATGCGGCGCTGGATGACTTGTGCCGTATTCACTATCTGCGCAACGCCAATGAAGTCCAGCTCGACCTGTTCATGGACAACAGCGGCAACGTCCTGGTCAATAGCGTGGTCGCCGCGCTGGCATCGCGCCGCGCCGAAGAAGCCGCCACGCTGCTGGAACGACTGCGGGAAACCGACCCCTCCCATTTGCGCCTCGGCGGGCTGGAAGCACTGTGCGCCGCCGCGCAAAGACCGGTGATGGCTGATGTCGAAGCCGAAACCGCGTTTCTGGAAGGCAATCTGACGCCGCTGGCGACTGCGGAACTCGGCGCCGCCGCGCGGGATTTCCTCACCCCGTTCTGGCGGCGCCTCGGCGAAGCGCTAGGTGAGCGTCCGTTCGCGGTGGAAATGCCGCAAATGCACGCCAGTTATGCCCTGGCGCGCGCCCTCGATTGGGCCGGCGTGCGCCAAGCGGTGCTGGCGGAGCGGACGTGGCGGGATTCCCCGCTGCTGCGCCTACGGCTGGCGGAAGCCTTGTACCACCTGGGCGAGCGCCGCGAGGCTCTGGCCCAGTGGTGCCTGTTGTGCTGGGATTTCCCGCGCGACGCGGAACGCGCGCTCGCGGGCGGGAAATTGCCCGACAAGGAATTGCAACCCGCCTGGGAACGCTATCGCGACCTGGACGTCGAGCCTGAGCCGGACGCGCCGTTCTTCCCCGCCTGGCTGCTGCTGGAACGCCCGGAACTCCGCGCTGCCCTGACGGCGGAAGATGCACCCCAGACTCACCCCGCAGGCCGCGCCTACGTCGCCTTGCATAAACTGCCGGCAGGCGCGGCAACACTTTCGGAGCAGACCATGGCGCTGCGACTGCAACTCAAACAGGCGCATCCGGGGCTTTTCGCGATATACCTGCGGACGCTTTGAGGGCTGGATGCAGGTGCAGGCTGGATGGTCGGCGGAAATGATAGGCTTGCCAAATTTTGGCAAGCCTTCTAAACTTTTATCATCATGACCACAATGAATATTTCCCTACCGGAAGCGCTCAAAGATTTTGTCGATCAGCGGGTTGCAGTGGCTGGCTACGGCACATCCAGCGAGTACATCCGCGAGTTGATCCGCCGCGATAAAGAGCGCCTCCAATTTCGCAGCCTGTTGCTGGAAGGCGCTGAATCTCCTGTAACGGGAGATGCTGACGCCAAGTATTTCGATGCTCTGAGAGCCGGCATTCAACAGGGCAAGCCCTCGGCGAATGCGTGAAGCGACTCATTCGGAAAGAACGGGCCGATGCTGACGTTCAGAAGGCAATCGACAACTTCATCCTGACTGCGCCGGAATATGCACTGGAATTTGTCGATTCGCTTGAACAGGCATACCGGCATATCCAGCAACACCCAGGCTCAGGTTCCCCGCGATATGCTCACGAACTCAATCTGCCGGGATTGAGGTTTTGGCGCTGCCGGCGGTTTCCATATCTCGTTTTTTATGTGGAACTTGTTGACCGAATTGAAATATGGCGAGTTTTTCACAGCCATAGGGACATTCCCGCTTCGCTCCAGAATGACGGGTAATACAAGTGCGGCAGGCTGGGGTGAGGCACGAATCTCAGCACAGAGGTGACAAATTCGCTGGGGTTCGCATACACACCCCAGCTTACGCTTGCTGGCCATCGATGACGTGCGCAAAGTTTCGGCATCTGCGCTAAAATTCCGCAATGAAGCAAACTGTATATATCGAAACCTCGGTAATCAGCTATCTTGCCGCACGGATGAGCCGTGATCTGGTTGTCGCAGGCCACCAACAGATTACGCAAGAGTGGTGGGAATTGCGCGACGATTGTGAACTCCACGCCTCGCGCTTGGTTGTTGTGGAAGCCATGAAAGGCGATCACGGCGCTTCGGCTCGCCGCTTGGAACTGTTGCATGGGATTCCGCATTTGGCAATGACCCCACAGGTTGAAACGCTTGTGGTAGCGTTGATGGAAGCCGCAGCGCTTCCCGAGAAAGCTGTAGAAGATGCTTTCCACATTGCGCTTGCAACCGTTCATGGCATGGATTTCCTGTTGACGTGGAACTGCAAACATATTGCAAACGCCATCAAGCGAGGGGTTATTGAACGCGTGTGCGAAATGGCCGGATATGCCATGCCGGTTATTTGTACGCCGGAAGAATTATTGGGAGATAGAAATGTGGATCGATCCGATTGTTGAGGAACTACACGCCCAACGTAGAGAACATGCCGCTCTGTTTGGTTTTGATCCGCACAAGATTTTTTCTGAGCTACAGAAGCTGGATGAAATACCGTCACCAGTCGAAGACGCGCCTCTTGTGACTTTGCCTCCAAAATCTCCAAAGCAAATATTGAAGGTTGCATAACTTATATAAAGCAATAGTATAAAGGGCACTTCTATAAATTCCCGCCTTTCTGGATAATCTGAATTATCGGTACAGCCACCTGTGACCACGCCATGCAAAACAGCCTGTTTGACCTACAGAATCGCTATGCCAGTCTCTCTGAGGCAGGCGACCCGCTGGAGCGGCTC
>JAGXQV010000182.1 GCA_018336195.1 Sulfuricella sp. | reverse complement strand
GGGCTGGGGTGCATTTCCACCAGCAGGCCGTCGGCACCCGCCGCGATGGCGGCGCGCGACAGGGCCGGCACCATCCAGGCCTTGCCGCCGGCGTGGGACGGGTCGACGATCACCGGCAAATGGGTTTCCTTTTTCAGCACGGGAATCGCGGTCACGTCCAGCACGTTGCGGTAGTAGGTTTCATAGGAGCGAATGCCGCGCTCGCAGAAAATGATGTTGTGGTTGCCGCCGGCGGCGATGTATTCCGCGGCCATCAGCCATTCGCTGATGGTGGCCGACATGCCGCGCTTGAGGATCACCGGCACGCTGAGCTTGCCGACTTCCTTGAGGAGGTCGAAGTTCTGCATGTTGCGGGTGCCGATCTGGATCACGTCGACGCCGTATTCGAGGAAGGAATCAATGGTGCGCACGTCCATCAG
The DNA here is from genome assembly GCA_018336195.1 of Sulfuricella sp. Taxonomy (GTDB): domain Bacteria; phylum Pseudomonadota; class Gammaproteobacteria; order Burkholderiales; family Sulfuricellaceae; genus JAGXQV01. The sequence goes on along the minus strand of JAGXQV010000182.1, from coordinate 49,691 downwards.
TTCGGTGACGATGGGCAGATTGTGCTTGTCGGCGGCCTTGCGGAACATCGCCAGACCTTCCGCTCCGTGGCCCTGGAAAGCGTAGGGACTGGTACGGGGTTTGTAGGCGCCGCCGCGCATCATGCGACAGCCGGCGTCCGCCACGCCTTGGGCGGCCTTGGCCATCTGGTCGTCGGTTTCCACCGAGCAGGGGCCGCCGATGATCTGGATCTGGTTGCCGCCCAGCGGAATGCCCTTGATGTCGACAATGCTGTCGGCCTTGTGCCACTCGCGGCCCACGATCTTGTATGGCTTGACGATGTGCATGGCCTGCTCGACGCCGGGCAGGGCATCCATCAGTTCGATGTCGAGCTTGCGCTCGTCGCCGATGGCGCCGATCACAGTACGCTCGGTGCCGCGGGAAATATTCACGTCCAGCCCGAATTCCTTGATTTTCTTGACTACGCCTTCGATCATTTGATCGGTGGCTTCGGGACTCATTACGATAATCATGCTAACTCCAGGATTTTAAAAAAATAGATTCGATTCATTGGGCGTGGCGCGGTAACGCGCCAAGCGCTCCTACAGGGATTCTTCCAGCGCTTTCAGGAAAATCCGGTTTTCCTCTTCCATTCCGATGGAAACACGCAGGTATTCGGGCATTCCGTAGTTGCCGACCGGGCGCACGATCACGCCTTTCTTAAGCAGGCTGTGATACATAGCGGTGGCGTTGCCGATATGGACAGCGACGAAATTGCCATAGGAAGGAATGTACTTGAGGCCCAGACGGGTAAAGCCGGCGGTAAGCTGCTCCATGCCCTTGCGATTGATTTCCAGGCACTCGGCGAGGAACGCTTCGTCTTCCAGCGCGGCAATGGCGGCGGCCTGCGCCAGGCTATTGACGTTGAATGGCTGGCGCACGCGATTCAGCATGTCGGCGACCTGCGGACTGGCGGCGGCAAACCCCAGGCGCAGGCCGGCGAGGCCATAGGCCTTGGAAAAGGTACGGGTGACGATCAGGTTGGGGAAGCGCTTGACCCAGGCGAAGCTGTCGCAACGCAGTTCTTCGGGCAGGAATTCGGTATAGGCTTCGTCGAGCACCATCACCACGTTTTCCGGGACGCGCTCGATCAGAGCGAGCAATTCGTCGGGCTTGAGCAGGGTGCCGGTGGGGTTGTTGGGGTTGGCGACGAACAGCAGCTTGGTGTCGTCGTCGATGGCTTCCAAAAGCGCCTTGGGATCGTGGCCGAAATCCTTGGCCGGCGCTTCGATGCCGCGCGCCCCGGTGGCCTGGGTGACCAGCGGGTACACGGCGAAAGCGTGCTGCGCGAAAACCGCCGAGGACGAGGCGTCGAGAAAGGCGCGCGCCACCAGTTCCAGCACGTCGTTGGAGCCGTTGCCCAGCACGATCTGGTTGAACTCCAGCCCATAGCGGGAAGCCAGCGCGGACTTGAGCGCATAACCGTTGCCGTCCGGGTAGCGGGCGATTTCGAGAAACACGTTTTCGATGGCGGCCAGCGCGCGCGGGCTAGCGCCCAGAGGGTTTTCGTTGGAGGCCAGTTTGACGATATCGGCCTCGTCCAGGCCCATTTCACGGGCCAGTTCGGAAATCGGCTTGCCCGGTGGGTACGGCGCGATGGCGCGGACGTAGGAGGGGGAGAGTTCGCAAAGATCCATGCTGAGTATCGGCTTAAAACAATTCGATGTCGTCGCCCGCCGGTTTGTCCTGCGGCGCGTTTTCCTTGCACAGCGCCAAGGCTTCGGCGATGCCCGCGCCATTCAACATGGCGTCGAACATGATGCGCTCCGATTCCATGGTGTACTTGGAGCGGATGTACTGCTGGATGGCCACCCATTCGCTGGGATTGTAGAGACGGCCGGTATCGGAAATCAGTTCGGCAAGGCTGTCGATGCTGCGACACACGTGATCCATGCGTTGCACCAGGCGGTCGTAGAACTGGAAGGCGACGATGGCTTGCTGGACATGGTTGGTAACGAAGGCGCTGTTGCTCTCGATGGTGGAACGGATGGCCTGACTGGCGGGGTCATCCGGCAGGTTGTCGGCGGCTTCGGCAATCGACTGCAGGGAGTCGGACATCGACGTGAAAGAATCGGTCAGTACCGATACCGACTCGTTGCTGTCGCTCATCGCCACTTCGATCTGGCCGATCGCCAGGCCGAGCATCAGAATGGTTTCGCGCACCTGGCTCCAGTCGAGGTCGGGCGACGCCGCGCTCGATTTGATTTTCAAGTCCTTGTCCATGATGTTCCCCTGAATTTAGAGCACTGCGACGGGATAGGATCCCAGCACCTTGAGAAATGCCGCGCGTTCGGACAAGGCTGCGAGCGCCTGGGCGACCTTTGCATCCTCGCGGTGACCTTCGATATCCACGAAAAACAGGTATTCCCACAAGCCGGTGCGCGACGGGCGCGACTCCAGCTTGGTCATGCTGACTTGGTTGTCGGCCAACGGCGCAAGCAGGTCGAACATGGCGCCGGGGCGGTTCTTGGCGGATACCACCAGTGAGGTCTTGTCCTTGCCGGAAGGCGTGGCGTCGTGGCTGCCGATTACCAGGAAACGGGTGGTGTTGTTGGGTTGGTCTTCGATGTTTTCGGCTACCTTGTCCAGACCGTAATATTCTGCCGCGATTTCCCCGGCGATGGCGGCGGCGCTGCCGTCCAGAGCCGCGAGACGCGCCGCTTCGCTGTTACTGGCCGCCACCAGGCGCTCGACGCCGGGCAGATTCTGGTTGAGCCATTCGTGGCATTGAGCGAAGGACTGGGCATGGGAGTAAACCTTGGCGGGCTTATCCGCCGCGCCGGGCTTACGCAACAGAAATTGGTGCACGCGCAGGTCGACTTCGCCGCAAACCTTGAGCGGCGACGCCAGGAGCAAATCGAGGGTGGTACCGACCGCGCCGCCGGTGGAATTTTCCACCGGTACCACGCCGTAATCCATGCTGCCCGCTTCGACCTGACGGAATGCTTCGTCAATGGAAGCGCACGGTTGGGTCAGCGCGGCATGGCCAAAATGCTTGAGTGCCGCTGCCTGGGTAAATGAGCCTTGGGGGCCGAGGAAAGCCACCGAGAGCGGCTTTTCCAGCGCCAGGCAAGCCGACATGATTTCGCGGAACAGGCGCGCCACGGTTTCGCCCGCCAGCGGGCCGGGATTGTTGTCCTTGACGCGACGCAGTACCTGCGCTTCGCGTTCCGGGCGGTAGACCACGGCACCGCCCTTGACGGCACCGATGGCGTGCGCATGTTCAGCACGAGCATTGACGAGCTTGAGTATCTGGTCGTCAATGGCGTCGATGGCGTTGCGATGTTGCTTGAGTTGGTCGTCAGACATGCGCTTTCTCGAAATCCTGCATGAATGCGGTAAGGGCTTGCACACCTTCCAGCGGCATGGCGTTGTAAATGGAAGCACGCATCCCGCCTACCGAGCTATGGCCCTTGATCTGGACGATGCCACGTTTTTTGGCTTCGCCGATGAAGGTTTCGTCCAGCCCCGCTTGGGTAAGGGTGAAGGGAACGTTCATCCGCGAACGGTTGGCGAGTTCGACGGGATTGCGGTACAAGGTGCTGGCAGCGATGGCGCGGTACAGCAGATCGGCCTTGGCCTGATTATGCTGTTCGACGGCAACAAGCCCGCCCTGGCGTTTCAGCCACTTGAACACCAGCCCGGCCATGTAGATGGCGTAGGTCGGCGGGGTGTTGAGCATCGAGCCATGTTCGGCCTGCACCGCATAGTCGAGCAGGGTCGGGGCGGAAACCGCGCAACGCCCGAGCAAGTCGTCGCGCACGATGACGATGGTCAGGCCCGCCGGGCCGACATTTTTCTGCGCGCCGGCATAGATCAGGGCAAAGCGCGATACGTCGACGGGACACGACAGGATGTGCGAGGACATATCCGCCACCAGCGGCACGCTGTCCGGCAGGGCGGCATAGTCGAACACCTCGACGCCATGGATGGTTTCGTTGGTGCAGACGTGCAGATAAGCCGCGTTCGGGTCGAGATCCAGTTCCGCGTTGGCGGGGAAGCGGGTGAACCCGGACTTTTCGGTACTCCCCGCGAGACGCACCGTGCCGATTTTCTGTGCTTCCTTGTACGCCTTTTTCGACCAGGAGCCGGTAACGACGTAGTCCGCGCTACCGCCGCCCAGCAGGTTCAGGGGGATTTGGGCAAACTGCAGGGTCGCGCCGCCTTGCAGGAACAGCACCTTGTAATTGGCCGGGATGCCCATCAGTTCGCGCAGGTCGGCTTCGGCCTGGTTGAGGATGCCGGAGAACTCCTTGCCGCGATGACTCATTTCCATCACCGACATGCCGCAGCCTTGCCAGTTGAGCAGTTCGTCGCGCGCCTGTTCCAGCACCTCCTGGGGCAGGATGGCGGGGCCGGCGCTGAAATTGTGGATGCGTTCCATATCCGAGTGCGATGTTGAATTTAGAACGGCGGAGCGGATATACCGCGCCGCCGTCGGATTTTTAAAGTGTCGTCGAGGCTGAATCGTCGGAAGCGTCTTCGCCCCCAACCTCATTTTCGTCCTCGTCGGGCTCCACGATACGTTCCAAACCGACCAGTTTGCCGCCTTCATCGACGTTGATCAAGGTCACGCCCTGGGTCGCGCGTCCCATCACACGAATTTCCCTGACACGGGTACGGATCAGCACCCCGTCGTTGGTAATCAGCATGATCTCGTCGTCCTCGTTGACCAGCGTGGCGGCAACCACCTTGCCGTTGCGCTCGCTGGTCTGGATCGCGATCATGCCTTGCGTGCCACGGCCGTGACGGGTGTACTCACCGATCGGAGTACGTTTTCCGTAACCGTTTTCGGTGGCGGTCAAGACCGTCTGTTCCTCGTTTTCCGCGACCAGCAGGGCAATCACGTGCTGTTCGTTGGCCAAACGCATCCCGATCACGCCGCGCGATACGCGGCCCATCGGGCGCACGTCGTTTTCGTCGAAGCGCACCGCCTTGCCGCCGTCGGAGAACAGCATCACGTCGTGCTGGCCGTCGGTCAGCGCCACGCCGATGAGGAAATCGCCTTCGTCGAGGTTGACCGCGATGATGCCGCGCCGGTTGGGACGGGAGAAATCGGAAAGCGGGGTCTTCTTGACGATGCCGTTGGAGGTCGCCATGAAAATGAAGTGGTTGTCGTCGAACTCCCTGACCGGCAGAACGGCGTTGATTTTTTCGCCTTCCTCAAGCTGGAGCAGGTTGACGATCGGTTTGCCGCGGGCGATGCGGCTGCCTTGCGGCACTTCGTAGACCTTGATCCAGTACACCTGACCCCGGTTGGAGAAGCACAGGATGTAGTCGTGGGTATTGGCGACGAAGAGTTTTTCGATGAAATCGTCTTCCTTGGTCGCTGTGGCCTGCTTGCCGCGTCCGCCGCGCCGCTGGGCGCGGTAATCTTCGAGCGGCTGGGATTTGATGTAGCCGGTGTGCGACAGCGTGACCACCACGTCCTGCGGGGCGATCAGGTCTTCCATGCTCAAATCCTGGGCGTTCTCAACGATCTCGCTGCGGCGCTTGTCGCCAAACTGCAGGCGGATCGCCGCGAGTTCCTGGACGATGATTTCGGTGACGCGGGCAGGCTTCGCCAGGATATCCAGCAAGTCGGCGATCTTATCCATCACCTCCTTGTATTCACTGACGATCTTGTCCTGTTCCAAGCCGGTCAGGCGTTGCAGGCGCAGTTCCAGAATCGCCTGGGCCTGATTTTCGGAAAGGTGATACCCCTGTTCCTTCAAGCCGAATTCGGCAGCCAGCCATTCCGGGCGCGAGGCATCGGCGGCGGTGCGCTTCAGCATGTCCTCGACCAGCGGCGAGTGCCAGGCGCGCGCCATCAGTCCTTCCTTGGCAACGGCGGGAGTCGGCGCCGCCTTGATGAGCGCAATCACCTCGTCGACGTTGGACAGCGCCACCGCCAGGCCTTCCAGGATGTGGCCGCGGTCGCGGGCTTTCTTCAACTCGAAGACGGTGCGCCGGGTCACCACCTCGCGGCGGTGGCGCAGGAAAGCATCGAGCATCTGTTTCAAGTTGAGCAGGCGCGGCTGGCCATCGACCAGCGCCACCATGTTCATGCCGAAGGTGTCCTGCAACTGGGTAAGCTTATAGAGGTTGTTGAGAATAACCTCGGGGTTCTCACCGCGCTTCAGTTCGATCACCATGCGCATGCCGGACTTGTCCGATTCGTCGCGCAACTCGGAGATGCCTTCGAGGCGCTTCTCGCGCACCAATTCGGCGATCTTTTCCAGGAGGTTCTTCTTGTTGACCTGGTAAGGCAGTTCGTCAATGATGACCGCTTGGCGCCCACCAACCTTGTCGATGTCCTCGAAGTGCGCACGGGCACGCATGACTACCCGGCCACGCCCGGTGCGGTAGCCTTCCTTGACGCCGACCGTGCCGTAAATGATCCCGGCGGTAGGGAAGTCCGGCGCGGGGACGATCTCTATCAATTCGTCAACAGTGGTTTCGGGTTCGGCCAGCAACTTCAGGCAGGCATCAACCACTTCGTTGAGGTTGTGCGGGGGAATGTTGGTCGCCATGCCGACGGCGATGCCGGAACTGCCATTGATCAGCAGATTGGGCAGCTTGGACGGCATGATTAACGGCTCGTGCTCGGAGCCGTCGTAGTTCGGACCAAAATCGACGGTTTCCTTGTCGAGGTCCGCCAGCAATTCATGGGCGATCCGCGCCATGCGGATTTCGGTATAACGCATCGCCGCCGCGTTGTCGCCGTCCACCGAACCGAAGTTGCCCTGCCCGTCCACCAGCGGATAGCGCAGACTGAAATCCTGCGCCATGCGCACGATGGTGTCGTAAACAGCGGTATCGCCGTGAGGGTGATATTTACCGATTACGTCGCCGACGATACGCGCCGACTTCTTATAAGCCTTGTTCCAATCGTTGGAAAGTTCGTGCATGGCGAACAGAACACGCCGATGCACGGGCTTCAGTCCGTCGCGGACATCCGGGAGCGCCCGCCCGACGATCACGCTCATCGCATAATCGAGGTAAGAACGGCGCATCTCTTCTTCCAAGCTAACGGGAAGGGTTTCTTTTGCGAATTGATCCATGTGTGCTATCTATTTTTATAAGCCAACCGGCATATAGCAAAAAAGGGGAATTTTAACATGTAAGTCTGCGCCTTAGCCATAATTTGTCATGTCGCTGTTTTTATGGACGTTTCGCAAGCGCCCCCGCAAATTGGCAAAATGTTGAGAAAACCGGTTCCAACAGGAGGGGTTTTTTGTGTAAAATAAAAAAGCGTGTATGTGCCAGAGGGCTGAACAACGACTCTGGATCGTCAAGGCAGCACTCAGGCCAGCTGCCCAAAAAATTGCTGTAGTTTAGAATCCTAAGGAGAAAAACATGAAATTTACGCCGGCAAAATTAGTACTGAGCATGATTGCATTGTCATGCTTGGGTATGAGTACTGCTTATGCCCATACCGTAGAAAAAGAAGGTTATGTGATCGACACCCGCAGCAACGTCGTCAAGAGCGGTGCCGGACTGTGCTGGCGTACCGGCTACTGGACCCCCGCCATGGCTATCGAGGAATGCGATCCCGACCTGATTAAGAAGGAAGCACCGAAACCCGCTCCCAAGGCTGCCGAACCCGCCAAAATGACGCCGCCTGCAGCCGGTCCCGACAAGCCTGCCGTAAAAGCCGAGTTCAAGGCCGAAACGCTGTTCGACTTCGACAAGTACAAGGTCAAGCCGGAAGGTCAGAAGGAACTGGACAACAAGATCGTCGCCGCCATGAAGAACCATCCTGAAGTCGAGAAGCTGTTGGTGACTGGCCATACCGACCGCATCGGTACCGTCAAGTACAACCAGAAGCTTTCCGAGCGCCGCGCCAATGCGGTCAAGGCATATCTGGTAAAGCAAGGCATCCCGGAAGCGCGCATCCACGCAGTCGGCAAGGGTGAATCCTCGCCTAACGCGGAAGCCAACACCAAGGAAAAATGCAAGGGCGTGAAGGGCAAGAAGAAGCTTATCGCTTGCCTGCAACCTGACCGCCGCGTGACGGTCGAGCCGGAAGTGCAAGTGCCGGTCAAAAAATAATACTCCTTTTCAGTGATTCAGCCCCGCCGTTGTGCGGGGCTTTTTTATGCGCTAAATTCGCGACATGACCGATTCCCATAAGATTGACGTCGACAGTCTGATCGACGCACGCTGGATTGTTCCGGTAGAGCCTTCCCGGCAAGTCCTGACACACCACAGCATCGCCGTGCTGGATGGGCGCATTGCGGCGATTCTGCCGACAGCCGATGCCCATGCAAGATATTCGGCACAACGCCAGTTCCGCCTGGAAAACCACGTCCTGATTCCTGGACTAGTCAATCTGCACACCCACGCACCGATGACCTTGCTGCGTGGCTTGGCCGACGACCTGCCGTTGATGGAGTGGTTAACCGGTCATATCTGGCCGGTTGAAGGCAAGCATGTATCGCCCGCTTTCGTACATGACGGTACCTTGCTGGCTTGTGCGGAAATGATCCGCGGCGGCGTGACCTGCTTCAACGAGATGTACTGTTTTCCCGGCGCCGTTGCCGAAGCCGCGCTGACCGCAAAAATGCGCGCCGCCATCGGCATGTTCGTCCTGGAGTTCCCCACCAATTACGCCACCGACGCCGAGGACTACCTGCGCAAGGGACTGGAGTTCCGCGACGAGTACCTCGGCGAACCGCTGATCAACGCCTGCCTCGCCCCGCACGCGCCCTACACCATAAACGATGCGACGTTTACGGCCATTCTCACCTACGCCGAACAGCTCAACCTGAACATCCACCTCCATCTGCACGAAACCCAGGATGAAATCAGCCAAAGCCTCGCCCAGCATCACGTGCGGCCGATCCAGCGCCTCCATAATCTCGGCCTGCTTGGTCCCAACCTGATCGCGGTTCATTCCGTGCATTTGAACGACGAGGAAATCGCCTTGTTGGCGGAACAAGGCTGCCACATCGCCCATTGTCCGACCTCCAACCTCAAGCTTGCCAGCGGCATTCCGCCAATCACCAAAATGTTAGCAAACGGCCTGAATATTGGACTTGGAACCGATGGCGCAGCGAGCAATAACCGCCTCGACATGTTCGGCGAGATGCGGTTGGCCGCGCTGCTGGCGAAAGGCGCGAGCGGTAACGCCAGCACCCTACCCGCACACCTGGCCCTGCAAATGGCCACCTTGAACGGCGCACGGGCGCTGGGCCTGGATGAACTGACCGGTTCCCTGGCAGTAGGCAAGTCCGCCGACATCACCGCGGTCAGCCTCGCCGAGTTGGAAACCGCCCCGTGTTATGATGTCATCTCGCATCTGGTGTATGCAGCCGGACGGGAAAACGTCTCCCACGTATGGTGCAACGGCGAACTGCTCCTCGACGAGCGCCGCCTGACCACGCTAAACCCTCGCGACCTGGCGGCCCTGGCCGCCGTCTGGCAGAACAAGATCAAGCAAGGATAATTATGGCAAGCGTCAACGCCGACCAGCAGGAAATCGACAAATTCAACGAACTCGCTCATCGCTGGTGGGATCCCAATAGCGAATTCAAGCCGCTCCACGACATCAACCCGCTACGCCTCGATTACGTCGATCAACTCGCCGGCCTCGCCGGAAAGACCGTGCTGGACGTCGGTTGCGGCGGCGGCATCCTCGCCGAGAGCATGGCCCAGCGCGGTGCCACCGTCACCGGCATCGACCTCGGCGAAAAACCCCTCAAGGTCGCCAAGCTGCATCTCCTGGAAAGCGGCGCGCAAGTCACCTACCGCCTGGTCGCCGTGGAAGAACTGGCGCGCGAGCAGCCCGCCAGTTTCGACATCGTCACCTGCATGGAAATGCTCGAACACGTCCCCGAACCGGCCAGCGTGGTGCGCGCCTGCGCCGAATTGGTCAAGCCCGGCGGCCACCTGTTCTTCTCCACCTTGAATCGCAACGTCAAAGCCTACCTGTTCGCCATCGTCGGCGCAGAATACCTACTCAAGCTCCTCCCGCAGGGCACCCACGATTACGAGAAATTCCTCAAGCCTTCCGAACTCTCCGGCTTTTGCCGTTCCGCCGGGTTGAGCGTGGAAGACATCGTCGGCATGAGCTACCAACCCTTCACCAAGGAATACTCGCTGGGCAGCGACGCCAGCGTCAATTACATGATCCACTGCCGCCGCAATGGTTGAAGCGGTATTTTTCGACCTCGACGGCACCCTCGCCGACACCGCGCCGGATTTGGGGTACGCGCTGAATCTGGTGCGCCGGCAGCGTGGCCTGGAGCCGCTGGCGCTCGAAATCGTGCGCCCTTACGCCTCCCACGGCGCCCGCGGCCTCCTCGAAATCGGCTTGGGACTAACCCCCGCCGCCCCGGATTTCGGTGACACCCGCCAGGAATTCCTGGCCTTCTACGAACGCTACCTGTGTCATCACACCACCCTCTTCCCCGGCATTGGAGAATTGTTGACCGGCCTTGAAGAGCGCGGCATTCCCTGGGGAGTAGTCACCAACAAACCGGCGCGCTACACCGATCCCCTCATGGAGCAACTGGGCCTGACCCAGCGCGCCGTTTGCATCGTCAGCGGCGATACCTGCGCGAATTCCAAGCCCCATCCCGAACCCATGCTGTACGCCTGCAGCAGTGCCGGCGTCGAACCGCACAGGAGTCTCTACCTGGGCGACGCCGAGCGCGACATCGAAGCCGCCCGCGCCGCCGGAATGCCTGCCCTGGTGGCGCTCTACGGTTACCTCGACGCCACCGACCGGCCCGAAGACTGGCAAGCCGCCGGCAGCGTCGCCACCCCCCTCGAAGTATTAAATCACCTGTAAGGGTGCCACTCTGGTAAAATCCCTCTTGAACTTTCCCCGATTAGCCGCATCTATCGGGTGTACAGGGGGCGACCTGGTCTCGACGTGGGTTGCAAAGCAGAGTAGGGCATACCGAGGTTCAGTCACCTCGTAAAACAGCTGAAAACCAATAGTCGCAAACGACGAAAACTACGCTCTAGCCGCTTAATCGCGCTAGACTCTGCACCGGTTGGTCTCTGGGCCGGCTTGAAGCCGCAAGGTGGAAAGAGCAGAGTCATTAACAGAGACTCGTGCCGGCCAGCGTCGCTTTGACCGGTGTTAAATCCAAGACGGCTCGCCTGATTCCAGCCTGTTCGATTGGCGTGATGAGGGTTAAAACCAAATAATCGGACTAAGTATGTAGAACTGCCTGTAGAGGGCTTGCGGACGCGGGTTCGATTCCCGCCGCCTCCACCAAAAATCGAGTTAGCAGCATCCAACGCCATCCCAGTGATGGCGTTTTTCTTTTGTGTTTCATGGCCTTTTCACCGGCTATGGGATTACTTGCCCCAATGACGGCAGACCGTTGTACATTTGCGTTTGTTTATTGACCTTACAATTCGATCAGAAGGAGGAAGCCGGCGCCATGGATGACCGCAGTATTAATCTCATCAATCAAGTGAAACGAACACGCAGGCTTGCCCATGGACTGATCCTGCTGGCTTTGGCGTTGCCGATTTTGTTTGTCCTGCGTGACGGCGCCCCGCTTTACGGAGCTGTCGAGTTCACCGGCAAGCTGGTCGCGGTGACGCTACTTGGGCTGATTGCCCGGCAATGGGTAGCCCGCCATTACTCTCCGGGCGTACAGGTCCAGCTACTCCTGGCATTTGCCTTGGTTCTGGTTGGTTGGTCGGGCTATGTATCGCGGATTGCGTTCGAGGAGCGAGTGCTGGCAAAGACTCGAACGCTACCGGCGGATAGCCCGATGGCGGCGCGTATCCCGGCGCAGGACACGCCCATCGCCCCCAAATCCGCACTGGCTGAATAACGTTAGCGCGACTGCCGGGCTACCCTCAACATAACAAGCCATTTTTTTGGAAGCCACATTTTTGAAGATCTATCTCGCCGGCCCCGACGTATTCCGACCCGATGTTGCCATTTGGGCGAATTCAGCCCGGGAACTCTGCCGCCGCCATGGATTCGAAGCGCTGATTCCTATCGATCACGAAGAGACCACGGCGGAGCGGATTTTTCAAGCCAACATCGACCTCATTCGCAAGGCGCAGATTGTGGTTGCCAATCTGGACCCTTTTCGCGGTGCCGAACCGGATTCGGGAACGGCTTTCGAGTTGGGTTATGGGCTTGCCCTCGGCAAGAAAATCTGGGGCTACGTCACCCGCCTGGATACCGTGACCAAGCGCGTCGAATTGGCGGAAGGACTCGGCGAACCCGCCCTCCACGGTGAACGCCAGATTGACCGGCGGGGCATGTTCATCGAGAACTTTGGCCTTCCCTGCAACTTGATGCTGGCGGTGCCGGCAAATGTCGTCGAGGGTGGCCTGGAAGCCTGTTTGCAAGCCATTCGCGCACGTCCGGCAAGCGCGTAGCAACATGCCCCCGTCCCCATTCGAGGATTGCTCCCCGTGTATCGGCCACTGTTCCACCAGCCTTGGAGACGCCGTTTGTCGGGGATGTGGCCGTACCGCTGAAGAAGTCGACCGGTGGCTATTGCTTGATGATCAGGAGAAGCACGCGATCTGGGATCGCGTGTCCGCCATGGACACCATTCGCAACAGGCGCCTGATCCCCCCGCAGCGTTTGCCCTGAACGACTGCGCCTCGACATAGCAGGCCCGCTGGCCCACGACACCGTTCAGGGCGCGGCTTTGGCTTTTTCCAACAGACACACCGCCTGCGCGGCGATCCCCTCGCCGCGCCCGGTGTAGCCGAGTTTTTCGGTGGTGGTGGCCTTGACATTGACGCAGCTGGGCGCGACGCCCAAGTCCTCGGCAATGTTGGCGACCATGGTCGGAATGTGCGGGGCCATTTTGGGAGCCTGGGCGACGATGGTGGTGTCGAGATTGACCAGGTTATAGCCCTGCTCGCGCAGCAGGCGCATGGTTTCGCGCAGCAACTCGCGGCTGTCGATGCCCTTGTAGCGCGGGTCGCTGTCGGAAAAATGGCGGCCGATGTCGCCCAGCGCGGCGGCGCCCAGCAGGGCATCGCAAATCGCGTGGAGCAGCACGTCGGCGTTGGAGTGGCCAAGCAGGCCGAGATGATAGGGAATTTCTACCCCACCGATAATCAACTTGCGCCCTTCCACCAGTTGGTGGACGTCGAAGCCTTGGCCGATTCTCATGATTCCAGCCCTTCCCGGAGCAACCACTCCGCCAGTTTCAGATCGCGTGGATAAGTGACCTTGAAGTTACTGCTGTCGCTCGCCACCAGCTTGGCTTGAAAGCCGAGCTTCTCCACGGCCTGCGCCTCATCGGTGACGACCTCCCCGGCCAGCAGCGACAAGGCGCGTTGCAGCAGGACGTAGCGAAACATCTGCGGGGTCTGGGCCTGCCACAACCGTTCGCGCGGCTCGGTGCACACCACCCGCTGGTCGGCGTCGCCACGCTTGATGGTATCGGCCACCGGCTGGGCCAGGATACCTCCGAAAGCGTCGTCGCCCACTTCGGATATCAAACTGTCGAGTTGGGCATCGGTCAGGCAGGGGCGCGCCGCATCGTGCACGAGCACCCAGTCGTCACTGCCGACTTCGCCCATGATCGCCTCCAGGCCGTTACGCACCGATTCGAAGCGCTCCGCGCCGCCGCAGCGCAACACCGTGAGCTTGGCGGCGAAAGCGCTCCAATCGTAGCGATCCCACCAGGCGTCGGCGGGCGCAAGCACCACGAATACCCTTGCGATTCCCGAATAGCCGCACAGCCGCGCCACGGCATGGTAAATCATCGGTTGGCCGTTGAGCGGCAGATATTGTTTGGGCAGTTCGCCGCCCATCCGCGCGCCGCTGCCGGCGGCGGGGATCACTGCATAATAGTTAGGCATGTCAGGTTGATATATTCTTGGTCGGATTTATAGTTAGAGGGTGGATCAATCTCTGGAAAGCGCCCCATGAGCACCGTTCGTAGTCCCGCCGTAGCAGGAACATTTTATCCCGAAGACGCCACAGAACTGGCAGGTAGTATCGCGGCCTACCTGCGCGCCGCTCACAGCACGGAAACCAGCGCTTCCGCCCTGCCCAAGGCGGTGATTGTACCTCATGCCGGTTACATTTATTCCGGGCCGATAGCGGCTCGCGCCTACGCCCTGCTTGAGCGGGGACGGGGAATTTACCGACGGGTGGTGCTGCTCGGGCCGGTGCACCGGGTACCGGTGCGCGGGCTGGCGCTGCCGGGCATGGACGGCTTCGCCACGCCACTGGGGATAGTGCCGGTCGATGCCACGCTGGTCGCGAAGGTTGCCGCACTGCGGCAGGTGGTGGAATACGCCCCGGCCCATGCCTGGGAACATTCGCTGGAAGTGCAACTGCCCTTCCTGCAAACGGTGCTGGAGGACTTTACCCTGCTTCCTCTGGCAGTGGGCGACGCCACCTCCGAAGAAGTAGCGGAGGTTCTGGAAATGGTGTGGGGCGGGCCGGAAACCCTGATCGTGGTGAGTTCCGACCTCTCGCATTTCCACGCCTACCATGAGGCACAGCACATCGACCGGGCCACCGTGCAGGCGATTCTTACCCTGTACGTCCCCATCCATCACGAACAGGCGTGCGGCGGGACGCCGCTGAACGGCTTGCTGCTTGCGGCCCGGCATCACCGTCTCCAGCCGGAACTCCTGGATTTGCGTAATTCCGGCGATACCGCGGGCGACCGCAGCCGGGTGGTGGGCTACGCCGCACTGGCTTTTAGCGGGGAGAACGAACATGTCCATTGAAAAATGCAAAGTGCTGCTGACCATCGCCCGCGCCACCATCGCCCGTCACTTCGGCTTAGTGGCCGAGGCCGACGAAAGCGCGCCGTGGCTCGCGGAACCGGGCGCGACTTTCGTTACCCTTACCCAACACGGCAACCTGCGCGGTTGCATCGGCAGCCTGGAGGCACACCGTCCCCTGCTCGAAGACGTGAAAGCCAACGCCCTCGCCGCCGCCTTCCGCGACCCGCGCTTCCCGCCGCTGACGGTGGAGGAATTCCCCGCCACCCATGTAGAAATCTCCCTGCTGTCGCCCTTGCAGGCCATCGGTTGCTGCGACGAATCCGACGCTTGCGCGCAACTGCGCCCCTTTGAGGACGGCGTGGTGCTGGAATACGGGTGGCGACGCGGCACCTTCCTGCCCCAGGTGTGGGAACAACTGCCGGGCCGCGCGGAATTCATGGCCCATCTCAAGGGCAAGGCCGGCCTCCCTGCGGATTTCTGGGCAGATGACATCAAACTGTATCGCTACACAGTAAGCAAATGGAAGGAGGCCAACGCATCATGACCCGCGATTTCCCCGCCCGCTGGTGGCACGCCGTGGATGCCGACACCATCCAGTGCGACCTCTGTCCACGCGACTGCAAGCTCCACCAGGGGCAGCGCGGCGCGTGTTTCGTGCGGATGAACGATGACGGAAAAATGGTGCTGACCACCTATGGCCGTTCCTCCGGATTTTGCATCGACCCCATCGAGAAAAAGCCCCTCAACCATTTCTATCCGGGTAGCAGCATCCTGTCCTTCGGCACGGCGGGCTGCAACCTGGCGTGCAAGTTCTGCCAGAACTGGGACATGAGCAAATCGCGCGACATGGACAGCCTGTGCGACGTCGCCTCGCCCCAGGATGTTGCCGCGACTGCCCAGCGCCATGGCTGCAAAAGCGTGGCCTTCACCTACAACGACCCAGTGGTGTTCGCCGAATACGCCATGGATACGGCGGACGCCTGTCACGCCCTGGGCATCCAGGCGGTGGCGGTGAGCAACGGCTACATGCACGAGCAGGCGCGCCGCGACTTCTACGCCAAGATGGACGCCGCCAACATCGACCTGAAAGCCTTCACCGACGATTTTTATCACAAGCTGACCGGCAGCCACCTCCAACCGGTGCTCGACACCCTGCTGTACTTGGTCAAGGAGACCTCGGTGTGGCTGGAAATCACCACCCTGCTGATCCCCGGCAAGAACGACAGCGACGAGGAACTCACCGCCCTGGCGCAGTGGGTAAGGAAGGAACTGGGGCCGGACGTGCCCCTGCATTTCTCGGCCTTCCATCCCGACTACAAGATGACCGACATCCTGCCCACCCCGCCCGCCACCCTGGCACGGGCGCGGGCCATCGCGCAAAAAGCCGGGCTGCATTACGTGTATACCGGCAACGTCCACGACCGCGCCGGCGACACCACTTTCTGCCCGGCCTGCGGCACGCCGCTGATCGTGCGCGACTGGTATGAAATTCTCGACTATCACGTGACGCCGCAAGGCCACTGCCCGGACTGCGGGGGAGCAGTGGCGGGCCATTTTGAAAAGTTCACCGGGGCATTCGGCTCGCGGCGCATCCCGGTGGCGATTCATCGGCATTAACCCAAAGTTCGATGCCTGAGGGTTATGGCGTTATGATGGCGTTTCGTCTGCCCGAAAATCCTCATGAGCCGAACCTTCGCCGATCATTTCAGCACGGTCGCCGGCAATTACGCCAGCTTCCGCCCTACCTATCCCGCCGCGTTGTTCGACTGGCTGGCGCAACTCGCATCGGGCAAGCAACTGGCTTGGGATTGCGCCGCCGGCAGCGGCCAGGCATCACTCGACTTGGCGGCGCGCTTTGCCGCTGTCATCGCCACCGACGCCAGCCTCGCGCAAATCGGCGCCGCCCCGCAGCATCCCCAAATCAGCTACCGCGTCGCACCTGCCGAAGCAAGCGGGCTGGACGACGCCAGCGTCGATCTCATCACGGTCGCCCAGGCTCTGCACTGGTTCGATCTCGAACAGTTTTACGCCGAGGCCCGCCGCGTCCTCAAGCCGGGCGGGATTCTGGCGGCATGGTCATATGGCGTGCTGCATCTCGACGTCCCGGACATCGATCGTGCAGCCCAACGCTTCTACGCCGAAACCGTCGGCCCCTACTGGCCGCCGGAGCGCCGCCTAGTGGAGGAAGGCTACCGTAGCCTGCCCTTCCCTTTTGAAGAACTGGTTCCGCCCGAATTCGCCATGCACGCCGAATGGAGCCTGCCGCAACTGCTCGGTTATTTCGCCAGTTGGTCGGCCACCGCCCGCTGCATCGCGGCGACCGGCCGCGACCCGGTGGCGGATATCGCGGAGGAGTTGCTCCCGCTATGGGGCGACCCGGCGTTTGCGCGTAACGTGCATTGGCCGCTGGCGATGCGGGTGGGCCGCCACGGCGGCAACTAAGCGCACACGCCCCATGCTGGCCGAGTGGTTCACCTACCTCACCACCGACTGTCACCCGCTCGCCCGCCGTTACGGCTACCTGCGCGAAAGCATCGGCATCCGCGCCCGCTACCGGCGCTGCCATGCCGCCTGGCAACCGCATCTCGAACGCAGCCAGGCGGCGCTCCTCGATTCGCTGGACGACTGCCGGAAGTTCCGCACCGCGCTGGTATTCGGCTCCGGATTGCTGCTGGACATCCCGCTGTCGCAACTCTCCGCGCGCTTCGCCGAAGTAAGGCTGATCGACATCGTCCATCTGCCCGAGATACGCCGGGCTGCGCGGAGCTATCCCAACGTGACCTGCATCGAACATGATGTCAGCGGCTGCCTGGAACACTTGGCGGATGCCACCCCGGCGACCCTCGACGACCGGGCCGCGCCACCCACCCGCTTTCTCGACGAAAAAGGCATCGACTGGGTGGCATCGGTCAACCTGCTCTCGCAACTGCCCCTGCTGCTCCGCGAATGGCTGGTCAAGCGCTTCCCGGACTTGTCTGGGGCAGTTCTGGACGGTTGGGAGGAAAAGCTGATGCGCCGCCATCTCGATTATCTGGCGGGTTTCGACGCGACGACCTGCCTGCTGGCGGATACCGTGCAGACGACTTACGATGCCGCCGGGAACAGCCTCGCCAGCACCGAGTTCGCGGCGCGTTTAGGTCTGACTGAGCGGATCCGCGAGGAATGGCGCTGGGACGTGGCGCCACTGGGAGAAATCGCACCGGGGATCGGGCGCTTTCACCAGGTGGCGGCGCTCTCGCTTACCTGAGCGCCGGACTGGCCGGTGCTGCCGGGGCCGGCGCCGGGGCAGAACTTTCGTTGATGGGAATGTCGGAGATCACCTTGTCGTGACCGGGAGACAGAATCATGATCGTCACCCGCCGGTTGCGCGCTCGCCCATCCGGGGTGTCGTTACTCGCCACCGGCCGGTTTTCGCCGTACCCCAGCACCACCACCCGATCCGGCTGGATCCCGCCCTCGACGAACAGGCGCGCCACGCTGCTGGCACGCGCCGATGACAACTCCCAATTGGAAGGGTACAACGGGCTGTTGATGGGGGCATTGTCGGAATAACCCTCGACCTGGATATTGTTGTCCACCTCGGTCAACACCTCGGCAACCGCTTTCATCACCTTGACCGACTCGCCTTCCAGATTCGCATTCCCGGAGCCAAACAGCACGCTGGCGTTGATTTCCACGGCGATGCCGCGCGCGCTTTGGGTCACCTTGACCTGACCCGTTTTCACCAAGCGCTCCATCACCTTCATCAGATCCTTGGCGATGCCTTTCATTTTTTCGGTTTCCTTCTTGATCTGCACATTCTGCGCATCGTTGCGCTTGGACAGCACGGCCTGCGGGCGTATTACCAAGTCGGCTTTCGGATCCATGGTTTTGGGAACCGCCGGAACGGTTTTGGGTACCGGGACGGAGGTGGTCGGCTCCTTGAACGCCTGGAGTAGGGAATCGCTGAGGAGTTTGTATTTGCCTTCGTTGACTTGCGAGATGGCGTACATCACCACGAAAAAGGCGAACAGCAAGGTGATGAAGTCGGCGTAGGAAACCAACCAACGTTCGAGATTTTCGTGTTCCTCGGGCTTTTTCTTGCGCGCCATTACACGATATAGCCTTGCAGCTTGGTTTCGATGATCCGCGGATTTTCGCCGTTGGCGATGGACACCAGCCCTTCGATGAACATTTCCTGCATGACCACCTGCTGTTCGACGATGGCTTTGATCTTGTTGGCCATCGGAATCAAAAACAGGTTGGCGGAACCCACCCCATAGATAGTGGCGACAAAGGCCACCGCGATACCGGCACCCAGCTTGGAAGGATCGGTAAGGTTTTCCATAACGTGGATCAGCCCCATCACGGCGCCCAGAATCCCGATGGTGGGGGCGAAACCGCCAGCTGCCAGCCAGACCTTGGCCGCGTCCAGATTATGCTTTTCGTAAGTAGCGATCTCCACTTCCATCGCGTCGCGGATTTTTTCCGGCTCGGCACCGTCGACCACCATCTGCAAACCCTTGCGATTGAATTCGTCTTGCATTTGGTCGAGTTGCGACTCCAGGGCCAGCAAGCCGCCTTTACGGGCGGTCTGGCTCCACTCGATGACTTGTTCGATCAGCGCCAATTGATCCTGATGAGGCGGGAAAACCACCCAGACCGCCAGTTTCAAGCCGCGCAAAAATACCGGAATCGAGCTTTGCAGCATGGTAGCGCCGAAAGTACCGCCGAATACGATCAGGAAAGCGGTGGCCTGCAGCAGCGAGGAGATGTGCCCCCCTTCCAGCACTTGTCCGCCGAGGATCGCCGCCAGCGCCAAAACAATCCCGATAATGCTTACATAATCCATGTTTGCCGGCCTAGCCCTTGTTTACAACCATGACAATGACATAAAGCCCCCGACAAATCAATCGGAAGCCACACGGTGCTCCGCATTCGTGCTCAACCACCCTTGTCCACCCAGCCTTTCATGAAGACCCGCAAACGCGCCACGGCCTGGCTGTGCAACTGACACACGCGGGATTCGCTGACCCCCAGCACGGCGCCGATTTCCTTGAGGTTGAGTTCCTCTTCGTAATACAGGGCCATCAACAGTTGTTCGCGCTCCGGCAATTGCTTGATCGCTTCCACTAGGCGGATGCGGAACCCCGCGTCTTCGAGGATACCCAACGGGTTGCCGCCGTCGCCGACGTTGAAATGCCCGAGGAATTCGTCTTCGCCGTCTTGCTGAAAATCCTCGTAATGCAGCAATTGGCTACCGTGGGCTTCGAACAGCATCTGCTGGTAGTCTTCCAGGCTGAGCTGGAGTTCCTTGGCCACTTCCGAATCGCTGGGCGAACGCCCCAAGCGTTGTTCCAGGGCATTCATCGCCGCTTCGATGCGCCGCATGTTCTTGCGCGCCGAGCGCGGCAGCCAGTCCGAATGACGCAATTCATCAAGCATCGCCCCACGAATCCGTTGTGCCGCGTAGGTTTCGAACTGTGCGCCTTGCGCGCCGTCGAAGTTGTTGGCCGCATCGAGCAAGCCGATCATGCCGACCTGGATGAGGTCGTCGACCTGCACGCTGGCCGGCAATTTGGCCATCATGTGGTAGGCGATTTTTTTCACCAGCGGGGCGAAGCGGGTGACGTACTGATCTTTTTGCAGGGTTCCGTGAGCGGTGTACATGGTTAAATACTCAATTCAGGCTCGAATTGACGACCTCCCGGCTCAAACGGCTGCCGATAATGAGCCGCAACATGAATGATTCGATGCGCCCGTCGTTGTCGCTGGGAAACGGCCATTGTTCCACGGATTCGGCAAGCTCCCGGAATGCCAGCGAGGCATCGGCGGAAGGAAAGGCTTCCGTGACCGGGCGACACAACATGGCGGACTGTTTAAGTTTGTCGTCGTAGGGAACGTATCCCATGAAGTCGAGAGACACTTCGAGGAAGCGCCCCGCCACTTGCGACATGTTTTCGAATACCGCGCGCGCTTCGTGGAACGAATCGACCTTGTTCACCAGAATGTGATAGTGACGCTTGGCGAAATTCCGACTGAGCGACTTGATCAGGCCATAGGCATCGGTAATCGAGTCGTGCAGCCCCGAAACCACGATAATCACATCCTGCGAGGCCAGGCTGAACGACGCCTGTCTGCTGTCGGACCCCGCATCCATCAGCATCACGTCGAACGAGCCGGACAGGCGGGTAAAGGAATGCACCAGGTTGTCCTGGGCCACTGCGTCCAGGCCAGCCAAGGCCGGCAGTCCGAGGGCGGCGGGAATGATGGCGATGCCGCCTGGCCCCTGGATCAGCACCTCCTCCAGCGCTCTTTCGCCACGGATGACGTGCGAGAGGTTATAGCGCGGCTTGATGCCCAAGGCGCCTTCCAGCCCGCCCGGACCGAATTGTCCATCCAGCACCAGCACGCGCCGCCCGCGGTTGGCCATGGCAATCGCCAGGTTGACCACCACGTGGGTCTTGCCGATGCCGCCTTTGCCGCCGGCTACCGCGATGGCTCGCACAAAGTCGTTGGCGAACAGCCGCCGCAGTCCTTCCGCCTGATCGCGCATGAACTCAGCCACGGAATTCCTCGGACTTGAGGGTATTGAGCAAGGCACCGTCGCCCGCCGCCGATGCCGCCACGACCAGGGAAAACTCTTCTTCCTGAGGGGTGAAGGGGGACGCCTCGCCGGCCTGCTTGAACACCCGGTCAACCAGGTAAATCGGGTTGGCCAAATGCAGGTCTTCCGGCACTCGCTGGCCGTTGGTGACGTAATGCAGAAGCAACCGATGACGAATGATCACGTCGAGCGCCGTGCCGACATTGACGCCTTCGTCGATCTTGGTAAGGATGCAGCCGTCCAGCCCGGCGCCGCGATAAGCGGCCACCACGTCGTCGAGGGTGCTGCCCTGGGCGTTGCCGGACAAGAGCAGGAGGCGCTTGACCTCGCGGCTGTTGCCGCACAGGAAAGCCACCTGCTCGGCAACACGCTGATCGCGCTGGCTCATCCCCACCGTATCGACCAACACCAGATGCTTGTCGCGCACATCGGCAAGAGTGAACTGCAGATCGTTTTCTTCCTTCACCGCATACACGGGAATTCCGAGAATCTTGCCGTAGATGCGCAACTGTTCATGGGCGCCGATCCGGAAACTGTCGGTGGTGATGAGGGCGACCTGGTTGGCCCCGAATTTGAGGGTGCAGCGCGCCGCCAGCTTAGCCACGGTGGTGGTCTTCCCCACCCCGGTCGGTCCGACCAGCGCATACACGCCGCCGGCATCCACGATGTCGTGGCCTTTGGCGACCACCCGCAGGTTGTTGATGAGGGTGGACTTCAGCCACGGCAAGCCCTTGCCGGCGTCGAAGCCGACCGGCATTTTCTCCAGCAACTGGCGCGCCAGGGCCGGGCTGAACCCCGCCGCCAGCAAACGCCGCATCAATTCCAGCTTGGCCGGCTGACGCCGCCCGATTTCGCCCCACGCAAAGCTCGCCAATTGCCCTTCCAGCATGTTGCGCAGGAATTTGATTTCCTGTTCCAGGTCGCGCAGGTTGTCGCTGTCGGCGACCGGCTCGTTAACCTCCTCGACTTGGAATTTCAGCCCGGCGCCTTTGGGTTGCGCCGCTGCCTTGGGAGGCGTCTGGCCGGGAAAGAAATAAGGGCGGGGTTCGACGCTGGGGGGCGGGGTGAATACCGGGGCAGATGGAGCAGGCTGACGGCGCGAGTGGGGCGCCGAACCGCCGCCCACGGTGGCGATCGCCGCAACATCGGCGGCAGGGGCCGCCATGATCTCG
Source organism: Sulfuricella sp. (assembly GCA_018336195.1). Classification (GTDB taxonomy): domain Bacteria; phylum Pseudomonadota; class Gammaproteobacteria; order Burkholderiales; family Sulfuricellaceae; genus JAGXQV01. The sequence continues at coordinate 27,244 of JAGXQV010000182.1, read as the reverse complement.
ATTTTGTCGCCGACCCGATGGTTGGAGAGGATGACCGCGTCCGGCCCCAATTCTTCGCGCACCAGACGCAACGCGTCGCGGGCCGTATCAGCGTAGAATTTTTTGACGTTCATCACTGGTTCCCTAATACGGCGGTCACTTTAATATTTTTCGAATCCGGCACTTCGGCATGGGATATCACCCTCAACTGCGGCGCGGCGCGGCGCAGGAAACGCGATAGCAGCAAACGTAGCGGCGCCGGTACCAGTAAGACCGCCGCCAAACCGAGCTGTTCCTGTTGCTGGACCACCGCATCGACCTGGCGCAGCAGGTTTTCCGCCAAACCCGGCTCCAGTCCGGCCCCCTCGCCGCCCTGTGACTGGGTTGCCTGCATGAGGATGTGTTCCAGGCGGGGGTCCAGGGCGATGACCTGCAATTCGTCTGAACCCGCATATATCTGCTGAATAATAGCACGTCCCAACGCGACGCGAACCGCGGCAATCAGCTCTTCCACATTCTGGGTTCGCACCACGTGGTCGGAAAGCGTCTCGATGATGGTGCGCATGTCGCGAATATGCACGCCTTCGTCGAGCAGCCCTTGCAGGACTTTTTGCAGCGTCCCCAGGGAAATCTGCTTGGGAACCAGGTCTTCGGTAAGCTTTGGCGATTCGCGGGCCACATGGTCGAGAAGTTGTTGAACCTCCTCTCGTCCCAGCAATTCGGGAGCATGGCTCTGGATGAGGTTGGACAGGTGAGTGGCTACCACCGTGCTGGCGTCGACCACGGTATAGCCGTAGTTCTGCGCGATGTCGCGCTGTTCCGCCTCGACCCACACCGCCGGCAGACCGAACGCCGGGTCCTTGGTGGGGGTGCCGGTCAGTTCGCCCAGTACCCGCCCCGGATTGATGGCCAGGAACATCCCGGCGAACGCCTCGCCGTGACCCACTTCCACGCCTTTAAGGGTGATCCGGTAGGCGTTGGGACGCAATTCGAGGTTGTCGCGAATATGCACGGAGGGCACCAGGAATCCCATTTCCTGGGCGAATTTCTTGCGGATACCCTTGATGCGGCGCAGCAACTCGCCGTCCTGCACGCGGTCCACCAGGGGGATCAGGCGGTAGCCCACTTCCAGCCCCAGCACGTCGACCGGCATCACGTCGTTCCAACTCACCTCGGGAACTTCCGCCGGCGTGGGTACCGCCGGCGCTGCGGGGAGAGGCGGGGGCGCGCGCATCCGCTTGTTGATCAGGTAAGCACCACCGGCCATTATCGATGCCAGCGTCAGAAAAGCCAGATGCGGCATTCCGGGAATCAGGCCGAGCATCCCCAGAATCGAGGCGGTCAGAATCAGCACCTGGGGACGGTTGAACAACTGGTTGATGAGTTGCTGGCTGAGATCCTCGTCGGTGGAAACGCGGCTCACCACGATACCGGCGGCGGTGGAAATCACCAGGGCGGGAATCTGTGCCACTAGACCATCGCCGATGGTCAGCAGGGTGTAATTGCTGGCAGCGGTGGCGAAATCCAGGTTGTGTTGAAGCATCCCCACCAGCAACCCGCCGATGACGTTGATGAGCATGATGAGAATGCCGGCGACGGCGTCGCCGCGCACGAATTTACTGGCACCGTCCATGGAACCGAAGAAATCGGCTTCCTGCGAAACCTGCGAACGCCGCTTGCGCGCCTCGTCCTCGCCGATCAGGCCTGCATTGAGGTCGGCATCGATGGCCATTTGCTTGCCGGGCATGGCGTCCAGGGTGAAACGCGCGCTCACTTCGGCGATCCGCCCGGCGCCCTTGGTAATCACCACGAAATTGATAACCACCAGGATGATGAACACCACGATACCCACGGTGTAATTGCCACCCACCAGAAAATGGCCGAAGGCCTCGATCACCTTGCCGGCCGCGTCCGGCCCGGTATGGCCTTCCAGCAGGACGATCCGCGACGAGGCAACGTTGAGCGACAGACGCAGCAGCGTGGTAACCAGCAGTACCGTTGGGAAAACCGCGAATTCGAGAGGCTTCTGGGTATACAGGCTGACCAGCAGCACCATCATCGACAGGGCGATGTTGAAGGTGAACAGCAGGTCCAGGAGGATCGGCGGCAACGGCAGAATCATCATCGCCAGGATCAGGATGACGAGCACCGGCCCAGCCAGCTTGCTTATGTTCATGTTACCCATGATGGTCAGGGCGTTCGCCTGGGCATCCATCAGGAATTCACCACTTGGTTTGCAAAATCAAAATTAATGTATCGTGGCATTTTCCGCTTGAGATTCAGGATCGAGCTCGGGTGGCACGGGCAATTCGCGAGGGGTTTCCGGCTTATCGCCGGCGCCGCTCTCGTAACGGCGCAATTGGTAAACGTAGGCCAAAACCTCGGCCACCGCAGTATACAAGGTTGCGGGGATTTCCTCATCCAGTTCGGCGTGATGAAACAAGGCACGCGCCAGCGACGGCGCCTGTAGGATCGGCACATGGTGTTCCGCGCCGACATCGCGGATGCGTTGCGCCAGAAGCAAGGTTCCCTTCGCCACCACCTTGGGCGCCCGCATCTTGTCGCCCTGATAACTCAGCGCCACCGCGAAACGCGTCGGGTTAGTGACGATCACGTCGGCCTTGGGCACTTCCGCCATCATGCGCTTGCGCGCCGCCTCGCGCTGCAACTGGCGAATGCGCCCCTTCAGTTCCGGCGAACCTTCGGTTTCCTTGTATTCTTGGCGGACTTCGTCCTTAGTCATCTTCAGCTTGCGGGCATGTTCCCAAATCTGCGCGGGAACATCGATGGCCACCAGAATGATTAGGGAACCGGCCACCGTCATGAAAGTAAAACCCAGCATATGCCCGAGATGAGCGATGCTCTGCCCGAGCGGCTCGGTGATCAGCGCGAAAAACGCGTCTTTTTCATGGATGACCACCCATACCGCCACGCCGCCGATGAGCAGCGTCTTGAGCAGCGCCTTGACCAGTTCGATCACGCTGTTCACGGAAAACATCCTGCCGATGCCCTTGATCGGATCGAGCTTGCCGAAATTCGGCTCCAGCGCTTCAAAGGTAAACAGCCAACCGCCCAATGCCAACGGGGCCGCGATGGCGGCCACTACCACTACCACGATGTAGGGGAAGAACGCCACCAGGATATCCCAGGTATGCCCCTGCAAGCGCAGGAGCATGAGCGACGGGTCGAACGCCACCGCCCGCTCGATGCTCAAACCGTTGCGCATCAGTGCCATCATGCTGTCCATCAGTTGATGGCTCATCGCCATCAACGCCCCGCCGGCCGCCATCAGCACGGCGAACGTGGAAAGCTCGCGGGAACGGGCAATCTGGCCCTTTTCGCGGGCCTGCTCGATGCGCCTCTGTGACGCCGCTTCCGAGCGTTCGAGATCGCTATCTTCTGCCATTATTAGCTAGAAAACACCGAGATTGGGGAGGATGGGAAATTAGCCATGGCGACTGACCACATCAGTAATACACCATCACCTCCACCCCTTGGCGCATGCCCTTCAGGGTGTTTTTCTCACGTTCCAGATCGTGAATCCGCTCGCGAATGTGGCGGCGCTGCTCTTCGTTGAGCTTTTTGGAATTATCCTTGTCCTTTTCGAGTTCCTTTTCCTTGTCCCTGATCTGGCTTTCGATACGCCGGATTTTTTCGCTCATCTCATGGATTTGCCGACCGAGGTGGTAATTCCGCAGAAATCCCGCTTCCCGGTCGGGACGGCACACATAATGGTAGGTCGCGCCGGACTTGCCCTGGTTATAGCCGTTCATCGGCGTGCAATACTCAAGCAGCCCCATTTCGCGCCCCCGCGCATATTCGACTGGGTTCGGCGTCACCCGGAATTCGGCGCACGCTTGGCGGTGCTCCTCGATCCGACCGGGCGGATAGCCCTGGGTGCCGTCGTAATATCCGTAATGCTGCCAATCACCGCGCACGCAATCCTCCTTGGAAAGCGTGCTGCACCCGCCCAGCAAGGCTGCGGACAATAGCGCCGCAAGCCAGGCTGCGCCAGGCAATCTGCTGAAAAATGAAGAACAAGACATGAAAATTCCTTAAATGAATTGAATTGACCAAATTTTACAATGACTCCGCGGCATTTCGGCGAAAATTCATGACGCCTCCTGCACCGGGGAGCAGCCTATGCGCTAAACTGAACTAAAAACCTGCATTCACCCCTCATGAAAATCCCACTCGAATCCGCCATCCGCCTCATCCACGAAACCGCTAACGGCACCTTGGCAACCCATTCCCTGCGCGAACCGGGCTACCCGTTCGCCACCATCCTGCCCTTTGCTGCGGATGCGGGTCACAACCCGCTATTCCTGATGAGCGGACTTGCCGAACACACCAAGAACCTGGCGGCCGACCCGCGTTGCAGCTTCCTGGTAAACACCGCACAGGACGGCAATGTCCAGACCGGTGCCCGCCTCACCCTGATCGGCAACATCTCACCGGTAGAGGCCGACAAGGGACTGGTCGCGCGCTTTCTGCGCTACCATCCCGCCACCGAACAGTACCTCAGTCTCGGCGATTTTACCTTTTACCGCCTAGAACCCATCAAGCTGCGCTACATCGGCGGATTCGGCCAGGCCGGCTGGCTCGATCAGGCCGAGTGGCAAGGCGCCGCCGCCTTGCCACTTGCCGAGGAAGCCGCGATTTTGCGGGAATTGGACATCCAACTGTCCGGCAAGCCGCGCCTGCTCGGCATCGATTGCTACGGCGTCGATTTCGAAAGTGCCGGCAAGCGCGAACGGCAAAACTTTCCCGACCCGCCGCTTGCCTCGAACGACCTGCCAACCCGTGCCAAACGCCTGCTGGCAGCACTGCCCTAGGCGATATTAGGCTGTTATCATCCCGCCCAGCAACCACAACCTAAATTCGCATAAGGAAACAACAATGACCGCAAGACTTCTGCTCCTGGGCATCACCGTCGCATTGCTGGCAGGTTGCGACGCAACGGATCGCCAACAAACCCTCTCCCGCGAGCACGACGCCAAGGCTGCCCAGCTATGCAAAAAGGACAAGGGATTGAAGCGCGTCATCGATATCAACGGCGCCAATTTCACCGCGGAATGCAACAGCGGCATCATCGTTACCGGCTCGGCGGACTGAACGCCGGCATGAAACACCGGTCTCACGAGCAAGCTTAAAAGGATCGCCATCATGCTGAATCCCGTTTCCCTCAAGAACCTCGATAACGCCCAGAATGCCGCGCAATCCTCCCTGCAACGCCTGAGTTCCGGGGCGCGCATCAATTCCGCCAAGGACGATGCGGCAGGTTTGGCCGTCGCCGTCGGTTTGACGGCGCAACTGGGTGGGGATCGACAGGCACTGCGCAACGTCTCCGACGGCTTGTCGCTCACCGAAACAGCAGGCGGCGCGTACAGCCAGGTTTCCGACTCGTTGCAACGGATGCGCGAGTTGGCGGTGCAGGCCGCCAACGGCACCAACAGCCCCAGCGATTTGCAGGCCATCCAGGCGGAATTCAGCCAACTCGGGGAAAGCCTCGGCCAGACCGCCGGCAATGCCCAGTTCAATGGAAAGAAATTGCTGGATGGAAGTTTCAGCGCCCCGCTGCAAAGCGGCCCCAACCCCGGCGACAGCCAATCCCTGACGCTGGGCAGCGCCATGCCGCAGAGTCTGGGCATAGACAGCCTGGACGTCACTACCGCAAGCAACGCCACCACGGCGCTGGGCGCCCTGGATAACGCCATCGCCAGCATCAACAGCCAGCAGGCCAACATCGGCGCGGCGCAAGCGGGGTTGAATTCAACCCTCGCCAACCTCAGCAATTCCTATGAAAATCTCGCCGCCGCAAAGAGCCGCATTGCCGATACCGACTTCGCCGCCGAAAGCACCGCGCTGACGCAAAGCAACCTCAAGCAGCAAGCTGCCACCAAGGCGCTGTCGGCTTACAACGCCACCCAATCGGCCAGCGTGTTGGGACTGATTAAAGCCTGATTACCTGAATCACAGGAAGCGATCCAAGATCCTACGGCTGGTACGATCCAGCGCCTGCACGTCGCGGATCAGGAACAGGATGCCGTGGCTATCGGAGACCAGCAGGTTGGAACCGACCACGCGACGAATGTCTTCCTCGCCCTTCAGCGTGAACGACGTATCGCCGCGATCCGTCTCCACTTCCCAGGTACACGGGGTGGCGAAACCGGAAACCCGGAGAATACGGCGGATTTCCGGCATGAATTCGCGGCTCGCCAGTTCTTCCTCGATCAGCTTGCGAGTCGCCTCGGGCAAACCGTCCAGACCTTCCAGCCATGCCAGTTCGCGACCGTCGCTGCTCACCAGGGCGATGCCCTCGTCGGGCGCGGCGATGGGAAAAGCCCGCACCGGCACCACGTCCTCGTGAATTTCGCCATCCGCGCCGCGAAACGCCAAGCGCCCGAAGGGATTGCGGGTCAACTCGAAATTACCGTTCATGCTTCGCCCTCCCCGGCCGATTCGCGCAACGCTTCGGCATTCCGCGCTTGCGCCTGGTAAAGCTTGTAATAAGCGCCCTGGCGGGCCATCAACTCCTCGTGCCCGCCCACCTCGACGATCTTGCCGCGATCCAGTACCACCAGCCGGTTGGCGCGCCGCAAGGTGGAGAGACGATGGGCGATGGCGATGGTGGTGCGGCCCTGCACCAGGTTGTCCAAGGCTTTCTGGATTTCCTTCTCGGTGGTCGAGTCCACCGACGACGTCGCCTCATCCATAATCAGGATGCGCGGATCGATGAGCAAGGCGCGGGCGATGGATATCCGCTGGCGCTCGCCGCCCGACAACGCCTGGCCGCGCTCGCCGACCAGCGAATCGTAGCCCTGCGGCAGGCGCAGGATGAATTCGTGGGCATGGGCGGCACGCGCCGCCGCAACGACTTCGGCGCGGGTGGCGTCGGGTTTGCCGTAGGCGATGTTCTCGGCGATGGTGCCGAAAAACAGGAAGGGTTCCTGCAACACCAGGCCGATATTGGCGCGGAATTCCGAAACCGGCAGGGAGCGGATGTCCACCCCGTCCACCCGGATCATCCCTTCCGATAAATCGTAAAAACGGCAGATCAGATTGACCAGGGTACTCTTGCCCGAACCGCTGTGGCCGACCAGACCGATCATTTCGCCGGGAGCGATGTCCAGATCGACGCCGCGGATGATGGCGCGATTGCCATAGCGGAAGCCCGCTTCCTGAATCTCGATGCGCCCCTGCACGGTATCGAGATGCACCGGGTTGGCGGGTTCCGGTACGCTGGAGACGTGGTCGAGAATGTCGAATATGCGTTTCGCCCCGGCGGCGGCTTTTTGCGTCACCGAGACGATACGGCTCATCGAATCGAGGCGTGTGTAAAAACGGCTGATATACGCCAGGAACGCCGTCAGCACGCCCACCGTGATTTCATTGCGCGACACCTGCCAGATCCCAAACCCCCACACCACCAGCAGCCCCACTTCAGTGAGCAGCGTTACAGTCGGAGTGAACAGCGACCAGGTCTTGTTGAGCCGGTCGTTGACCGCCAGATTATGCTTGTTGGCTTCGCGAAAACGCGCCGCCTCGCGCTTTTCCTGGGCGAACGCCTTGACCACCCGGATACCGGGGATGGTATCGGCGAGCACGTTGGTCACTTGCGACCAGACCCGGTCGATCTTCTCGAAACCGGTACGCAGCTTGTCGCGCACCACGTGGATCATCCAGGCGATGAACGGCAGGGGCAGCAAGGTCACCAGCGCCAGCCAGGGATTGATGGAAAACAGAATGATCGAGGTCATCACGATCATCAGCACGTCGGTGGCAAAATCCAACAGATGCAGGGAGAGAAACACGCAAATTCGGTCGGACTCGCTGCCGATGCGCGCCATCAGGTCGCCGGTGCGTTTTCCCCCGAAATATTCCAGGGACAGGCGCAGCAAATGCTCGTAGGTGGCGGTACGCAAGTCGGCGCCAATGCGCTCCGACACCAGCGCCAGGATGTAGGTGCGCGCCCAGCCCAGGCTCCACGCCAGCAGTGCCGCCAACAGCAGGCCGCCGAGATACAGGGTAACCAGCCCGGCATCGATGGGCTTGCCGTTCTGGAAGGGAATCAGGATGTCGTCCATCAGCGGCATGGTCATATAGGGCGGCACCAGCGTCGCCGCCGTGGAGGCCAGGGTCAGCAGAAAACCGGCCAACAGTTGCCCCTTGTAGGGATGGGCGAAACGCCACAGGCGAAACAGCGTCCAGGTCGACGGCGCGGTGTGAATCTCCCGCGTGCAGATCGGGCATTCCTCCTGGCCGGGTTCGAGCGGCGTCTTGCAGGTCGGGCAGATGCCCTCGACGGTCGGCGCGACCGGCTCGCCGCTGACGAATGCCGCCACTTGCAATTCAAATTGGCTGACCAGGCGCAGCGCCGCCAGGTTCATCGCCAGGGTATGGCGCCAGCGCGCCAGACGCGCGTCGGCATCGCGCAATTCCAAGGTGCCCACCCCGGCATGGTCGGAGTGCAACAGTTCCAACCCGGCACGATAGCCCCATTGGTTCCAGGCATCCCCATCCGGGGCGCGGGCCAGCAAACGGCGGTCGGTCGCCACCACCAGCCCGTGGGTAAATTGCAGGCGCTCGTCGAGATCCAGTTCCATCCAGGCAAGGATTTCCTCGCCGGCTTCCAGGCGGTCTTCCAGTTCCGCGCGCCAGGTTTCGGGAATCGAGCGGACAATCGGATTATTCGGTAGTATTTCGGTCTTCATGGGAATCCATCATTTTCTGGCTAAAAGCTTGGTCCGCAACCGATACAGCGCGGCAAGCCACTTCAACGCAAAGAGTATAACCCGGACACCGGGAGGCCATGCAGCCGGAAAACTTTCTTTTTCCTGACAGTAAACCAACGGTAACATTCCGCGTTGATTTAAAGTTTGCGTTTAATCGGGGATTACTCCCCACTTTTTGCAGCGATATATGGAAAAGAAAAATTTGGAGTTTGTCGAGGTCAAGTATCTGCATGGCCCGAACATCTGGACGTACCGCCCGGTCATCGAAGCCTGGGTTGATATCGGCACCCTGGAGGACTTCCCCTCCAACACCCTGCCCGGATTTTACGAACGCTTGAGCGCTTGGCTACCCAGCCTTGTCGAGCACCGTTGCAGCGTCGGCGAACACGGCGGCTTTCTGAAGCGGGTCCGCGAAGGCACCTGGGCCGGTCACATCCTCGAACACGTCACCCTCGAACTGCAAAACCTCAGCGGCCAACGCACCGGCTTCGGCAAGGCGCGCGGCACCTCGAAACGCGGCCTGTACAAGGTGGTGGTGCGTTCCCGCCAGAAAGAAGTCACCCGCGCCTGCCTCGACGCCGCCCGTGAACTCATTCTGGCGGCCATCGAGGATACCCCCTTCGACCTGCCGGGCACCCTCGCCCGCTTGCGCGACATGGCCGATTCGCTGTGCCTCGGGCCGAGCACCGCCTGCATCGTCGATGCCGCCGGCGAGCGAGGCATCCCGGCGATCCGCCTCACCGAAGGCAACCTCGTGCAACTCGGCTACGGCGCGCGCCAACGGCGCATCTGGACTGCCGAAACCGACCGCACCAGCGCCATCGCCGAAACCGTCTCGCGCGACAAGGATCTCACCAAAACCCTGCTGCAAGCTTGCGGCGTGCCCATCCCCGAAGGACGCCTGGTGGACAGCCCGGCAGACGCCTGGGAAGCCGCCGAGGACATTGGCCTGCCGGTAGTCGTGAAGCCCTATGACGGCAACCACGGACGCGGCGTGTTCACCGACCTGAAAACCCGCGAGGAAGTCGAATCCTCCTACCCGCTCTCCCTCGCGGAGGGCAGCGGCGTGATCGTCGAACGCTTCATCCAGGGCGCCGAACACCGCCTGCTGGTGGTAGGCGGCAAGGTGGTCGCCGCCACGCGCGGCGAAACCGCCTCGGTGGTCGGCGACGGCAGCTCGACCATCGTCGAACTGATTAACGCCCAGATCAACACCGACCCGCGCCGCGGCGAGGAAGAAGACTACCCGCTCACCCCGATTCTCCTCGAAAGGGAGCCGATTGCCGTGCTGGAGCTGGAACGGCAGGGCTTCAAGCCGGATTCGATTCCCCCGCAAGGCCTTGAAGTCCTGGTCATCCGCCACGGCAACATGGCTTTCGACGTCACCGACCAAGTGCATCCCGAAGTCGCCGCCGCCGCCTCGCTGGCGGCGCGGGTGGTGGGACTCGACATCGCCGGTGTCGACATGGTCACCGCCGACGTTTCCCGTCCGCTCGAAGAGCAGCGCGGCGCCATCGTCGAAGTCAACGCCGGCCCCAGCCTGCTGATGCACATCAAGCCCGCCGAAGGCACGCCGCGCCCGGTAGGACAGGCCATCGTCGCCAACCTCTTCCCCGCGGACGACAATGGGCGCATCCCGGTGGTCGGGGTAACCGGCTCGCACGGCAAGACCGTGGTCGCCAAACTCACCGCTCACCTCATCGGGCTGACCCGTAAACACGTGGGACTGTCCTGCAGCAAGGGGCTTTACCTGGACCGCCGCCATGTCGAAAAGGGCGACCGCGCCGATTGGGCATCGTCCCACAAGGTGCTGATGAACCGCTCCGTCGAAGCGGCGGTGTGCGAAAGCGGCGCCCGCGCCATCCTCGCCGAGGGACTGGCGTACGACCGCTGCCAGGTGGCGGTGGTCACCAATCTCGACCCGACCGCGCTGTTGCCCGACTATTACGTGGAAGAGTCCGAGCAGTTGTTCAACGTGCTGCGCACCCTGGTCGACGTGGTACTCCCGGAAGGCACGGCGGTACTCAATGGCGCCGACCCGGAAGTGGCGAAAATGGCGGAACTGTGCGACGGCGAAGTAATTATATTCGCGTCCGACGCCGGCCTGCCCTTGTTGACGGAACACCTCGGCGCCGGCAAGCGCGCGGCATTCGTGCGCAACGGCCAGATGGTTTTGGCGAGCGGCACACAGGAAGCGACGCTCGGCGAAGTGGCGGCGATGCCCCTGATCAAGCAGGATGGCGCCCCTTACCAGGTGGAAAACCTCCTGGCGGCGGCCAGTGCGGCGTGGGCACTGGGCATCGGCCCCGACCTGATCCGCGCCGGAATCGAGACTTTCGGCCTGGAAGCGGCGGATCTGCCGGCCAGCCAGCACACGATCTGAAATTTCATTTAACGACTGCCGGAACCAGCACTCCGGCGTCCCAGAAACACGGGAAACATTCATGGAAGTAACGCGAATCAGGGCTTTGCGCGGCCCCAATCTGTGGAGCCGTCACACGGCCGTCGAAGCCATCGTCACCTGCATCGAGGCGGAATGCGCCATCGCCGAAAGCCCTGATTTCGAGGCCCGGCTGCGGGCGCGCTTTCCGGAAATCGGCCTGATGGAACCCACCGGCCACGAAGAAGCGATTTCCATGGCCCACGCCCTGGAATCCGCGGCACTCGGACTACAGGCCCAGGCCGGCTGTCCGGTGACGTTCAGCCGCACTTCCGTGACGCTCGAACCCGGCACTTACCAAGTGGTCGTCGAATACAGCGAAGAAGCGGTGGGACGGCTGGCCTTCGAACTGGCCGAAACCCTGTGCCGCGCAGCGGCTCTGGATCAACCTTTCGACCTCAACGAAGCCTTGGCGCGGCTGCGCGAACTCGACGAAGAGCTGCGTCTCGGCCCGAGCACCGGCGCCATCGTCCAGTCCGCCGTGGCGCGCGGCATTCCCTACCGGCGCCTCACCGAAGGCAGCTTGGTGCAATTCGGCTGGGGCAGCAAGCAACGGCGCATCCAGGCCGCGGAAACCGACCGTTCCAGCGCCATCTCCGAAGCCATCGCCCAGGACAAGGAACTCACCAAGAAACTCCTGGCCGCCGCCGGCGTGCCGGTGCCTATCGGCAGCGTCGTCACCGATGCCGAAAGCGCCTGGAGCGCTGCCCAGGAAATCGGCGGTCCGGTAGTGCTCAAGCCGCAGGACGGCAACCAGGGCAAGGGCGTCGCCGTCAACCTCGAAACCCGCGAACAAGTATTGGCGGCCTTTGCGGTCGCCGCGGCAATCAGCGACGAAGTCATCGTGGAACGCTACCTACCGGGACACGACTACCGGATGCTGGTGATCGGCGACCGCCTGGTCGCCGCCGCCCGCCGCGATCCGCCGCAAGTCATCGGCGACGGCGAACGCAGCATTAGCCAACTCGTCGAACAGGTCAACAGCGACCCCCTGCGCGGCGAAGGCCACGCCACCTCGCTCACCAAGATCCGCCTCGACGACATCGCCCTGGCGACCCTCGCCAACCAGGCGCTCAGCGCCGATTCGATCCCGCCCAAGGGCAAACGGGTGAACCTGCGCCACAACGCCAACCTCAGCACCGGCGGTACCGCCACCGACGTCACCGACGACGTCCATCCCGAGCTGGCGGCCCGCGCCGTTGCCGCCGCACAAATGGTCGGCCTGGACGTGTGCGGGGTCGACGTCGTGTGCGACAACGTCTTGAAACCGCTCGAAGCGCAAGGTGGCGGCATCGTCGAAGTCAACGCCGCACCGGGCCTGCGCATGCACCTCCACCCCTCCTACGGCAAAGGCCGCGCGGTCGGCGAAGCCATCGTCTCGATGATGTTCGGCGAAGGCGACGACGCGCGCATTCCCATCGTCGCAGTCGCCGGCACCAACGGCAAGACCACCACCGTGCGCCTCATCGCCCATCTGTTCACCTGCACCGGCAAGCGCGTCGGCATGACCAACTCGGATGGCGTATACATCGAAAAACGTCGCATCGACACCGGCGATTGCAGCGGCCCGAAAAGCGCCCGCAACGTCCTGCTCCACCCCGACGTCGATGCCGCCGTATTCGAAACCGCGCGCGGCGGCGTGCTGCGCGAAGGCCTGGCTTTCGACCGCTGCGACGTGGCGGTGGTCACCAACCTCGGCATGGGCGACCACCTCGGCTTGAGCTACATCAGCAGCGTCGAAGACCTCGCCGTGGTGAAGCGGGTCATCGTGCAGAACGTCGCGCCGCAGGGCATGGCCGTCCTCAATGCCGCCGACCCGATGGTCGCGGCGATGGCGGAACGCTGCCCCGGCGAAGTGACTTTCTTCGCCGCCGACGTCCATCACCCCGTGATGGCCACCCACCGGGCGCTGGGCAAGCGCGTGATCTACCTCGACGGCGGCGACATCGTTGCCGCCGAAGGCGCCACCGAGCAGCGCATCGCCCTGTCCGGCATCCCCATCACCCGCAATGGCACCATCGGCTTCCAGGTCGAAAACGCCATGGCCGCCACCGCCGCCGCCTGGGCGCTGGGCCACGACTGGGAAACCGTGCGCACCGGGCTGGCAACCTTCGTCAACGACGCCGCCACCGCCCCCGGACGCTTCAACCTATTCAACTACCGGGGCGCCACCCTGATCGCCGATTACGGCCACAATCCCGACGCCATCCTGGCCCTGGTCAAAGCCATCGACGCCATGCCCGCCAAACGCCGCTTCGTAGTAATCAGCGGCGCCGGCGACCGGCGCGACGAAGACATCCGCCAGCAGACCGAAATCCTCGGCGACGCCTTCGACGAAGTGATTCTCTACCAGGATCAATGTCAGCGCGGCCGCGCCGACGGAGAAGTCCTGGCGCTCCTCCAAGACGGACTGAAAAAAGCCAAACGGACCAAGACCATAGCCGAAATCCACGGCGAATTCCTCGCCACCGACACCGCCCTCGCCCGCCTCCAGCCCGGCGACCTGTGCCTGATCCTCATCGACCAGGTCGACGAAGCGCTGGAACACATCGCCAAGCGGGTAGCGGAAGCCTGACCCCTGCGGGGCCGGCCTGCCGGCCTCTGTCAGAACGCCGCCTACACAGCGTGGCCACGTCAGCGACCGCTTCGGCGCAGGTTTGCGCACCGCTCGCCCGACGAGACGCCGACCCGCTAAAAACATAGGCTAATCGACACGTTTAGGTTATTTAGACGGCGCGTAAATTCCGTGGCGTCGTCATTCCCGCGAAAGCGGGAATCCAGTATTTATCCGGACTCCCGCCTGCACGGAAACAACAGGACTTTGTGGCCGGGTTGACCACAGCATCGATCCAACTCATTTCCCGGAACACTCAAACCCTACTCATCCCCACAACGAATCGCCGGGCAAAGCCCGTCCCCGTGGTTTGGGGGGGGAAACCTCTATCGGGTCGTTCAGCATCTCCTTGAGGAGGGGCTATCCCCGCGGATGCGGGGGAACCGGCTACTGGAACTCGGAGGCCAATGCCGGCGCAGGTCTATCCCTGCGGACGCGGGGGAACCTGCGATCGCATCACCAGCGGCGATCCATTGGGCGGTCTATCCCCGCGGACGCGGGGGAACCCCGATGGAACATGGGAAACGCACCATCCACACGGGTCTATCCCCGCGGACGCGGGGGAATCTCGAATTCTCTCAGTAGTGCGAATCCAATTTGGGGTCTATCCCCGCGGACGCGGGGGAATCCAGGACATCCTCAAGGAAGAGCACGTCCACCAGGGTCTATCCCCGCGGACGCGGGGGAATCTATTCGATAGGAGTCATGACGCCCCCCGGCTGGGGTCTATCCCCGCGGACGCGGGGGAATCTGTTGCCCGGTGCGCTGATGGCCCTGTGTCTGGGGTCTATCCCCGCGGACGCGGGGGAATCTATTCGATAGGAGTCATGACGCCCCCCGGCTGGGGTCTATCCCCGCGGACGCGGGGGAATCCCCGGCGCGGCCATCCGCGCTACGCTCAAGCGCGGTCTATCCCCGCGGACGCGGGGGAATCACGCTTTGTGCTCCAATTCGTCCAGTCCGGCGGGGTCTATCCCCGCGGACGCGGGGGAATCGCCATTATTAGCGCGACTACGCCGTCTATTTTGGGTCTATCCCCGCGGACGCGGGGGAATCTTCATGGGGGATACCAAAGACCAGCGGGCTTACGGTCTATCCCCGCGGACGCGGGGGAATCCACGGTGCTGGGGCTGGCCGCCTCGCTGGCGAGGGTCTATCCCCGCGGACGCGGGGGAATCCAGCAGAGAAGCGGAATGTCTCAACTCAAGCGGGGTCTATCCCCGCGGACGCGGGGGAATCCGCCCGGCATCCATACGCTGGCGACCTTGGAGTGGTCTATCCCCGCGGACGCGGGGGAATCAGCACCGCCGGGCGCAAACACAGCGGCAGCGGGGGTCTATCCCCGCGGACGCGGGGGAATCTGCCGATGGCTTGGGCCAGGACGACAAGTCGAGGGTCTATCCCCGCGGACGCGGGGGAATCTCTCGATGGTAACAAAATGATCCACAAGAGGAAACTTCAATATCCATGCGTTTTTTTAAAGAGCGTTTGTAATACTCAGCGGGGTTTCTCCCCTCTCCCTCTTGCGAGGGAGGGGCTATCGCCGGCATTTTTCGCTGGCCTGAGTAGTTACGAGCGTTTTACAAAGACTTCCGGGTCAGCCACATGCCGTCGATATCCACCAGGTTGCAGGGTGGCGACCCCAGGTTGGCGATGCCGACGCCGCCGGTTTCGTTGCTGTCGCGCCACACCATGACGATGCTGCCTTGGGGATCGGCGCCGTACCAGTCGCTCAGCACGTCCCAGATGCGGGTGCGCACGCCGGCGTTCATGCGCGGCGACAGGTAGACCGCGGGGGCGACTTCGAGCATGGTAGACGCCAAAAATCCGCGAAAACGGTAAGTTACGTCACGCGTCACTACTACGACCAGGGCCATCCAGTTCCTCCATGCGAATAACCTGCTTGATCTTGTCGATCATGGCGGGAATCACGCTTTGTTTGCGAAAGACCGTGGCGGCTTCGCGCCTGACCAGCCGGTCGATGCTGGTTGCGTCGCCGTCCAGCGCCCGTTTGGCGGCACTGAAGGCGACCTGCAAGGTGACCGATTCGCGGAACAGGTCGGCGATGTCGAGCACGAAGGATTGCCCGGAATCCTCGTGGATGAACCCCAGTTGCGGGATGACCGCGAGCGCTTGCACGGCGATCGCTGCCGCGGCCTGGACCGCGGTGGCGGCGTGGTTGATCGCCTGGTTGGGGGTGTCGGTGGCATTGGGGTTGGCGCGGTCGTAATGCCGTCCGGCCCAGGGGATGGCGTATTTTTCGGCCATCAGGGCATAGACGGCTTTGACCCGCGAACCTTCGATGCCGCGCAGGATGTCGAGATCGCGGTGGGGCAGGACTTCGCCCAACCGCAACGCATACATGTGGCGCGCCACGCTGATGCGGCGGCGCGGGTTGCCCCACAATTCGGCCTGGCGGCGGGCGATGTCGGAACGATCCGGCAATAATGCCGGGGCGGTGTAGGAGCGCACGCCGTCCTGCCCGACGGCGGCCAGCAGGGTGCCATGCCGCGCCAGCAGGCGCAGGGCGTCGTGGGTGACGCTGCTGCCCGGCCCGAGCAGGATCATGGAAACCGCCTGATGGGGGATTTGATCGACGTGGGGGGTGAGCGAGTTCTTGCCGGCCATGAAATGCAGGCAGCCGTCGATCACGCATAACTCGCCGCGTTCCAGCCAGATCAGGCCGTGGCGGTCGGCATGGGGTATCCGGGCGGTTTCCAGCCCCAGGCGGCCTTTCAGCATGGCCGCAGCAGCAACATGCCGAAGCCGAAGGCGCGGTGCCGTCCGACGCCCCGCGCCAGCAGGCGGGCAAAAGCGGCACCCGCGCCGACCCGCAGGCGCCCCTGGAACACCGCATCCGGGCCGGACGAGCCGCTGGCCTTGCGTTTGCCGTTTTCACCGCCGTTATCCTTGCGCAATACGCGGGTAAGGCGGAAGGCTTGCAGGCGGGCATCGAGAATTTGCGCGGCGCCGTCCACCGCCAACTGGCGGGTCAACCAGTCAAGATAGATGCGCTCCCGCTGGGCGGGACCGCCGGCATCGTCGCCCGACGCACCGCTTTCAACCGCGTGCAAAAAGGCGTCGCGTTCACGCCCGTCCGTGGCGCGGATAACCGGGCGCACCCGCACCTCGAAACCGACCTCCCGCCCAGTTGCCCAATCACTGGGAAACCGGCGCGCATCCAGTTCATCCAGCCCCAGCGCCCGCGCCACGTCGGGCGCGGCCAGGGCGGCATTTTGGCGGAGCGTTTCCAGGCTTTGCGGGGTATAGGCGAGCAATCCCTGCCGTTCCCCCAGATAGCGGAACGGCTTGGGCGAGCGCTCGCCGAACGCGGCGCGCAGCAAGGCATGGAAGGCATAGCCGTAATCGCCGTCGGGCGACAATACGCCGTGGCGGGTGGCCCAGGCGGTCAACACGGCGGGGGGCGGTTGGAGGCGCAGCAAGTGCAGGCTCATGACCGGCTCCCCGGATTGAAGCTGCCTTCGCGCACCGGGCGCCAGCCGCCGTGGACGCCGCTGCGCCAGTTGCGCTCGTCGCAGATGTCGATGGGGCGGTCATGAGGAAGAGTGCCCTCCCCTGCCGGCCATTGCAGGCGCAAGACGCCACCGGATTGGGGGAGTTCGGCGCTTTGCAGGGCTTGCAGCACGGTGTCGGCCTCCTGCCAGCCGGCGAAAATCCGCCGGCTCGGCAAACAGGATTTGCGCCCGATGAACAGCGGGCGAAAGGGATGGTCGAGCGCCGCAGCAAGATCGTCGAGGGTGGGCGCTTCGGCGGCGGGTGCGAGGCGCAGGGCGACCAGGACGGCGAGACTGGCGTGGTAGTCGCGGTAGCGCAAATGCGGCCCGGCGTAAGTGCCCGCCCCGCCCCGCCGTTCCTCGGCAACGCCCCAGGTCGTCCAGCCTTTGTCGTCGGCATGTAGCTGGGCGGTCTGAAAATCCCTGAAACGGCGGCTGTCGCCGTCCAGCCGCGCCCCCAAGACCAAGCGGCTTTGCAAGCGGTCATGCGGCTCGCCGTCCTCGCGCCGCCAGCCGAGGGCATTGGCGAGCAACCCGGTGACCATGGAAAGCGCCGGAAAGTCGCGGATCACGCCATAGTTGTCGATGGTCTCGCCGCCGAAGGCGATGAGCGGCGCTTCCAGGCGCATCAAGAGATGGCGCGGCATGTCAGCACTCCCCTTGCTGGACGATGGCGGCGGCCCAGTCGGCGAGCGCCGCGAGGTTCAGGCGTTCGGCGCCGGGAATCGCTACGCTGTCCAACGCCAGAAAACGCCGCGCCAGCGGTGCGCCGTAAGCGTCGTTCATCGCTGCGATTTCCTGGGCCATGCGCGCCACGGCGCGTTGCCGGATGGGGCCGGGATGTTCGCTATCCGCCAACGGCAGCGCATCGTGAAACGCGCCCGCCAGGCTGCATGGCTGCCAGTCGCCCGCTTCCACCAGCATGAATTTAGCCCACTCGAACGGCGCGGTGGAGCCGCGCTTGGCGCCGGGGCTGACGGTGGCAATCAGGTGCAGCAGATGCTGTACCACGCGCCCCGCCAGTTCGCGGCGTTCCGCCGGGGTGGCGGGGGCAAAGCAGTCGGCGGCCTGGATGCCTTCGAGGTTTTCCACAAGTTGCGGCACGTCCACCACCACGTAGCCGTAATACAGGCCGGAGGCGAGTTCGGTGTCGAAGATGCCCGCCGAGCCGAGTTCGCCGGCTTCCTGTACCAGGTCGTCCACCACCGTGAAATAATCGTTTTCGACTTCCTGCTTGTGCACCGTGAAGGCATGGGCGACGTAGACGGCAGCCTCGCGCCCGGCAAGGATGTCGGAAGTGACCATCCGTCCGAACAGGGCGGATTCCAGGCCGCTGCCGTGTTTCAGGGCTTCGATGTTCTTCTTCTCGTCTTTCATGGCCTTGGCGATTTCCGCCTTGAGCGCCTTTGCGTCGGGATGCGCCTGCGCCAGTTCGCTACAGCGACGCACCAGATAATCGATTTCCGGTCGACCCAGCAATACCGCCTGACCGGTCTTGAGCGCGTCTTCACCCTTCTTTTCCTTGCCGCCCTTGTCGAGCAAGCCCGCGTCGCGCAAGGCTTCGGCAGCGGCTTGGGCAAGCACGGCGTCGATGCCGTTTTCCTGGATGCGCCGACTGATGAGTTCCAGCGTGCCGCGCGAGCGTATCGCCATCGGTACCTCCAGGTGCGCCAGGGAGAACAGGTCTTCGGCCACTCGCCAGTGGCGTTTCAGGCATTGCGAGGAAATCCGGGTGCGCACCGCGTTGCCCAGCGGCAGGCGTTTCGCCAGCCCGGCATCGTCGCGGTTGAGCAGCGCGGCAGGATAGGTATGAAGGGTGTGAATCTGGATGAAGCGGGGTAGTGACATGGTAGGTCTCCTGAGTTCAAGCGTGTTTCGGTTTTTTGGCTTGGGCGTAAAAATAGCGGCCCGCAATTTTCAGGCGTAGCGCTTCGCACTTATCCTCGTCGCGGCCCTCGGCGAGAATTAGCCCACCCAACTCGCGCCAGTTGGGTGCGACGGTCTTGGTAGCAAGCAGCCGCACCAGGCGCGGCAGCAATTGCCGGAACGCCTCGCCGCGCGCGGTAAGCAGCTTGGTGACGCGCGATTCGGCAACCGCCGCATCGCTCAGTTGCTGCCCCAGGCTGATACCGCCATCATGGCCGGCCAGCGCCATGCCGTGGGCGATCAACGCCCAGCGGCGCCAGGTTTCGGCCGTCCAGGATTCCGGTTCAAGATCGGCGGCGACGAAAGCCCGCACCAGTGCAGCCACTTGGTGGGGGCGAAACTCGCCATCCGGATCGAGACGCGCCAGAGCGGCCCGTTCGCCCCGGTCGAGGGTCGCGGCGTCCCCCGCAAAACGGGGTTGACGGGCGATGAATTGGGCAAGGCGAACCAGCGGATTCTTGACGGCCTCGGGAATGGCGGCCGATTCCGCCCGGTCGGCGTCATGCAGGCTCATGGTGCGGCTCCTTTTCTACGGTGGATTGGTGGTAATGGTTGGCGAGGGAGGGAAAGGTCTTGCCATTGCGCAAGGCACCGTGAAACCGCGCCAGGGCGGCGGCGCGGGCGCGGTAGCGCTGTTCGCTGCCTTGCGGCCCGGCTTCGAAGGCATGCAACAGAATCTTTTCGGCGCGCTCCGCCATGCCCAGCAGCCATTGCAGGCGGGTTTGATCGGCATGGGGAGATTCGATTTCCGCATTGAGGTCGTCGAAGAAACGCGCGTCTTCGGCTTGTTCGAAAGTTTTGGTGACGGCACTGCTTTTGTCCTTGGCGCTGTCCGAAAAACGCTCTTTTTCCGCGCCCTGGTCGAACAGGGTTGCCAGGGCCGTCCACAGCACGCCGCGCATTTGTCCAATCGCGTCGACCCGTTCTCCCGCGACTTTCGCCAGGAGGTCGGTGTGCTTGCGGGCAAGCAGTCTGCCCACCGTGGGTGAGACGGGAATGCGCCGTTCGTGGTAGCCCTCGGTCACACTTTTGTTTGCTGTCGGCCCCCCTCGCGATAATGCCTGCATAACAACAACCCAGCCGTCTCCCTCTGCCTTATCCAGATTCATTGCAGTGGGTTGAAAATATGACCTCTTGTGGTACTCGTTCCCAAAAAGAAGTGCTACAGCCAAGTCGTAGCTGAATCCTTTTGAACGAACTTTAAGGGCCTCGCCGTTAGTATCAATTGGTGTCCAAGGATCGCCGGTGCCCCCCATACCGTTATTCGATGCAACCCGAATTTCTTTACTGGTTGTAGCCTTGGCAAATCTGATGGATTGGCAGTCCCCAACCAGCCGGATACGTCGGCAAATCTCAATGTAGAAAGGGTCAAGGATGGAGAATGAAAGACTGCCACTTCCATCCCAAGGAAGAAGCCATAGCAATCCATGGTTGTTGTTTGTCTCAAATCCATACGTATCAACAATGGACTGCCGCGCATTCAGCAGTGCGTCCAAATCACGTTTCCATCGTTTCCCGATGTTTCCTTTTGGTACAGCACCTATTGCGACGCGGGACCCACCCCCCCCGTTCATTCGCGAAATTCCGTAGTTGCCAGCCCCCCCATAACCTTCCTGCGTTTGCAGGCTGACCAGCGCCATCAGCCAGTCGTCCGGCTCAGCACAGCGCATCCGCGCGGCCTTGAGGTCGTGATTTTTCGAGGTCACCAACATGTCGAGTTCGTCGGCGGCGTACAGGGTGTTTTTCCATGCGCTCACATTTCCCCCCGGCACCGGCGCCTGCATGAACGCCGGTTGGTCGTGCGGGGCGATCAGGCACCACGCCGCGCCGTCCGGGTGATCCGGGGTGAGGGCGAGCAGCGCTGCGCGCCATGCGGCGGCATCAGTGAAGGGTTCCGTCCGCCCGGCGCAATGCAAAGCCAGGGCGGCAAGCTGCACCAGGAAGGCGTGCCAGGGGTGGCGCTGGTGCGGGCGCAAGGCGGGGAAGTCGCGCACCTCGTCGCTTGCCAGGGCCACCAACAGGGCGGGCAGGCTGTATTTGACGGTTTGCCCACCGGCAACCAGGCGGGCGCGAATCAGCGGTTCGTCGAGCAGGGAATAATGCAGGGTCACGGTTGGTCTCCTGTGTCGGGGTCGTTCTTGAGGCGTTCCAGCCCGAGGCGGCTGTAGCGAAAATGGGCGCCGCCCAGGCGAAAGGTGATGGCGCCGCCGCTTTGGGCAATTTCTGCGGGTTCGGCTTCCAGCGGCAAGTCCTTGGGCAGCAGGTGATGGCGAATCGGCAGTTCACACAGCGGTTCGCCGAAGGGGCCAGGCAAGCCGTCGAAATGGAAGAGTCGATCCTGGGCGCCGAGACGGGTGGCGATAGGCACGTCGTCGGGAAAGCCCTGCTCGCCGAATGGCTGGGTTACGTCCAGCGCATGGAGATACCCGAGGCTCCGGCGTGCGCCGGTGTCGCCCTCGATTTGTTGCCCGAGCTTTTGCCAGGATTCCCCGTGGCGCTCCTGGATGGTCTGGAGTTTTTCCGGGTGGGTGGCGGCTTCGACCAGGTAACGGTTGTCCGCGGGTATCGTCACCATGGGGCGCTCGGCGATCAGCGCCCGGGTGGCCTCAAGAATGCGCAAGTCGGCATATACCCCGCCGCCATCGCGGAAGCGTCCCAGCCCATGCTGCGACTTGGCGATCAAGGGATCGAGATCGTGCCCCGGCGGGGTCAGCACCCACGCCTGCGCGGTCTGGAAAGCGGCGGGGCGCACGTTGGCGTGGCGATGCAGGCGCCCGATGCGTTGCAGGAGGACGTCCATCGGGCACAGGTCGGTGATGAGCAGGTCGGCGTCGATGTCCAGGCTTTGTTCCAGGGTTTGCGTGCCGACCACGATGCACGGGCCGGGCGGGCGCGCTTTGCCGAGTTGCGCTTCGACCGCGCGATCCATGAGGGGGCGGTCTTGGCGGCTGAAGCGGCTGTGATGGAGGGTGGCAACCTGATTGACGCGAAACAGCCAAGCCGGGTCGGAAACGCGCTCCTCGATAGCCGCAAGGGTGGCGATGGCATCGCCCACGGTGTTGCGGATCACCAGTACCTTGGCGCCTTGGTGGGCGGCAGCCATGGCCAGGCGGGCGACTTCGGCGAACTGGTCGATAAGGTCGTAGGCCATCCAGGCGACTATTTTGGCGGCGGCGGCGGATTTGACGGGGCGCTCCGAAATCGCCGGATAGGGCACGCGGCAGGCGGCGGCAAAGGAGGAATCCGGGGCTTGGGCACCGACCAGTTTGAGATAGCGGCGACGCGCGCTGGAACCGAGGGTGGCGGAGAGCAGCAGGGCGTGGCCGCCGCAGCCCAGGTGGGTTTTGAGCAGGCGCTCCAGCAGCACCGTCATGTAGGGATCGGAGGCATGGACTTCATCGACCACCAGCAGGCTGCGCGCCAGCAGGGCTAAGCGCAGGTGGGCATGGCGCACTTGCAGGGCGCCCAACAGGGCTTGGTCGATGGTCCCCACCGCCAGCGGCGCGGCGAGGAAGCGCTTGGCGGATTCGGCGGCCCAGCGCCGTTCGGCTTGCGCGTCTTCGGGATGGTCGCTCCATTGCACTGCGAAGCCGGGCAGATATTGGGCTTCGGCACCGTCGGCGCTGACGTAGCCGGACAGGGCGCGCACCGCAAGCGGCGGGTTTTCCGGCCACAGCCGCGCGACGGCTCGTTTGACCCGTTCGTAAACCTGGCTCGCCGCCACCCGCGTGGGCAGGGCGAAATACAGGCTATCCACCAGCCCGGCGCGAAACAGTTGCACGTAGCGCCACAACGCGGCCTCGGTCTTGCCGCTGCCGGTTTCGGCTTCGAGGATCACCAACGGCCCCAGCGCGGAGTCTTGCATGGCTGCCTGCATGGGGCGGGCTTCGGGAACAGCGAAGGTGGCGGCAAAAGTGGGGATATGGGTGTTCAGGGCGGCGCGCCACGCTTCGCCATCCAGGCCGACGGTGGCGATGGCGCGCTCGGCATGGGCGCGGGCGGTGACGGCACGGTCTTCTCCCACTTCGGAATAGGGAAAAAAGTCTTGCGAGGAACCCAGCCAGTCCGCCAGTTGCACCAGCCCCGCGAACAGGTGCCCGAAGACCGGCGCGGCGGGCAGCGGTTCGCCATCCGGGACAAACGCCCTGGGGTAATTCGCCCTGACTTGCCGGCCTATCTCCTGCAATACGGCGGCGGGGTCGTAGCCCTCGGCAACGGGCGTCCAGATGGCTTTATTCCAGTCGCCGGGACTGTCCTTGATCGGACGGCCATGGTGGCTGATGACGGCAATCAGCAGCGAATAGCAGGCCTCGCCCCATGCATCCATTTGCTCGACCGGCAACAGTTCCACCAGTCGCTCATTCTTAAACAGCTTGAGCGCTTCCACGCCATGCCCGGCAGGCAGCGGCCAACTGTGGGGAATTTCCTGTTTCGTCATCCAGCGCTTGGCCTGAAAGCCGCTGTTGGCCTTGCCGATGTCGTGCAGAAAGACCAGCGCGGTCAGCCGTGCCAGATCGGTCTCATCCAGAGACCGCCCCGCCGCCGTCTCCAGCGCCCGGCGGATCGAGCGGCATTCGCAAAGCCGCGCAAAACAGGCGGCGACATCACTCATGTGGTCGGCCAGCGGGTGCCAGCCGGTTATCGCGCCGGAATCGTCCCGGTCGAGTTTGCCGAAGGCCATCCGTTCTCCCGCCGTATCGAGAAGCGCAGCACCAGGATTACCAAACAATGGGGGACGCATGGACTCCCTTTTGAAATTGCCGGTTTCGGCATGAAGAGATGCGGGTAGTGATGTTGAAGGACCGGGAGAATCCTACCCGCAATCGTTCGCCAGGGAACCTGTCAAAAGTAACAGGGTAGCAACCGCTAACCTGGAAAGGCACGCCAGGCGATGGCTATATTTTGAAAGGGCGGTTTTTGGGGGCCGAAAAATTGGCGGGGAATGGCGGAAAAGCCGCCCGTCCAAACCGGCGGCACCACGCACGCTAAGGCCAGCAGAGCACTGCCGCTTGTCTCAGGCATGTCCAATCATGGTGGCGACATGTTCGGGCGACAGCGGGCGATTGATGAAGAAACCCTGGGCAAGATCGCAGCCATTGTTCTGGAAGAACTCAAGCTGTTGTTGGGTTTCGACCCCTTTGGCGATGACGTCCAGCTTCATGCTGTGGCCCATCGCGATAATCGCGGCGGCGATCACCTGGTCACCGGCATCCGTGGCAACGCCCTGGGTGAAATGGCTGTCCAGCTTGAGGTTGTCGATGGGGAAGCGCTTCAGGTGCTGTAGCGAAGAATAGCCGATAACAAAATCGTCGATTGCCAGGCGCACCCCCATGTCCTTTAGCTGTTGCAGGATTTTGGCGGCCGATTCGGCATCGTCCATCACGGCGCTTTCCGACAGTTCGAATTCGAGATTCGCGGCGGGGATCCGGTTTTTTTCCATGGCGCGCCGAATCGCTTCGGCAAGCCCGTCCTGTCGGAATTGGCGCGAAGAAAGATTGATCGCCACGCGGATATCGCGTAGCCCCTGGCTCGTCCATTCGCGAATCTGCCGACACACCGACTGCAATACCCATTCGCCGATGGGCACGATCAAGCCCATCACCTCGGCAACCGGGATGAAGCGCTCGGGCAGCACCAGCCCGCGTTTCGGGCTTTGCCAGCGCAGCAGCGCTTCGACGGCGACGATCCGCGACGAACCCAACTGCATCTGCGGCTGATATTCCAGAAAAAACTCCCCCCCTTTCAGGGCGCCGCGCAGGTCGCTCTCGAAAGCCATGCGTTCGGCGGCGCGGATGTTCATCTCTTCGGTAAAGAACTGGTAGTTGTTCTTGCCGATTTCCTTGGCGTTGTACATCGCCATGTCGGCCCGCTTGAGCAAGGCCGAGAGATTCTTGCCGTCCTTGGGGTAAAGGGCAATGCCGACGCTCGCGGAAATATGCACTTCCCGGCCGCCCAGGTCGAACGGCGCGGCCAGCGACGCGACGATCCGTTGCGCGGTGGTGGAAATGACGTCTTCGAAAGCCGTCTTAAGGGATTCGGTGAGGATCGTGAATTCGTCTCCTCCCAGGCGCGCAATCGTGTCTTGCTTGCGGGTGCAGGCTTGCAGGCGTTCGGCGACTTGGCGCAGAAGCAGGTCGCCCATTTCGTGGCCGAGGGTGTCGTTGATGGCCTTGAAATTGTCGAGATCGACGAACATCACCGCGAGGTGTTCGTCGTGGCGGGCGACCTTGTCCAGGCTATGTTGGAGGCGGTCGTAAAACAGGTTGCGGTTGGGGAGTCCGGTCAGGCGGTCGTGAGTGGCCATGTGCTCCATCTGTTCATGGGAGCGTTTCAGATCCGTGATGTCGCTGAAAATCGCGATGTAATTGGATATTTCCCCCTGGGCATTGTGCACGCGGCTGATGTTGAGAAGCATGGGATAGACTTCGCCGTTCTTGCGTTGTCCGTGGATCTCGCCGCGCCAGTGGTCGTGGCGGCGCAACGCTTTCCAGATGGCGCGGTAAGTCGCCTTGTCGTGAACGCGCGCCAGCAACAGCCAGCGCTTCTTGCCGATGGTTTCCTGGGGGGTGTAACCGGTAATCGCGATGAATGCCGGATTCACCTGGATCACCCGCTTTTCGGCGTCCATGATGAGGATGCTTTCGGTCGCGCCGTTGAACACCTGGGCATCCAATTGCAATTGGGCCACGGCGCGTTTTTGCTCGGTGACGTCGACGCCAAAGCCGGCCAGATAGGTGGCGTCATCGACCGCGAAGCGCCGCGCCGAGATGGAAAAGTCCCGCACCCCCTTGTCGACGGTCACCAGCCGCATCTCTCCTTGCGCGTAACCGCCGCCAAACGCCTCCTGCATTTTTGCCGCGGCAAACAACTTGTCGCCTTCGTGGACAATCTGCAACAAGGCGGTTTCCCGCAGTTTCTCGTCGGAAAGCCCGGTCATTTTGTTCAGATAGCCATTCCACCGTACATGCCGCCCTTCCCGGTCGACCACGAAGAAGAATCCCGGCGCGCTGCCGATGGTTGCCTCGGAAAGCATCTTCTCCTGGCGCAACGCCTCCTCCATGCGGATGCGCTCGGTGATGTCCTCCAGGAGATGCACGGAATACAGATAATCGCCGTTATCCGCCTGAACCGCGAAGGCGCGGGAATGGAAAACCTCGTTGCTCTCGGTCGCGACGTTTTCAGCTTCCTCCATCATGGAGCCTCTCTGCAAGGCCTTGAGGCAACTGGCAAGCGGCCCGTCGCCCTTGGGAAACACTTGCCAGTAGGGCTTGCCGAGGATGTTCCTGAGCGGCTGCCTGGCGCAGGCCAGATAAGCGGGGTTGGCGCGGAGGATGCGGAATTCGCTGTCGTGGATGAAAATCGGGTCACGGAACGCATTAAATGCGTCCACCACTTGGTGGAGCGCCTCTTCGGTTTCGCGGCTGCGCCGTACTTGATCGGGGTAGGCGCATAGTTCCGGCGCGATGGTTGCCTGCGGGTCGCAAAGCGTAGGCGGCTCCACCTTGGTTTTGCGCGGTCCCGACGGGGCTAAGGCGCGTTTTCGTTGATTGGCGGTCATGACTTTCCCCCTTTTCCAACCGACTTTCCCGCGTCTCGGGACTGTGGCGCGGACGGCGCCGATGATTGCAACGGCTGGTTGGTCATGCTTCATGTTAGTCCGGCCGGACTAAAGGGAAATGGGGGAAACTTCGTATATTGCGCGGGGAATTGACGGCAGGCGGCACAAGCCGCCGTTAGCGCACCAACAGCAGCGGACAGTCCATTTCTTCGAGGAGTGGCGGAACCAGTAGATTGTCGGCATCGGCGACCAGCAGGCCGTCGCCGTCGTGGCGCATCAGGCCGGCAAGCTCGCCGGCGTTGGCGCTGTCCAGCCAGCGGTAATGGGCGGCGATACCACGGGCGCTCAACAGGCGGCGCGCCTGGTCTTCGAGGCGTTGCCCGGTGGCGCCGTCCGGCGCGGGAATCAGCACCGACAGGCCGCCGCCGTCGCGGGCGAGGCGGGCGGCCACCCACAGCGCGCGTTCCGCCGCCGGGG
>JAGXQV010000181.1 GCA_018336195.1 Sulfuricella sp. | reverse complement strand
CCGCCTGCGCTGGCCGGCCTGCGCACCCTGGCGCTCGGCCCCTTGGACGACGGCGAAGTCGCCGCCATGGTGCGCAGCATCGCCGGCGACGATACGGACCGGGTATTGCCCCACATCGCACGCCTTACCGACGGTATTCCCCTGTTCGTGGAAGAGTTGACCCGCGCGCTCCAGGAGAACGCTACCGATGCGCCGCCGGTGCCGCAGACCTTGCTCGAACTGCTCGCGGCGCGCCTCGACCGGTTGGCCGAGCACAAGCCGATGGCGCAGTTGGCGGCGGTAATCGGGCGCGATTTCACCCTGGAGTTGATCGCGGCCGTCCTGGACGTTAGCGCGCCCGCCGCCGCGGCGCGCTTGCAGCCGCTGGTGCAAGCGGCCATCCTGCTGCGTCGCGAGGGAATCCAGGGCACGCTGTATCAGTTCCGCCACGCCCTCTTTCAGGAAGCCGCCTACGCTTCGCAGTTGCGCGACGCGCGCGAAAAGGCGCATCGCCGCGTCGCGGAAACCCTGGTGGCCCGCTTCGAGCATCAGGCCGCACAAAACCCCGAACAGGTGGCACGCCACTTCAGCGCCGCCGCGTTGCCCGCGCAAGCAATCCCGTGGTGGTCGAGGGCGGGCCGCTTCGCGCTACGCGCCTCAAGCAACGAGGAAGCGGTCGATCATCTGCGCGCCGGACTGGCCCTGCTTTCCGCGCTGCCGCCGGATGCCCGACGCGAAGAGCAGGAACTCGACCTGCTGCTGCCCCTCGGCCAAGCCCTGCTCGGGCTGCACGGTTACGGCTCCCCGCAGGCCGCCGCGCTCTACGACCGCGCCTTCGCCCTGTGCCGCGAGCACGGCGCCGACCCGCGCCGCTTCGAAGCCGTGTGGGGGCAGTGGATGGTATCTAGCTCGCGCGAGGAATCCAGCTTTGCCGTTTCCGCCGCTCTCGCCCGCGAATTGCTCGCCACCGCACGGGCGTGCGCCAGTCCGGCGCTCCAGATCAATGCCCATTCCGCGATGGCCAACGTGGCCTTGTGGCGCGCCGAATTCGCGACCACCTGCGAACATGCCCTGGCCGCCCTCGCCCTGAATGAGGCCCATCCCCGCGAGACCCGCCTCGACGGTCACGATCCGGGCGTGGCGAGCCTCGCTTATCTGTCGTGGGCGTGCTTTTACCAGGGCAAGGTTGCCGAGGCGCGAGGCGCCAGTGCGCGCGCCATCGCCTTGGCCGACAGGCTCGATCACCCCGATACGCGCTGCTTCGCGCTGATCTTCGCGGCGGTGCTCCAGCGCTGGATGCGCGAGACGGAAACCAGCGTGCGCTTAACTCAGGAAGCGATGGCCCTCGCCGGGCAATACCGCCTCGTCCTATGGCAGGCCTCCGGTGCCATGCTGATGGGCTGGGCGCAGGCACAAGCGGGCGACCCCGGCGGCATCGAACTGCTGGCGGCCAGCGTCGCCGGCGTCCGCCAGGCGATGCCGGGCGTGGTGGTTTCCTTTCTCCATCCGCTCGCGGAGGCTCAGGGTTTCCTGGGCCAATCGGAAAAACAACTTCAGGTGATCGACGCAGCCTTGCAAGCCGCCGAGCGCCTGGACGAGCACTTCCATCTGCCCGATCTCCAGCGCCTCAAGGGCGAAGCCTTGTACCGCCAGGGCCGGCGCGAACCGGCGCTGGCGGCGCTGCACGAGGCGTTGGAGATCGGCGAGCGTCAGGGCGCTCGTTCGATGGTGTTCCGCGCCAGGCTAACGTTGGCGGAGTGGCTGTACGCCGAAGGCGGAACCCACGAGGCGGCGGCTATCCTCGGCGCGGCGCTGGAAGCCTGGGATGAAGCGACCGACACGGCGGACGGGCGGGCGGGTGCGGCACTGCTGAGGCGTTGCACAACAGGGTAAGCCGTCGCCGTAAATCAGGTTTTTTCGTGACCCGGCGCTTGGGAAAAAATCGAACCTACCGCAATCAGGTTATCATTGATGAAAATTCAGTATTCGCCACCTTCTTTGGGAGACCGCCATGGCCGATTACGTTTACTGGTTTATCGCCGCGCTGGTGTTATTCGGTCTGGAAATGGCGAGCGGCACCTTTTACCTGCTGGTGCTGGGCATCGCCCTGGCGATCGGCGGCGGGGCGGCGCTGATCGGGCTGGGAACGCCGCTCCAGTTCGTCTTCGCCGCGCTGGCTGCGGTCACCGGTACGCTGTTGCTGCGCCTGCGCAAAAGCACCAATCCCGACGACGCTGCCACGCAAAGCCTCGACATCGGCCAGGCCGTGCAAATCCTCAGTTGGCACGACAACGGCACCGCCCGCGCCCACTACCGCGGCGCGGAATGGGACGCCGAAGCCGAATCACCCGACACCCCGCGCGATGCTACGCTCTACATCAAGGCCCTGCGCGGCTCGACCCTGATTCTCACGCACCGCAAACCCTAACGGAGGTCTCCATGGAAATCTTCATGCTTATCCTTGTCATCGCCATCATATTCGCCATCAACACGCTCAAGGTCGTCCCCCAGCAACACGCCTGGGTAGTCGAGCGCCTCGGGCGTTTCCACGCCATCCTGGCGCCTGGCCTCAGCATTGTCCTCCCCTTCATCGACCGGGTCGCCTACAAGCACCTGCTCAAGGAAATCCCCCTCGACGTGCCCAGCCAGATTTGCATCACCCGCGACAACACCCAGTTGCAGGTCGACGGCATCCTGTATTTCCAGGTCACCGACCCCAAGCTCGCCTCCTACGGTTCCAGCAATTACCAGGTCGCCATCACCCAACTCGCCCAAACCACCCTGCGCTCGGTGATCGGCAAGATGGAACTCGACAAGACTTTCGAGGAACGCGACGACATCAACCGCGCCGTGGTGGCGGCACTCGACGAGGCGGCCACCAGTTGGGGAGTGAAAGTGCTGCGCTACGAAATCAAGGATCTGACCCCGCCCAAGGAAATCCTCCACGCCATGCAGGCGCAGATCACCGCCGAACGCGAGAAGCGCGCCCTGATCGCGGCCTCCGAAGGACGAAAGCAGGAACAGATCAACATCGCCACCGGCGAACGCGAAGCCTACATCCAGCGCTCGGAAGGCGAAAAACAGGCGGCCATCAACCGTGCCCAGGGCGAAGCCGGCGCCATCAAGACCGTCGCCGAGGCCAACGCGGAAGCGATTCGCAAGGTCGCCGAAGCCATCCAGTCGCACGGCGGGATGGAAGCCGTAAACCTGAAAGTCGCCGAGAAATACGTGGAAGCCTTCGCCCACCTCGCCAAGGAAGGCAACACCCTGATCCTCCCCGGCAACTTGGCGGAAATGGGCAGCATGGTGGCGGCGGCGATGAGCATCGTCAAGAGCCACAGATAACCGGAAAATTTCGTAAAGAAACACGCCGCCATGATTTTCGACACCCTTGCCAACGCCGACCGCTATGCGGCGCTCCATCCGCTCTTCCCGCGCGCCTTCGAGTTCCTCCGCGGCACCGATCTGCAAGCGCTCGCGCCGGGGCGCTTTGCCGTCGAGGGCGAGGCCATCCGCGCCATCGTCGAGCGGGTCGCCGGGCGCCGCCGCGACGCGGCGAAGCTGGAGTGCCATCGCCGCTATATCGACATCCAGATGGTGCTGGCGGGGAGCGACGAAATGGGCTGGCGGGCCTTGGGCGAGTGCCGCAAGCCGCTTGCCGATTACCTCGCGGAAAAGGATATCCAGTTCTTCTCCGACCCGCCGGCCAGCTGGATCGCCACCCCGCCCGGCGCTTTCTGCATTTTCTTCCCGGAAGACGCCCATGCCCCGCTGGTGGGTTCCGGCGAAATCCACAAGGTGATCCTCAAGATCGCGGTTGCCTGATCCGTTTGCTGCCGCTCCCCTCCCGCCAAATTTTCCTTGCCAGCCCCCTGGCGGATCAATACACTAGCCGCGCTTTTCAGCCTCAGGTGGCCCGCTCCCTCAAAGCGGGCTGAAACGGGAAGCCGGTGCGTGCCCCTCGACAGATTCTTGGGGCGCCATTCCGGCGCTGCCCCCGCAACGGTAAGCGAAGATGGTCCGGTGGATAACCAGCGGATCGAGGAACGGCGAATAACCACTGTGCGTCAGCATGGGAAGGTGCCGTTCCGGGTTTCCCCCTTCGCAAGCCCGGAGACCGGCCTGGGTCTGTTCGATGGCTGCGCGGAGGGCGCCGCCGCGTGCGTTCCGCTACGGCGCGGCGCCCGCTGCCTGTTCCTCCGTCGGTCTTTCCCTTGACCATTGTTCGCGCGGGTGAGCGCGGAGGAGAACTTCATGAAACAACGCATTTTGCCGGCAGCCCTGATGCTGCTCGGCACCCAGTCCCTGTTCGCGGCACCGGCCGCTACCCTCGACCCGGTGATCGTCACCGCTACGCGCACCGCGCAAACGGCCGACGAAACCCTGGCTGCGGTAACGCTGCTTACCCGTGCCGACATCGAGCGCCAGCAGGCACACTCGGTCATCGACCTGTTGCGCGGCCTGCCGGGGATCGACATCGTCAACAACGGCGGAATGGGCAAGACCAGTTCGGTGCTGATGCGCGGCGCGGAAGGCGGCCACGTGCTGGTGCTCATCGACGGCGTCCACACCGGCTCGGCGACGCTGGGCAGCACGCCCATCGAGCAACTGCCCATCGAGCAGATTGAGCGTATCGAAATCGTGCGCGGGCCGCGTTCCAGCCTGTACGGTTCGGAAGCCATCGGCGGGGTGATCCAGATTTTCACCCGCAAGGGCGGCGGGCCGCTGACGCCCTCCCTCAGCGTGAGAGTGGGCAGCAACCGGACTTTCCAAAGCGCTGCCTCGTTATCCGGCGGGGGAGACAATACCTGGTACAGCATGAGCATGAGCGGGCTGGATAGCGCCGGCTTCAATGCCTGCAACGGCCAGACCAACGTCGGCGGCTGCTTTACCAGCGAGCCGGACCGCGACGGCTACCGCAATCTGGCGGGAGCGGCGCGCGGCGGAATGCGCCTGGAAAACGGCGCGGAAATCGACGTCAACTGGCTGCGCTCCAACAGCAAGACGCAATTCGACGGCGACTACGTCAACGAGGCCAAAACCGCGCAACAAGTGTTGGGCGGCACCGTCCGCTATTCTCCCCTGGCAGCCTGGCGGCTTTCGCTGGCGGCGGGACGCAGCCTGGATTTGTCGGACAACTTCAAGAACAGCGTGTGGATGAGCCGCTTCGACACCCGCCGCGATACCGTGTCGCTGCAAAACGACCTGACCATCGGCGCCAGCCAATTGCTCACCCTCGGTTTCGATTACCAGAACGACGGCATCGACTCCGATACCGTCTACACCCAAACGTCGCGCAGCAACCGCGGCGGCTACGCCCAGTTCATGGCCGACAGCGGCGCGCATAGCGTGCAAGCCAGCCTGCGCAGCGACGACAACAGCCAGTTCGGGCGCCGCGGCACCGGCAGCCTGGGATGGGGCTACAAACTCAGCGACGGCTTGCGCCTCAACGCCGCCTACGGGACCGCGTTCAAGGCGCCGACCTTCAACGACCTGTATTACCCCGGCTACGGCAACGCCAACCTCAAGCCCGAGGAATCGCGCAGCGGCGAACTCGGCCTGCGCGGCAACCAGGGCGGCGTGAACTGGTCGCTCAACGCCTTCCAGACCGACATCGACAACCTGATCGCCTTCAATGCCGCCACCTTCCTGCCGGGCAACGTCAACACTGCGCGGATTCGCGGCCTGGAAGGCAATGCCGGGATGCAGGTGGCGGAGTGGCGGATCAACGCCGGGCTGACCCTGCTCGACCCGGAAAACCGCTCTGCCGGCTCCTACCAGGGCAAACGCCTGGCGCGCCGCGCCGAGCAGACGCTACGCCTGGATCTCGACCGCGATATTGGACCGGCGCGCATCGGCGCCACCTTGATCGCCGCCGGCGAGCGCTACGACGACCTCGCCAACACCCGCAAACTGGGCGGTTACGCCACCCTCGATCTGCGCGCCGAATACGCGCTGGACAAGGAATGGCGTATCCAGGCCAAGGCCGTCAACCTGTTCGACCGCGCTTACGAAACCGCCTCTTTCTACAACCAGCCGGGACGCAGTGTGTTCCTGACGTTGCGTTACCAGCCGTTGCGTTAAAGATATTGGGAACGGGCTTTGCCCGCGACGCGGTGTCTCGGCAAATCGCGAAATATCGAGATGAAACGCCAGTAGTTTTGGACACACCGCAGTCGCGGCCAAGACCGCTCCCACGATCCCGCTCCAGATGAGGATCTGGTAGGCTGACTGGGTTTCGCGTTTCTGAGGGGAAGCTACACCATCCCCCGTTCCGCAAACGACATCACCGCGCTCCCCGCCACCACGAAATGATCGAGCACCCGCACGTCGACCAACGCCAGGGCGCTTTTCAGGGCCTGGGTGAGGAGTTGGTCGGCGTTGCTCGGCTCGGAGACGCCGCTGGGGTGGTTGTGGGCGAAGATGATCGCGGCGGCATTGTGGTGCAGGGCGCGCTTGACGACTTCGCGGGGGTACACGCTGGTCTGGGTGAGGGTGCCGCGAAACAGTTCTTCGCGGGCGATGACGCGGTTTTGCGCGTCGAGAAAGAGACTGAGGAAAACTTCATGGCCCAAGCCGGCGAGGTGCAGGCGCAGATAGTCGCGCACCAGTTCCGGAGAGACCAGAGCGTCGCGTTCGGCGATTTCCTCGCCCAGGGCGCGGCGCGACATTTCCAGGACAGCCTGGAGTTGCGCGAATTTAGCTTCTCCCATTCCCGCCACGGCACAGAAATCCTGGCGCGAGGCGGCAAACAGGCCGGTCAGGCTGCCGAAGCGCTGGACGAGTTCGCGCGCCAGATCGACGGCGCTTTTACCGGGGAGGCCGGTGCGCAGGAAAATCGCCAGCAGTTCGGCATCGGAAAGTGCCGCCGCACCCTGCTTCAACAGGCGTTCGCGGGGGCGTTCATCGACGGGCCAATCGGTGATGGGCATGACGTTTCCGTTTGCTGATAGAATTGCCCAATTATGGCCGAAAATCATTCCAAACGCATATTGCTCGGTATCACCGGGGGGATCGCCGCGTACAAGGCGGCGGACCTCACGCGGCTCCTGAAACGCGGCGGTTACGAGGTGCAAGTGGCGATGACCGAGGCCGCCTGCCGCTTCGTCGCCCCCGCCACTTTCCAGGCGCTGTCCGGCAAGCCGGTATTCACCGATTTGTGGGACGAGCGCGCCGCCGGCGGGATGGCGCACATCGCCCTGACGCGCGGCTTTGACGCCGCCCTGATCGCGCCGACCAGCGCCGACTTTCTCGCCAAACTGGCCCATGGGCTGGCCGACGACCTGCTCTCCACGCTGTGCCTGGCACGCGCTTGTCCCTTGCTGGTGGCCCCGGCGATGAACCGCGAAATGTGGGAAAACCCGGCCACCCAGCGCAACGTGGCGCAACTGGCGCGCGACGGCGTGACGATCCTCGGCCCGGGGAGCGGCGAGCAGGCCTGCGGCGAAACCGGCCAGGGTCGGATGCTGGAGCCGCAGGAACTCGCCGACGCGCTGAATGCGCTGTGGCAGCCCAAGGTCAAGGTATTGCAGGGCCGCAAGGTGCTGATTACCGCCGGCCCGACGGTCGAGGCCATCGACCCGGTGCGCGGCATCACCAATGCCAGTTCCGGCAAGATGGGCTACGCGGTGGCGCAGGCCGCGCTCGATGCCGGGGCCGAAGTAGTGCTGGTATCGGGGCCGACCTGCCTGACGCCCCCGGCTGCGGCGCGCACCATCGCCGTGAAAAGCGCGCTGGAAATGCTGGCGGCAGTGGAAAAGCAAGTCGCCGGCTGCGATATTTTCATCGCGGTGGCGGCGGTTGCCGATTACCGGGTTGCCCACCCGCGCGACCGAAAAATCAAGAAGGACGGCCAACCGCTCACTCTGGAACTGCTACCCAATCCCGACATCCTCGCGACCATCGCGGCGCGGCCCGACGCGCCTTTCTGCGTGGGCTTCGCGGCGGAAAGCGAGGATCTCCACGAAAATGCGGAGGCCAAGCGGCGCCGCAAGAAATTGCCGCTGATCGCCGCCAACCTGGCGCAGGACGCCATCGGCAACGAGGAAAACCAACTCGTCTTATTCGACGACCGCGGCGTCTACCCGCTGCTGCGCGCGGCAAAGCCGGTCCAGGCACGCTGGTTGGTCGAACATATCGCCAAATTGTATTCTGGGCGGAATTGATCGTGCCCCTGCTTTATCGTTACATGGGACTATTGGTGATGTTCTATGCTAACGAGCATGAGCCATTCATGTTCACGCCAAATGCCAGGGAAGGGAAAGCAAGGCGGAAATCTTGCTGGAAAATGGCCAACTACTTGAGATTCGTTTCAGCGACACGCCGGGCAAGGCACCGCTGACAAATATTGAGTCCCAGTATTTCCGGGAACTGGTAAACAATCAGGCCATGGAGATCGTGCAAAAATGGGTGGATTTTTTTGTGCTTCGCAAAAACGTCACCCCCACCGTTATTGCCCGGAGACTGAAATGACGCAACAGATTCTGTCTATCAGCGAAGCCGAATATCTGGACGGTTACCGCATCAGACTGCGCTTCAACGACGGGAAGGAACAGACTGTGGACTTTTATCCGTTCCTCGGACATTCCAGCCATCCCGCCATACGCGCCTATCTTGATCCGCAACGATTCAACTCGTTCAGGATCGAACACGGCGACCTGGTTTGGGGCGATTACGACCTGTGCTTCCCGATTATCGATTTATACCGAAATGTTCTTGACCACAGCCGCATTCAGCAGGAAGCGGCTTGACCTTAGCTTGAGGAGCACTCATGACACAAATTGACATCAAGATTCTCGACCAGCGCCTCAAAACACATCCCCCCTGCTATGCCACGCCCGGCTCGGCGGGCCTGGATTTGCGCGCCTGCATCGAGCATGTGATGACCATCCATCCCGGCCAGACCGAACTGATCCCCACCGGCATCGCCATCCATCTTGAAGATCCCGAACTGGCGGCAATGATCCTGCCGCGCTCCGGGTTGGGGCACAAGCACGGCATCGTACTGGGCAACCTGGTAGGACTGATCGATTCCGATTACCAAGGGCAGATATTCGTGTCCTGCTGGAATCGCGGCCAGACCTCGTTCATCCTCAACCCCATGGAGCGCATCGCGCAACTGGTGGTGGTACCGGTGGTGCAGGTGGGCTTCAACGTGGTCGAGGAATTTCCCGAAAGCCACCGCGGCGAAGGCGGGTTCGGCAGCACCGGCAAGCATTGAGTGGGGCGCCGGCATCCTGCCGGCAGGCCGGCGAGACGCCGGCGCTCCACGGACAAAAAAAGCGCGGCTATGACGCCGCGCTTTTTTGTTGCGGTAGATCGCTCAGTGGTGATGGTGCATCATTTCACCCTTGCCCATCGGCATGTCGGCGGGTTTTCCCATGGGCATTTCGGCCTGAATCTTGCGTACCGTGGCGCTGACTTCCTTGCTGCTGTTGTCCTCGAAAATCAGCTTGAGCGGAATGCTGTCGCCTTCCTTGAGCGGCTTGTTGAGGTTGATCAGCATCACGTGCAGGCTGCCCGGCTTGAGTTCGGCTTCGCCCTTGGCTTTGATCTCGATGTCCTTCACCGGGCGCATTTTCATCATGCCGCCTTCGTTGAGGTGGGTATGCAGTTCGGTCACCTTGGCGGCGCTGCTTTCCGCCTTGAGCACCTTGTGATCCTTGTCGTCGCTGTTCTTCAGTACGAAAAAGGCGCCGGTGGCGGGCTGGCCGGGCGGCACCAGGCGCACGTAGGGATCGGCGACGGTGACGGCATCGGCGGCGCTTCCGGCAAATGCGGGGGCGGCAACGACCAGGGCGGCGGCAAGCAGGGTGGGAACGAATTTCATGCTGAATCTCCTTGGAAAAAATTAACGGGAAGTCACTTTGCGACCAACGCCGCGCGGATGGTTTCGGCCACCTTGGCGGGCGGCGCGCCGTGCGGCAGGACGGCGAACAATTTACCGGCGGGGGCGATCACGTAAGTATCGGCGGTGTGATCGACCACGTAGCCGGCGGCGGAGTCGACATTTTGGCGCGCATAGCTGGCGCCGTAGAGGCGGGCCACGCGCGCAATATCTTCCGGGCTGCCGGTCAGGCCGATGATGGACGGGTGGAAGAAGCTCGCATAGTCCTTCACCCGCTCCAGCGTGTCGCGCTCGGGATCGACGGTGACGAACAGCATTTTCACCTTCTCCTGTTCGGCCTTGTCGAGATGGTTCAAGCCCTGCGCGGTAAAAGCCAGTGAAGTGGGGCAAATGTCCGGACACATCGTATAGCCGAAATACAGCAGCACTACCTTGCCGCGCAAATCGTGCAACGCCAGCGGACCGCTGGCCGCCTGCAGGGTGAAATCGCCGCCCCGCGGCCCCTGCGAAAGAGCGCCGGGGCGAGGCGAGGCAGGCTGCCACACCACGGTGGCCCACACCAGTAAGACGGAGAGCACGACAATCGCGCCGATCAGGATTCCTCGTTTCATCAATTCCTCGACGTGGTGAATTCAAAAGGCGCGGCGTACAGCTTGCCGTGCGCGTTGACCAGCACGGTGGCACGCCAGGCCATGCTGTTGCGGGTACAGATCGGCAGGGTGGCGTCCCCGACGAAACGTCCGGCGCCGCTGGCCTGCAAAACCGGGCGGTTGAAGCCCATTTTCATGTCGACCCCGGTGAAATCGACTTCCACGCTTTTCGCGTCGCCTCCCGTGAGGGTAGCTTCCAGGCGTATCGGCTGCAATACCGGGATGGGACGCGGCGAAATGGCGAAAGTCAGCTTGTCGCCCTCCGGCAGGCTGACCGTACACGACCCCACTTGCAAGTCGCAGCCGGTCGGCGGCAATTCGACCGATGGCGGGGTAAACAGGGTCGGCCAGAGCTTTTCCGCTACCGTCCCGGCGAACACTACGCCCAGGAGGGCGACCACCGCGAACAGGTTTTTGTTGGAGAGTTTATTCATAAGCAATGATTAATGAAGAGCAATTCGGATGCCAGAAAAAAACCCTGTCGATTCAAGCGCACCCCGAACCGGCACGGCGTGCCATATTGCACAGTGTGTCAAATAACGCGGCAATATTACCTGACAAAGCAGTATCCGGGAGGAAGAAACAGGAATGGCACCCGGTGATATTATCTCCGGATTTTTCCTTCCTACGAAAAAACTCATGGACATCGCCGCTCATGTCGAAATCCTGCACGCCAGCTATCTACACTGGACGGGGCGCGCCCTCATCGAGCCGCGAGCCGACGCCGCCGATGCGCCGACCCTGCTCGATCAGGCGCCGTTCGCGGTGGTGTCGCACGGCACCCAAGACGACCCGATTTTCAATTACGCCAACCGCCGGGCGCTGGAACTCTTCGAAATGAGTTGGGCGGAATTCACCCGCCTGCCCTCCCGCCTGTCCGCCGAACCGCTCAACCGGGAGGAACGCTCGCGCCTGTTGGAACGGGTAACGCGCAACGGATATGTCGACGACTATATAGGCGTGCGTATTTCGAAGAGCGGCAAACGCTTCCTGATCTGCGACGCGACGGTGTGGAATCTCCTTGATTCATCCGGAAAGCCTTACGGTCAGGCGGCATTGATCGCTAACTGGAAAATACTCGCCTGAACCCGCGTAACCACGGGCCTGCAATACGAATTTCCGGCCTTTCGCCGACCACCTGAACGAGGAAGAAATTCAAATTTTTCTTGAATCGTTCCTCCGAAATATGGTATAAATCGCGTTTTACGAAATTCGATCTGGAGTATTTCACATGGCTCGCGTATGCAAAGTCACCGGCAAGAAGCCGATGAGCGGGAATAACGTTTCCCACGCCAATAACAGAACCAAGCGCCGTTTCCTGCCCAATTTGCAATACCGCCGCCTGTGGGTGGAAAGCGAAAATCGTTGGGTTAGCCTGCGTATTTCCAATGCTGCGTTGCGCACCATCGACAAGAATGGCATCGATGCCGTCCTCGCCGAACTGCGCGCCAACGGCGAAAAAGTTTAAGGAGCTGAAAAATGGCGAAAGGCGGACGCGAAAAGATCAAGCTGGAATCGACTGCGGGCACGGGTCATTTCTATACCACCACCAAGAACAAACGTACCATGCCGGAAAAGATGCTGATCAAGAAATATGATCCGGTCGTCCGCAAGCATGTGGACTACAAGGAAACCAAGCTGAAATAAGCTCGGATTTTCCGGTTAAAAAAAACCCGCACTTGTGCGGGTTTTTTGTTGCCTGTCGCCGCTGGCGATCAAGATGCCGGTGGCGCGTCGTTGAGTATCCGGACCTCGCGCTGGGGATAGGGAATTTCGATGCCTTCGCGGCGGAAGATGCGCCAGATGGCGAGATTCAGGTCGGACTTGAGGTTGAGTTGCCCTTCCTCGGGGTCGTTGATCCACATCCCGAGTTCCAGGTCGATGCCGTTGTCGGCGAAATCCTTCAGATAGGCCTTGGGCGCCGGATCGGCGAGAACCCGCGGATGCTGGCGGGCGGCCTCGACCATCAGGCCCATGACACGTTCGACGTCGGTGCCGTAAGCCACCTGCACGCTCAGACCGATACGCATTTTGCGGTCGCTATAGGAATGGTTGATGACCGTCGAGGTAATCAGCGTGTCGTTGGGAATGATGGCCTCGGTACCGTCCTGGCTTTTCAGCACCATGTAGCGCCCGGTAAGGCGAGACACCGCCCCTTGGCGGTTTTCCACGGTCAGGATGTCGCCGGGGTGGATGGAATGGTCGAGCAGGATGATGAAGCCGCTCACGTAATTGCTGGCGATTTTCTGCAAGCCGAAACCCAGCCCCACCCCCAATGCGCCGCCGAACACCGACAGCACGGTAAGATCGATCCCCACCGCCGGCAGGGCGATCAGGACGGCAAGCAGGATCAGCACGGCGCGGCTCACCTTGGTGAGCACCACCCGCAAGTTCATGTCGAGGGTTTCCGCGCGCATCAGGCGGGCTTCCAGCGCACGCCCCAGCCACAGGGCGATCAGCAGGGTGACCAGCACCGACAACCCGCCGGCGAGGATCATCAACACCGAGATGCGCTGCTTGCCGAGATGGAAGGCCAGGTCGTCGAGGACGTCGAGGATTTCCGGAAGAAAGCCGGTGAGGTGCAACGTCAGACCGAGCCATATCGTCCAGGTGATGAAACGCTCGAAAGTGTGCAGCCAGCCGCTTGGTGCGAAAGCATGACGCAGCAGGTAGACCGCGAGACGGATCAGCGCCAGCGCGCCGAGCAGGGGGACGGCGATGTTGAGCAGATTGACGTGCCCGCCGAACCAGTGGCGCAGCACGGCCTTGCCGATCAACACCATAAGCAGCGCGGCAAGCGGAAAGACCACCCGGCTGATGCTGCCCAGCCCAAGCTTGACCACGCCTTCCGCTTCCGGAAGGCGGCGGCGGATCGCCCGACTGAGCACCCAGCCTATCCCCACGCTAAGCACCAGTACGGCGAACTGCCAGAGCAGGGCGGGATGCCCCAGGTCGTCGGTCAGATTGAGCAGCAAGTTGTGAATCAGCGCGGGTTTGTCCATTGAGGAATTTTAACGGAATAGGTTTATTTGTAGCGGAACGCGACGGCGTGGGCGCGATGCTGCCGCCAGTTGTCGAGGTAGGCTGCGGTGAGGGACGGGTTGCCGCGAATCAGCAGGAGGTTTTCGGCATTGCGCTGCTGAGCGGCCTGGGTGAAATTGAACGAGCCGGTAATCACCACCGCGTTCTGGCCGCCGCCGTCGATCAGCATGACCTTGTTATGGGCGCTGTCGTGTTGGTCGTCGAAGAAGGTCGGCACGCCGGCGGCGGCGATTTCATCGACCAGGCTGTGACCCACCGATTTCGCCTGGCGCGGGTCGGCGATCAGTTGCACGTCCACGCCGCGTTGGCGGGCGGCGATGAGGGCCACCGCGATGTTGCGGCTGGTAAAGCTGTAAGCCATCACCAATACTTGATGGCGGGCTTTCTGGATGGCGTCGACGATCAGCCAGGTAGCATTGTCGCCGGGGGTGAAAGCCACCTGAATGGTGCCGGTCGCGGTATGCGTGCCGCGCTGTGGGCCGTTGCCGGCGTCGAAAGCCTGGGCGGCGGATGCCATCCATCCCACCGCCAGCAACAGCAAGGCGCACGCCGTGCGCCGGATTTTTCCGGTTGGTTGTATCATTGATTTGTATCCCGATTCGAAACCACGCGCAAGGATAAGGCTTATGACCCACGACGACAAACCCGGCTTGCAGGTCGCCACCCTGGGCGGCGGGTGTTTCTGGTGCCTGGAGGCGGTCTTTGCGGCCCTGCGCGGGGTGGAAAAAGTCGCGCCGGGTTATGCCGGCGGGACGCTCCCCAATCCCAGCTACCGCCAGGTCTGCAGCGGGGAAACCGGCCATGCCGAGGTGGTGCAGATTCATTTCGACCTGGCGCAAATCAGCTTCGAGGAACTGCTGGAAGTGTTCTTCGCAATCCACGACCCCACCACTCCCAACCGCCAGGGCAACGATATCGGCACCCAGTACCGCTCCGTCATTTTTTATCATACGCCCCACCAGCAAAGCGCCGCCCAAGCCCACATCGCCGCGCTGGAAGGGGAACGCACCTGGCCAGCGCGCATCGTCACGCAGGTCGTGCCGTATCAAGGCTTTTTCCACGCCGATGACGACCATCTCGCCTATTACGCCCGCAACCCCGAACAACCCTATTGCCGGGCGATTATTTCGCCCAAGCTGGCGAAACTGCACAAGTTCTACGCGACGCGCCTCAAATCCTCCGCCGCGTAATCCAGCCCTTGGTTTTTACTCGAAAAACCAAGGGGCGCAAACGCCTTCCAGGACAAGCAACTCTTTTTTTCCACAGCCCCCCCGCTATGGTGCAGAATATCGGCTAACATCCAGTTACATGACAGCGTAATAACAATTCCAAGATGCCCTCCCGACTGTTGCCGTCAAGCCTGAAAACCCGTGTGGCGTTGTTTACCTCGGTGCTTTTCATCGTGGTCATTTGGGGCATGGCTTACCATTCCGCCCAGACACTACGGCGCGACATGAAAGCGCTGCTTTCCTCCCAGCAGTACACCGCGGTCAGCGACATCGCCGAAGGCATCAATTACGGCATCGAGATTCGCCTCGATTCGCTCAAGCTGATCGCCGACGCGATTCCGCGCGACTGGAAAAAGAATGGCGAGACGCTGAAACGCTACCTGAGCGAGCGCCGGGCAATTTACAAGCTGATGGAATTCGGCTTGGTCGTGCTGCGCGACGATGGCGCGTGCCTCGCCGATTTCCCGGTACACGCCGGGCGCCAAGGGACGAATTATGCCGAACGCGATTTTTTCCGCGAGGTGCTGGCAACCGGCAAGCCGGCTTTCAGCAAGCCCCACGTCAGCCGCACCTGGGGACTGCCGGCCATCGTCATCGCGGTGCCCATCAAGGACGAGGCCGGCAACATCGCCGGGGTGCTGGCTGGCTCCATGATGATCTCGAAAAACGACGTTTTCCACGACATCGCCATGCCCAAGAACGATTCCGTGGGCGGCATCCTGGTCGTTGCTCCGCGCGACCGGCTGTTCATTACCGCCACCGACAAGTCGCGGATTCTCCAGGCGATCCCCCAAGACGGCGCCAACCGGATGCTCGACCGTTATCTGGCGGGTTTCGAAGGTTCGGGAATTACCGTCAATTCGCGCGGCGTGGAGGAACTGACCTCTTCCAAGCGGGTTCCTTCCACCGGCTGGCTGGTGATCGGCGACATGCCGACCGAAAAGGCATTCGCGCCGATCCTCGCCCTGCAGCGCGACATTTATCGGGAAGCAGCGCTGGCATCCCTGCTGATTGCCCTGCTGATCTGGCTGTTCGTTCATCGCCTGCTGGCGCCCTTGAGCCGCGCGGCGGCCATGTTGAGCGATATGACCGGAAGCAACACCCCATTCCGGGCGATCCCGATCAACGGCAGTACGGAAATTCGCCAATTGCTGGAAAGCTTCAACCAGCTTCAGGCACGGATCCTCAGTCAGCAGGAAAATCTCCACCAGGAGCAGGTTTTTTCGGAAACCCTGATCGACAGCCTGCCCGGCCTGTTCGCCCGGCTCGACCGCGAACAGCGGCTGGTGGACTGGAACACCAATTTCGAGCTGCTGGTCGGCTACGACGGCTTGCAACTCGCCCAGGCCGGCTTCCTCGGCGTGGTACATCCCGCCGACCGAGAACGGGTGGTCGCGGGCTTGTGCAGCGCCCTGGAAAACGGCCATGACGAGGGAGAAATCCGCATCCTCGACGGCAACGGCGAATGCCGGTGTTTCCACATCATCGGCAAGCGCCTGGAGTTCGGCAAGGAAATCCAGTTGCTGCTGACCGGCATCGACATCACTTACGAAAACTTGCAGGAAACCCGCGAACAGGTGCGCAACCGCATTTTCGAACTACTCGCCGGAGGCGGCGAACTCAAGGAAATCCTGCACCTGGTAGTCGAATACGTGGAACGCACCGATCCCCACATGTTGTGCTGCATCCTCCTCCTCGATCACGAAAAACGCCTTCATATCAGCGCCGCGCCGAGCTTGCCGGATTTCTACAACCATGCCGTCGACGGCATGGACATCGGCGAAGGCATGGGCTCTTGCGGCACCTGTGCCTTCCGCAACGAACGGGTAGTGATCGAGGACATCCGCGAGCACCGCTACTGGGCTTCCGCCCGCGAAGTGGTGGCGAAAGCCGGGCTGGCCTCGTGCTGGTCGGAACCGATCCGCGATTCCGCCGGCAACGTGCTGGGCACCTTCGCCATCTACCACCGCCAGCCCTGCAAGCCGAGCGCCGCCAATCTCGAACTCATCCACCGCGCCGCCAACCTCGCCAGTATCGCCATCGAG
Source organism: Sulfuricella sp. (assembly GCA_018336195.1). GTDB lineage: Bacteria > Pseudomonadota > Gammaproteobacteria > Burkholderiales > Sulfuricellaceae > JAGXQV01. The sequence goes on along the minus strand of JAGXQV010000181.1, from coordinate 3,035 downwards.
AAGAAACATGCCGAGGCCGATCTGCAACTCGCTTCCTCGGTTTACCAGGCCAGCGGCGAAGCCATCGTGGTGACCGACGCCCATAACCGTATCGTCGCGGTCAACCCCGCCTTCACTCGGGTAACCGGCTACACCCGGGATGAAGTGCGCGGCCAGGATCCCAAACTGCTCAAATCGGGACGCACGCCCAAAGCCGAATACGAAGCGATGTGGCAAGCGCTGGTCGATACCGACCAGTGGCAGGGGGAGATCTGGAATCGCCGCAAGAACGGCGAGGAATACGCGGAATGGCTGACTATCAACACCCTGCGCGACGAACACGGCGAGATTTACCGGCGCATCGCGATGTTCTCCGACATCACCGAGAAAAAACGCACCGCCGAACTGGTATGGCGCCAGGCCAATTACGACACCCTCACCGGTCTGCCCAACCGCAACCTGTTCCATGACCGTCTCCAGCAGGAAATCCGCAAAACCCAGCGCGCCGGGCAGACCCTGGCCCTGCTGTTCATCGACCTGGATCGTTTCAAGGAAGTCAACGACACCCTCGGCCACGATGCCGGCGACTTTTTGCTGAAGGAAGCCGCCGGACGGATCATCGCCTGCGTACGCGAATCGGACACGGTGGCACGGTTGGGCGGCGACGAATTCACCATCGTCCTGCCGGATCTCGCCAATATCAGCCGGGTCGAGCAAATCGCCCAGACCGTCGTGGAAATGCTGGCTCTGCCCTTCGACGTGCATGGTAAGAGCGTGTACATCTCGGCGAGCATCGGCATCGCCTTGTGCCCCACCGACGCGGAAGATGTGGAAAACCTCCTGAAGAGCGCCGACCAGGCGATGTACGCGGCCAAGGAGCACGGACGCAACGGCTTCAGTTATTTCACCGAATCGATGCAACTCGCCGCCCAGACCCGCATGCAAATCGGCACCAGCCTGCGCGATGCCCTTGCCGGCGAGCAATTCCAGGTCTACTACCAGCCGGTGGTCGATCTCTCCTCGGGCCACATCGTCAAGGCCGAGGCTCTGTTGCGCTGGCTTCACCCCGAACACGGTATGATCGGCCCGGCAGCCTTCATCCCGCTGGCCGAGGAAACCGGCCTGATCAACGAAATCGGCGACTGGGTTTTCAAGGAATCGGCGCGCATGGCCAAGCGCTGGAGCGACATGGAAATTCCTCACGCCAAGGTCAATTGCCCGGTACAGATCAGCATCAACAAATCACCGCGCCAGTTCGCCAGCGGCAAAACCCACGAAAGCTGGCTGGGCTACCTGCGCGAAATCGATTTACCCGCCCATTCCGTAGTGCTGGAAATCACCGAAGGGCTGCTGCTCGACGACCACGCCAGCGTCACCGAAACGCTCAACAGCTTCCGCGACAGCGGCGTCCAGGTGGCCCTGGACGACTTCGGCACCGGCTATTCGGCGATGGCCTACCTGAAGAAGTTCCACATCGATTACGTGAAGATCGACCAGTCCTTCGTGCGCGGCCTCACCACCGACCACGGCGACCGGGTGATCGTCGAAGCCATCATCGCCATGGCCCACAAACTCGAACTCAAGGTCATCGCCGAGGGCGTCGAAACCATCGAGCAGCGCGATATGCTGATCGCCGCCTCCTGCGACTACGCGCAAGGCTACCTGTTCGCCCACCCCTTGCCGGGCGAGGAATTCGAACGACTGCTAGTCAGCAACAACCTCAAGCCCACCCGCTGAAACGGCCAGACAGCGCTTCACGGAGCAGAGCACTTTCCACCGCTACGCCACCATGATTTTTGCGCTAGAATATTAGGCATCGTTAATATTTCCGAGGTAGGCCATGTCCGAATTTTCCCTAGACGTCAACGAAGCCGAATTCGAAGAGAAGGTCATCGAGGCTTCCAAGAAAGTGCCGGTAGTGATCGATTTCTGGGCGGAATGGTGCGGCCCGTGCCGGGTCTTGAAACCCCTACTGGAAAAGCTGGCGGCGGAATACCAGGGCAAGTTCATTCTCGCCAAGATCGATTCCGACCAGAACGGGCGGATTTCCCAGCGTTTCGCGGTGCGCGGGATACCGACGGTGGTGGCGCTGGTGAACGGCGAGGAGGTCGATCGCTTCAGCGGCGCGCAGCCGGAAGGCACGGTGCGGCGTTTCCTCGACAAGCTGATTCCGTCTTCCGCCGACAAGCTGTGCTACGCGGCCCGCGAGGTATTCGGGCGGGGCGATGCACCCACTGCTTTGCGCATCCTCGAAGAAGCGCTGATGCTCGACATGAACCATCTCGATTCACGCATCCTGGCCGCCGATATCCTGCTCCACACCAATCAATTGCAGGAAGCCCGCGAGATGCTCGATGCGCTGTCCTACGACCAGCGTACCGACAACCGGGTGGTGAAACTGATGGCACGCCTGGAGTTCGCCGTGAAAGGCGATGGGCTACCCGATGCAACGGCGCTGGAAACGCGCATCGCAGCGAATCCCGACGATCTGGAAGCGCGCCTGCAATACGCCAATCTGCTGGTGACGCAGGAAAACTACCCGCCGGCGCTGGAACACCTCCTGGAAATCCTCCTGCGCGACCGCCAGTTCGGCGACGACATCGGGCGCAAGACCATGCTGTCGGTATTCAACCTGCTGGGTGGGGAAGGCGATCTGGTCAGCCAGTACCGGCGCAAGCTGGCCAGCGCGTTGAACTGATTTTCCATTCCTGCGCCATTATTTGGCTAAATAGCTCCACTACCAATCTTCCCACCATCGCCATGTCGGAAGCGTCCGGCGTTTAACAAGCGCATTGGCGTCTGGAGCTATAACGCACAGAAAACCAGGGACGATCGCTGACCTTGTTGCAACAGCCCTTTGCCGAGCTGCCTGAGTAGAGCGGTGCAGGTGTAGAAAATGCCGTCATCAACGGATTTGACAACGCTCTTTGGAGAATCGTACATTCATCCCCATTCAACCGAGGTATTTTGAACAATGCTAAAAATGCAGCAGACAAGCTTTACCGGTCAGCAATTTAACGTTGTGGACAGCGAAAAATATAATCTCGCGATAAAGT
>JAGXQV010000180.1 GCA_018336195.1 Sulfuricella sp. | reverse complement strand
CCGTCGTCCAAGGGGCCGAGCGCCAGGGTGCGCAGGCCGGCCAGCGCAGGCGGACGCTCGCCGGGGCGGGCCGTGAGCAGCGCGAGGATGCGGTAGCCGGGTTCGGCTGCGCCGATGAAGCGGCTCAGGAATCCGAGGGTCGAGGGGTCGGCCCAGTGCAGGTCCTCGCACACGAAGAGCAGCGGGTGGCGTTTGGCCGGATTGAGGAATAGCGCCAGCACCGCTTGTTCCGTGTGCTCCCTGAGTTGGGCCGGGGCGAGCGCCGCCAGGGCGGGATCGTCTGCCAAGCCGAGCAGGCGCGCGATAAACGGCAGCGCCTTGACGCCGTCTGCGCCATGCTCATCCAGAAGACGCGCGACAGCCGCGTTCTTGAGCGGGGCGGCATCGTTCGGCGCATAGCCTGCCAAAGACTCGATCAACTCGATGATGGGGTAATAGGCGGCGTCGCGAAACTCGGCGCGGCAGCGTAGCGCCCGCTCGACGTGATTATCGGCTGCCCGCAGTTGCTCGCTCACCGTATGCACCAGGCGGGACTTGCCGATGCCGGCCTCGCCCAACAACAACACCGCCTCCGCTTGCCCGCCTTGCGCGGCGCGCCACAGGTCGAGCAGCAAGCGCAATTCATCCCGCCGCCCGCGCAGCGGCGTAAGAGGGGCGCGATCCAGACGGTCGACGGCGCCGCTAGGCCGCAACACGTGAAAAGCGCTCCCGGCTGCTGCGGGGAGCGCGTCCTCCTGTGGCTCGATCTCGAACAGGCTGCGCGTCTGCAACTCCGTGGCGCCGCTGATGAGCACGCCGCCGCCCTCGGCTGCACGGGCGAGCGCCGTCGCCACCGCCGTCACCATCCCGCCGCGGTCGGCGTGCACGCCATCGCTGAGCGCAACGGCGGTGTGCACGCCCACGGCGAACTGGGATTCACCGCGTTCCTCGTCGCCAAGCGCGGCGATGCGTAGCGCGGCCTGCACCGCCCGCCGCGCGGCGCCTTCCTCCGCGTGGGGGAAGCCGAAAGCGCCCACCCAGGCGCCGTCCGGCGTGGCGGCCAGTGTCCCGCCGAGTTCCAGCACCAGCGCGGCGAGCCGTGCGGTGAAGCGCGAGATTCGTTCCGCCCACAGCTCGGGATCCTCGCCCACGCGCGGTTGGTCGAGCGAGCGGATGGCGATGACCGTCAGCAATTGGCGTTCGCCCGGCGCGGCAGGTGCCGCCGGGGGAGCCTCTCCTTGCAAAGGCTCGCCGCGGCGTATCCGCTCGACCAGCGCCACGGTATCGGCTTGCGGCGCCGTTCCCAATTCCTGTTGCAACGTGGTTGCGAAAGCGCGGAACTGTTCGAGCGCAGCGTCAGTCTGGCCGGCCCGCGCGAGCAGGCGCATCACTTGGCGGTGCGCCGGGTCGCTCCACGGCTCGATCTGGATGCGGCGCCGCGCGGCTTGCAGGGCGTGTTCCACCTCGCCGTGCGCCTCGCACTCGTCCCCGAGCCTTTCCAGCAAACGCAGCACGGTGCGGCGCAGCGTGTCGGCGTGGCTGCGCGTCCACGCCTCGAACTCCTCGCAACCGGGCAACGCCAGTCCCGTCAGGAAGTCGCCGCGATAGAGCGCGACCAGATGTTCCAGGGAGGCGGTCGAAGCGCCGCTCGGCAGCGGCGCCCCCAGTTCGAGGGCGTCGAGCAGGAAGGGGTGCCCCGGAGCGATCCGGATCGTGCGTCGATCGCCGACTATCAGCGCCGCGCCGTGCCGGCCCAATCCCTGCCGCAAATGGTGCAAGCCGAGGCGCAGGTTGCGCAGCGCCCTTTCCTTGTCGTGATCGGGCCACAGCAAGGCGGACAGAGACTCGCGCGTATGGGGGCGCTCATGTTCCATGAGCAGAAAAGCCAATAGCGCGTGGAGCTTCTGGTAGGCGCGGCCAGACAAAATCCGTCCGTCGATGGTGAATTCCGGCAGTCCCAATAGTTTTGCGCAAAGCAACGGCTGCGAGGGGGAGTAGGGCGAAGGCATGGCGGGTGGTGGCGATTTCCAAGTGTTACGCAAACGCCGATTTTACCAAAGACCACACCAATACAAGTGCCAAGTTGGTCACAACCGTAAACGATCCGTAAACGCTGCCCGACTATCCTTTACCCATTCGTCATTTTCCGGGTCGACGCGAAAAAGCCGCGCAAAAGCCCCGTGTGCGGGAAAGGCGTTAGTGCCGCACGGGTATCTGCCCACCGTGCAACTTGTTGCAAACAAAGCGATAGAGGTCAATACATCATGAAATGCGCATTCTCATCCTTTCACGCCATGGTCGGCGTGCTGACCGCCATCGGTGGCGGTTCCGTTGCCCACGCCCAAACCGGTTTGCTCAATGACACCGGGCAAACCAGTTGCTACATCAGCTACTACGGTACCGGCCAAACGGTGGCCTGTAACGATGCCGCCAATGTCGGCAACGGGGGCTACAGCCCGCATCAGGACGGGCGCTATGGGCGCGATGTCGCGGCGGCTGCCGGGCAATTGACCAAGACCGGCGGGGGGGTGGCGGGTTTCGATTTCACCCGCATTTGCTGGAACGGCGCGGCGGAGGGCGCCGCCAACTGCACCGGCACGCTGGCGGCCAACACCACCGGCACGGCAGACAGCGCCAGTCCGGCAACTGACTGGGCCTGTACCCGAGACAACGTCACCGGCCTGGTGTGGAGCCTGCAAACCCTGGGCGCCATGAACTGGACGGCGGCCCAAAGCGCCACCGCCAACGACAACACCAACCGCCGCTGCGGCTATAGCGACTGGCGTTTGCCGATCCGGCGCGAACTGTTGAACATCGTGAACAACGGCGGCGGTAGTCCGGCCATCGATGGCAACTATTTTCCGGCCACTCGAACCACCGGGTACTGGAGTACCGATGTCTCGCGGAGCTACAGCAATATCGCCATGGGCTTTGTCGATTATGCGTGGATTGTCGGCTTCGGCGACGGGGGTGTCGACCTCCCGGCGCAAACCGACAGCAACTTTGTTCGCCTCGTGCGCTGACAGCCATGGATTGCCTAGACATGAAAGCTTCCCTCCCGCACTTTATTTCACGGGTTTTGCTGCTCGCCCTGGCCTGGGGTGTTGCGCCGGCTCATGCAGCCTACACCGTCAAAGCCGATGGCACGGTAACCGATACCGCCACCGGATTGGTCTGGGAGCAGTGTTCCCAGGGCTTGTACACCTCCTCCACCGCGTGCGGCACGGGCCGTGCGGCTACCTTCACCTGGGATCAGGCCCTGGCCGTGGTGACGGCCCGCAATCTGGACAAGCACTTGGGCTACAGCGACTGGCGCCTGCCCAACAAGAACGAACTGGAAAGCCTCGTCAACCTTGCCGCCGGCAACCCGGCGATCGACGCGACGACCTTCCCCCGCACCCCCACCGGCACTTATTTCTGGAGCGCTACCTCGTATGCGCCCGATCCGCTCAACAAGGCGTGGGGAGTGCTCTTCAGCGCCGGAAGCCCCTATCCCGCCAGCAAGAGCGGCTACAACCATGTTCGCCTGGTGCGCGGCGGGCAGGCCGCCGCCGCGTTCGATGCCCTGGCGTCCGCCGGGGCCGGCGGCGTCTCCGGCGGCACGGTGACCGACGCCGTCACCGGTTTGGTGTGGGAGCGCTGCTCGCTGGGCTTGTTCTCCTCCGCCGCCGTTTGCGACACGGGCCGTGCGACGGTGTTCACCTGGGATCAAGCTCTGGCGGAGGTGAGCGCGCGCAATTTCGATAAGCATCTGGGCTACAGCGACTGGCGCCTGCCCAACAAGAACGAGCTGGAAAGCATCGTCAACCTTGCCGCCGGCAACCCGGCGATCGACGCGACGACTTTCCCCCACACCCCCACCGGCACCTATTTCTGGAGCGCTACCTCGTATGCGCCCGATCCGCTCAACAAGGCATGGGGGGTGTTCTTCAACGCCGGAAGCCCTTATCCCGCCGGCAAAAGCGGCAGCAACCATGTTCGTCTGGTGCGCGGCGGACAGGCTTTTGCCGCGTTTGATGTCTTCCCGGTCGACGGCGCTTGCGGCAGTGCCCACGGCAACCTGGCGAGCAGTGTTCCCAGCAGCAACCTGTGCAGCAGCGGCACGGCCAGCGGCGTGAGCACGGGGGCTAGTGCCTACACCTGGAGCTGCACCGGCAGCAGCGGCGGCGCCAACTCCGGAACGTGCAGCGCCAGCCGCGGCGACACCGCCACTCCTTCCACTCCCACCGTCATCAACGCCTCCAGCCACGCCGAAACGACCTTGACCGGCAGTACACCGGTCAACGCCACACCGGGCAGCACCGTGGTGATTCCCGCCGGGACCAACGTCGCGGGTACACCGATCGTGCTGGCGCCGCCCGAACCCGGCAGCAGCAGCGACCAGCCGGTGACGCTCAAAATGAATGGGATGACGTTCACCGTCAGCTCCCAGAGCGGCGCCGCGACGGTGACGCTCAAGAAAGTCGCGGTGAACGGCCAGGACACCCTGGTGCTGGCGGTGAGCGGCGGTGCGGTGGCCTTCAGCGCGCCCGCCGGGACGCCGTTCCTGGCATTGTCCGGCGGCATCGTCAGCGCCGGGGTGGATGGCGCGAGCGTGACCAGCGACGGGGCGGCGCTCGCGGTCGCCAGTGGCAGCATCACCTTGAGCGGCGAAGCCAACAGCTTCGCCGCAGCCCTGACCCTGACGGTCTACGCCGGCGAAGTAGCGGAGAAAAACGCCGCCGGAAAAATCGCCCTGCGCGTCGGCTCGCTGTCCGGCGCGGACGGCGCGGTGGGCGACCCGCTGAAAGTGGCCGCCGACCCGCGTCGCCGGATGCCGGCGGCGCTCAACTTGAGCGGCAAATTGGGGCGCCTGGGCAGCCAGGCACCGCTCGACGCCATCGCCGCCGCGCTGGGTCAGGCGAGCCTCGCGCAAAACGCCGACGGCACCCTCGGGCCGGGCATCGCCGCCGTTTTACTGGGCATCAATGTGGACGCCGGGCGTGCCGACGGAGTGACGCGCAATGGCATGACGGAAGTCGTTAAAAACGGCGTGGTGTTTCGCCTCGCCCCGATAGTGAACGATTTCGCGGCTTTTCTCGACCGCATCGACCAAGCCGCCGGCGCAAGCGGGGCCGCTGCGACTCTGGATAGCGACGGCGTGCTGAATCTGGTCGGCAAGGGTCGCCAATACGCGGCGCGCGCCGCGCTGGCCCTGCAAGCCGCAAGCGGCGCGGACGGCTTCACCCAGGACGACGCGGGCAACTTGGTGTGGGCCAATAACGGCATCGCGCAAACGATTTATCCGGCGTTCCGCATCGTGGAAAAACTGCGCGCCGAACTGCTGGCGCTGGACCCCCAAGCGACCATCGCCGACAACGGCGACGGCAACTACGCCATCACCCTCGCCGACCGGCGCTTCACGCTGCGCCCGGATTTCCAGTTGCTGAATCTCTTCGATTTCCCGGCCTCCCACGCCAAGGACGGCTGGTGGCTGGACGGAGCCAAGGTCTATCTCAATTACGGCAACGTCACCGCCCAGGGGATGGGCGTGAAGTAGGAGGGGCTTCAGCCCCGAAGCGGTGTAGGCCGAAGAGACGGGGGTTGTCGCGGCCAAGGCGCGTTCCTACGGCGGAGGCGGCGTTCCGGGGCATGGTCGCAATGTGGCCCGGTAGGAGAAGCCTCGGCCCCGAAGCGGTGTGCAAGTCGCGGGCAAGCCCGCTCCTACGAGTATTCCGTTGAATCGGCGAGCAGGGCGGAAAAACGCTAGCGCCTTCCGCCGTAACGGATTGGAAGCATTTTGTATTTTTTGGGGAGATATCTTGAAAGTGAAGCATCGTTCTGTCGTTTATGCCGGTCTGCTCATCGGTTTGCTGTCCGGAAATGTCGGCGCCGCGCCTTTCTCAGCGCCTGATCCGGCAACCTTGCACAAATTGTCGCGGATGATCGGCAAGGCAGCGCCGGCCCGGCAGTTGTCGAGCAATAACCGTTTTGCCGCACTCCAGCCGCTCGCCGCCAATACCACCGGCGCCTGCGCGGCGAACCTCGCCGCTACCGGCAACGGCCGCAAACTGTGGGCGATTTACATCGTCGGCGCCGATCTGGAAGGTGACGGGGGATTTGCGACGGCCAATCTCAAGCAACTGGTGGAGGGCTGGAACGCGCTGTCCGACAAGGATAACGTCGATGTCGTGATCGCCTTCGGCGGCGCCACCAAGGACGGCTGGCACGGCATCAAATATGCCGACATGGCGCAGGTGGTCGCCGATATGGCGGACGGCGCGATGGGCAACGCCGATAATTACCTGTACCGCGACGACACGGCGGACATGGGGCAGCAAGCCACTTTCGAGGCGTTCCTCAACTACGTCAACGGCAAATATGCGCAGGACAGCCGCAAGTTCCTGAGTTTCTGGAATCACGGCAGTTCCTACACGACAACCCCGGGCATCGGACCGGACCAAAACAGCAACACCGTTCTCGACCTTGCCAAAATCAACAACGGTCTGGCCGGCACGCAATCCTGCTATCACCTGATCGGCTTCGACGCCTGCCTGATGGCGAGCATGGAGACCGCCGTCGCGATCAAGGATTTCGGCCGGTACATGGTGGCTTCCGAAGAACTGGAACCCGGCCACGGCTGGAATTACGCCCATGTGCTGAATGCCCTCGCCGCGCAGCCGGGCAATGCCGAAGTCGGCAAGGCGATGGTCGACAGTTTCGTCAATAGCGCCAGCCATGCTTCGGTCCAAGACGGCAAGACCCTGTCGGTGCTTGATCTCGGCCAGGTGGACGCTGCCGTCCAGGCTCTCGAAGCGGCGTCCTCGGCGCTTGCCGCAGGCGCCGTCGGCAGCGAAATGCCGAACGTGATCCGGGCCTTCTACACTACCCAGAAATACGCCGGCAGCCTCACGGTCGATCCCGACGTGGTGCCTTCCCAGTTGTCCATCGACCTCAAGGATTTTCTCTCCGTCGTTGCCGTGCGCAGCCAGGACGGCGGTCTCAAGCAGCAGATCGGCGCCGCCACCGGCGCCATCGACAAGCTGGTCGTTTATTCACGCGACGACGGCACCCGCGCCCGTTCCAACGGCGTCGCCATCGCCCCCCTCGACATGAATGCCGCCAGGGCCGCCGAACAAGTCGGCGTCGGCCTGATAAACCACGGCTGGGGGCAACTCATCAAGAGTTACGCCACGCTCAAGAAAAGCGCCAGCGCGCCGAGCGTCGGCGCCCTCCAGGTGGGCGTGGTCGGTGCCGGCGTATCCTACGTCAGCGCCCGCGACGGCTCCCGGGACAGCGATGCCAGCGCCGCCAACGTCAACTCGCTGGGCATGACCGCCCGTTTCGCCTCGCCCTATCTGGCGGAAGCACGCGGCAGCTACGGCCTGATCGACAAGGATGGCGGGCTGATCCTGCTGGGCGAAAACCCCTCTTACCTGACCGGCGACGGCAGCTATTACATGGAACAATGGAATGGTCAGGGCCTGATGCTGGGCAATGCCCAGGCGTTCATGCCTATCCCGGTATTCATCACCCAAGTGGCGAACAGCGGCGTCAGCTACAACAGCATCGCGGTGATCGAGCGTCCCGGCTTGGCCGCGCCGCTGCTCGGCATGGTGGGCATCGCGCCGGACGCCGCCGGCAACCTGACCTACTCGATCAATCCGATCGAATCCCATGGAGACAACTACCTCATCAGCCGCGAAGACCTGCAAATCCAGGCCAAGGACACCGTCACGTTCTACACCACCAAGCTGCTGCCCAAGGGCGGCAGCGAGGTGGTTCCGCTGGCGCGCCATACCTTCAACGAAACGCCGGGAATCTTCCAGACCGCCATGACCAACGGCGACTACGGTTACGCCTTGGTCGGTTACAGCGTCGGCGACCTCGCCGGCCTGGCCGCGATTCAAGCGCTTTCCAGCGCGGAGCGCGTCCTCAACTGGGGAGCCGCGACCAACCCCACCCTCCAACTCAGCACGGACACTCTCTACCTAGGCGGCTACACCGCCCGCTGCAACTCGGGCAAAACCTTGTGCGTCGGCGCCAAGGACAATGCCCTGTGGTATTACGACGGCGCCGCACCAGGCAACCTCGGCGGCCTGGACGGCTGGTTGGAACAAGCCGGGAACGCCGGCTATTAACTGCCAAACGGCAGAGCACACCAGGGCGGATTAGCGCAGCGTAATCCGTCGAATGTTTCTATACGGCGCTACGCATCGCCAAATGCCGGGCGGATTGGAACTGATTTGCCGAAATCGTTGCTCATGCAACAGAAACAAGGTTCACCTTCCGCAACTCGGGTGGACTTCATGGCAAGGCAGGTCTTTTTAAAAGACAGGAAACACCATGATTTGCTTCGATTTCATTTATTGACAACAAAAGGAATGCTCCATGAAACAGATTAGCGAAAACCGCGCAAAGCGACTAACCGGGCTGCCCGCCGCTGCCCCGGCGGCGATGCGCAAGCCTCTTTCGGTGAAACCGCTATGTCGCGCCGTCGCGCTCCTTTCCCTGGCCTTGGCGGCGCCAGCCGTCCATGCGGGTAACCACGACGCGACTTTCTATGAAAACGCCGAACGCCTTTTTTCCTGGGCGGAAAAGACCTATGGCACGCAACTGCTCGCGCCTACCAGCCCGGTCACTGATAACGACAACGGCTATTATTTCCGCTGCTACCAGTCCAATTTGTGTCTGGGGGTGAAAGACGATGGCTACGTGTATTTTTACGACGGCAAATCAATCAGGCAACTGAACTCCCTCGACAGTTACCTGAATAGCGTCGATAAAACCCCGGTGCGCTTGATTGGCGCCCTGAGCGGAAAATTCGCCGACGATGCGGCGGCGTTTTTCGACCTCGGCGGTCGGGATGTCGGCGAGCCTCTGTTCATTGGTGACATCGCCACTCTGGGAGGACAACTCTCCGTCGTTCGCGATGCCATTGCCCAGAGAGTGCCGGTCGTGCTGCTCAACGCCAGCCAAGCCGACATCGATCAACTCCGCCTGCTTGTCGGCCTGCCGGCGGAGCAGGTTTTGCCAAGCAGCGTGGAGCGGGTCGATGCCTATGCCGTGGACACCGATAGTAGTGGGAATTGGTACGATTTCATCCTGCTCCCGGATGTGCCGGAAGGGCTGGCGACAGCCACGGTGGTCAGTGTCGACCCCACGACTGGACAAGCTTATTCCAGCAGCAGCACCGCCACCGATACGGTTCCCGACGACGCTACCTTGCAAAGCGAGCGCTTCCGTCTGCTGGCGGACTGGCTGGCGCAGGACGGGATGCGCAACCTGCCCAGCGTGCGCAGCGCCGCGGCAAAACGCGACCTGAACGGGTTTGCCGCCGACGCTTTTACCAACCTTGAGGATGCTGTCAAATCCACGGAATCGCGCATGGTGTGGCGTTTCCGTAAAAATGTTCATACGCTGACCACCAACGTATGGAGCGTGCACAACCGCACCGTCAACGAAGACTGGTTTCTGGTGCGCCAGCAAGGGTTGTTCTCGGCAAGCAACGATATCCATGCCGACTTAAGAGACGACAAGGGCCGCTTCACCAGCTATTACGCCGTGGATAGCTTTGTCGAGGGATGGGAAAACAACCCCGCCGTGTATCTGTCTCAATCCAGTCCGGCGACCATCGAAAAAACGGCTAAAGCCAGCAGCAGCGTGACCTGGAGCCTGAGCGGCGAACTCAATGCCAGCGCCAAGGCCAGCGATAAGCCGGAAGTCAGCGGCGGCGGCAAGTTCGGGGTCGGTGTCTCGGTCAATAATTCCTATTCCTACGACATTCCCGATGTCACGCTGACCAATCTGTCCGGCACCCAAATCAACAATGCCGGGTGGTCTTTTAATATCGCCAAGCCCTATTACGATACCAGCGGCCTAGGTTGCATCGGCCCCCTCGGTTGGAACGGCATGGGAGCCATGTCGCAGATGAGCAGAGGTACCTTTCAGCCGGTCATGCAGTGGGTCTGGCGGGTTTCGCCGGAGGTACGCAAGGCATTGCCCAGTGGCTTGCCGCTGCGCGTCAATTTCAAGACTCGCGTCGGTCATATTTACTATAACCCCCACCTCTGCGGGTGGGCGCTCACCGACTGGAGCCAAGACAGCAGCGGCCTCACCGGGCAGATGAGCGTGCCCTGGCCGCCGCTATAAACACGGACGGCATATTCGGAAGTCCTCCATGCAACGATAACCCCGCCCAAATTGCGCATGGTCGGGGTTTGCCATTTGGACACTTCGTCGTTTGGCTATGCCCCCTGTCCTCGAAAAAATCGCGCGCTTGCCACTTAGCCTCCGAGACCGCATTTTTGACGAGCTTAACGAAAGAATAGGCCATGAAACCAATCCCCCCTTTTCTGCACCATGCCGCCGCGTCAGGCGTCCTCCTCCTTGCCAGCCTGCTCCCCAGCGCCCACGCCACGCCGCCCAGCTACGACAGTACCAGCCAGCGCCTGCACCTGCCGCTGGTCAGGAGCGGGGAGGTCGTTTATCCCGAAGTGGACATCGCCTTGTCCGCCGACGGCACTTGGACCCTCTCCAGCGCCGGCGCGGCGCGCCCGGTGCAGGACGACGACGGCAGCGACGCCGTTTTCGATGCCGCCGGCAACACCCTCACCTTGCAACGTGTGCATGTCGGCGGCACGGTGTACGGCGATCTCCAACTCCAGCTTGGCGGCCAGCGCTGGCAACTGGGCAGCGCCGCGCTGCCCATGCACGCCTTGAGCGAGGACGATTTCGTCACTGACGAGCAACTGATCGCGACCCTCGACGACATTGTCGTCCTGAACCTGGAACCGGCGAGCGATAGCGGCGCCGCAAGCGACAGCGGCAGCGCCGGTATGGACCAATTCCCCCTGCAACTGCCCGCCGGCAACTATCAATTCTGCTTCGACGCGGAGAGCGACGGCGCCGATACCCTGACGCTACGCGACGCCCAAGGTACCGCTCTGCTCACCCTCAAGGCCGGCGACCCTTGCAGTCAATCGACGCTGGCCGAGGGGCGTTACCGCCAGGAAGTTCGCCACGGCGGCACGAACGGCGAAGCGCATGTCGTGTTCGTACACCAGAATAGCGCGGGGCAGGGATTCGCGGCATTGCTGAGGGATTTGCTTACCTTGCACGTGGAAGAGAACTGCGTTTCCTGTGATTTGAGACGCGCCAATTTAGCCGACATGAGGTTGGGGAAGGCGTATTTGACCGGTTCCAATTTGGCCGGGGCGAATCTGGCCCGAACATTTTTGGGCGGCGCGCATTTGTCCGGTGCGAACTTGAGCGGGGCGAATTTAACGCACGCAATCTTGGCAGGGGCGGATTTGTCAAAAGCGAATTTAAACGGCGCGGATCTGCGTTACGCGAATTTGAGCGGTGCAACGTGGACTGACGGTCGCCGGTGCGGCAACGACAGGCCTCCGTACAGTGGGCAGTGCAAACCCTGAGCGCGATTTAGCCTGCTTCTCCAGCGTCAGCCCGGATGAAGCGCGAGCAAAATCCGGGAGCGCCCGATAGGGCGCATATGCGTAACGTCACTCGATATTCTGGATTTGTTCGCGCATTTGTTCGATGAGGATTTTCAGTTCCATCGAGGCTTGCGAGGTTTCCACCGCCACCGATTTGGAGCCTAAGGTGTTGGATTCGCGGTTGAGTTCCTGCATCAGGAAATCCAGGCGCTTGCCCATCGCGCCGCCTTTGGCGAGAACCCGCCGGACTTCGCTGAAATGGGCGCGCAGCCGCCCCAGTTCTTCGTCTACGTCGATTTTCTGGGCGAACAGGGCGAGTTCCTGGCGGATGCGTTCGTCGTCGCCGGCGCCCATGGCGTCCTTGAGACGCGCCGAGAGTTTTTCCTGGTAGGCGCTAATCAGGCGGGGCAGGTGCGGCAATACCCCGGCGACGATGGCTTCCATGCCGTCGATGCGTTCGACCAGGAAGCCCTTGAGTTTTTCGCCTTCGCGGGCGCGACTGGCGGTGAAATCGTCGAGTGCCCGTTTGACCAGTTCCAGCACCGGTTCGCGCAGGGTGTCGGCGGTCGGACTGTCGCCGCCCACCACGCCCGGCCAGCGCAGGATGTCGGCGATGCTCAAGGGGCGGCTGTCCGATACGTATTCCTGGAGCAGATGGCCCATCTGCACCAGTTGCCGGACCAGGGCGAGGTTGAGTTGCAGCCCGTCGTCGCGGTCCTGACGATTGGAATAGCTGAGGCGGCATTCGACCTTGCCGCGCCCCAGGCGCGCGGCGATGGCTTCGCGCAGGGCGGGTTCGAAGGCGCGCAAGGATTCCTCGATGCGAAAGCTCACGTCCAGGTAGCGGTGGTTGACGGCGCGCAGTTCCAGCGTCAGTGTGCCTTGGGGAGTGTCCTGTGTGGCGGCGGCGAAGCCGGTCATGCTGTATATCATGGGGATACCTTGTTTTTTCCGGTGAATCGGGGAGAATGTCTAGCCCGACCTATCATACAGACGGCAGGATGCCCTCACAACACCCCAGCCAGGCGCTGCCCGAAGGCTACCGCCTCCAGGAATACCTCATCGACCGGCCCTTGTCCGCCGGGGGGTTCAGTGTGGTTTACCTGGGCCACGATGAAGCCGGCAACCAGTTCGCCATCAAGGAGTACCTGCCCAGTTCGCTGGTGGCGCGTACTCCGGATTTCGCCCTGCAGGTCCAGGGGCCGCTCACCATCAACCAGTCGGCTTTCCGCCACGGCCTCAAGAGTTTTTTCGAGGAAGGCCGGGCGCTCGCCAAGATCATTCATCCCAACGTGGTGCGGGTGGTGAACTTCTTCCGCGCCAACGAAACCGTGTACATGGTGATGAAGTACGAGCAAGGGCGCTCGCTCCAGGAATACATCCAGAGCCATCTGGAAAACGGTGGCAAGGCCAACCCGATCCGCGAAAGCGCGATTCGCCACATCTTCATCGAGCTGCTCAATGGCTTGCGCGAAGTGCATACCCACAAGCTCCTGCATCTCGACATCAAGCCTTCCAATATCTATATCCGCCACGACAAGACCCCGCTGTTGATCGACTTCGGCGCGGCGCGTTGCGCGTTGACTCAGGAACATGCCGGCCTCACGCCGATGTACACCCCGGGTTTCGCCGCCCCCGAGCAATACGGCGGCGACGTGCCGCTCGGCCCGTGGACCGACATCTACGCGGTCGGCGCCGCGATTTTTGCCTGTATGGCGGGCTATGCCCCGCAGGCCGCCAATTTGCGCATGGAAGAAGACCACCAGGCGGCGGCGAAAAAAATCTGGCACGGCAAATATTCCGACGAACTCCTGGACATCGTTGATTGGTGTTTGCGCCTCAATCATCTCGAACGTCCGCAGAGCGTCTTCGCCTTACAAAAGGCTCTCAGTGCTCCCGTCAGCCAGCCGGCTCGGTCCAAAGGGCTGATCGGCGGCATGAAGGCCGCTTTCCGCAAAGTGACTCAGCGATGAAATTTTCGATTTCCCAGGCCAGCCGCCAAGGCGCGCGTCGTTACAACCAGGATCGCCTGGCCTACGCCTACGGGCGCGATTCCCTGCTGATGGTAGTGGCCGACGGCATGGGCGGGCATTTCCACGGCGAATTGGCGGCGCAAATCGCCGTCCAGCTCGTCACCGACGCCTTCCAGAAGCACGCCGACCCGACTCTCGATGCGCCGTTGGATTTCCTCCACGACAGCCTGATCGCCGCTCATAACGGCATCAACGACTATTCCCTGGCGCATCGTCTCACCGAATTCCCGCGTACCACCTGCGTGGCCTGCGTGGTTCAGGAAGGCGCCGCCTACTGGGCGCATACCGGCGATTCCCGGCTTTATTACTTCCGCGACGGCAAGCTGCGTTACCGCACCCGCGACCATTCCCTGGTGCAGCGTCTGTTCGAGGAAGGCCAGATCAGCGCCGGACAAATGACCACCCATCCGGAACGCAACAAGATATACAGTTGCTTAGGGGGCGGCAGCTTTCCCGAAGTGGCGCTTTCCCAGGAACCGGTGATGCGCGAAAACGACGTGATCCTGTTGTGCAGCGACGGCCTGTGGGGACAGTTCGAATTCGACGAAATCGCTGCCATCCTCGACACCTATCCGCTTACGGTCGCGCTCCCGGAATTGCTCGACAACGCCGAATTGCGCGGCGGCAGAACCGGCGACAACCTGAGCGCCGTCGCCATGCGCTGGGGCGACGAACGGCGCTTCTTCAGCGACCGTGCCATGTCCGCCGCCACCGTCCCGCTCGGCGCTTCGGTGAGCAGTCTCGAACCCTTCCACGATACCAACCGGGAAGCGCCCCTCAGCACCGACGAAATCGAATACGCCGTGGCGGAAGTGCAGGCGATTATTCGCAAGTACTCGAAATAGCGGGATTGCGCGGGAGAAAGGTGTTCGGCGTCGCCTTGCCGGCACCCCGTGATTACTCGGGAAATACCCCGTCCTGGGTTTCCAGGGATCTGCCGGAAATTGCATTTCAGGCAATCTTTTTCCCAATCAGCGCTAATCAGTGAGGTATTCGAACTGCATGAAGTCATGCCGTGCCCGCAGCAGCGCCCATAACCAGCGACTTAGCGCATGTTTTATCGCGCTTAGTCGAATGGCTAGTAGTTCCATCAGACATGGCGCGCCGCTTTGCGATGTGCCGGCTCGCCTGTCGTCTCGTCCGGCGGGGGGCGGTGGGTAGAGACGGAACCGCCGCCAGCGCGGTGACCGCTTTCCGAAACGGCGAGTTCGGCGCCAGAACACCGATCTAGCGATGCCGGTGGCGGGCGTCGTTGAGGCCGGCCTTGCGGGCTTCCGGAATGTGATGCTCGATACCAGGGCACGCAGTTGCTGCGCATGGCGGCCCCCAGTGCCACCAGTTTGCTTTCGCGGCGGGTTAGATCGGTCATGCCGTTTCCTATCCAGGACGGAGTTTGAGGGGCGGGCCGGGCGTTTTCTGCCCATTTGGCGGAGATGTCTTGGACAGGGACACTTGGTCTACTGGATCAAACCAGGCCGAACAGGCTCATCAGCAGCAAGACCCCGAAGCCGGTGCCCGCCTGCAGGGCGGCGCCCAGCCCCAGCGTCACGATGGCTGACGGCTCCTTCTGCCGTGCCAGGGCGTCGCTGCGCACCAGCCAGTAGAAAGAATCGGTCGGCAGGATGAGGAAGGAGCCGAGGCAGATGGCAAAAACGGCGGCAGCGGGGGAAACGCCCGTGGCATGGACGAGGGGGGCGAGGATGGGCGTCACCGTGGCGAAGGTGACCGTGGAGGCGCCGTGCACCATCTTGAAAACCATGGTGACCACGAACAGCACGGCCAGCATGGTGGTCCCCGTGGCCGAGGCGGGGATCATGTCCCGGATGGGCAGCACCTGCATCAGCATGGTACCCAGGGCACTGGCGCCGCCAATCACCAGCAGCAAGGAAGCGCTTCGCGTCACGGCCCCGTCGAGGCATTCCCGGCGGTGGGCTGGGCGGGTGGCCGCCACTGCCAGGGCAGCGGCCACTAGAAGTGCGCCTTTGGGGCGGGTGATGAAATCCAGCAGGGGAATCTTCCCGCCGGGGGCTAAGCCGCCAATGACCAGCAGGCTGCCCAGGACGGCGAGGGGGAAGAGGGCGTAGGCCATGGCCCACGAGAACCCCTGCGTCGACCGTTCTGCCGGCGGCGCATCGGCCACCGGCAGAGCGCGCCGGCGGGACCAGAGCTCGCCCACCAGCCAGACCGGGGCGAGAAGAACCGCCCCCAGGAAGAACAGGCTCGAACTATCCACCGCCAGCCCCGTCGCCACGATCAGGGGGCCGGCCGGAAACAGGAGGCGGTAACCGGCATAGCTGCCGAATGCCACCGACAGCTTGCGCCCCTGAGCCACGGCGGCCAGGGCTGCATAAGACGTATCCGGGCACACCATGCCGGCCGCCGTGGCCGGTGCAATGGCCGCGGCGATGCCGGCGGCGCCCCCCAGAGCCTGGCGCGCCAGGCAGGCGGCCAGGATGAAGGAAGGGATCAGGATCAGGGCGAAATCCCCGAGGGCCCGGCCATAGCCGGCGCCGAAGGCTTTGATCAAGTCGGGGGCGCTGCGGCCGTCCGCTAGCCCGATGGCCAAGGCCAGCACGATCAGCCAGACCGGTTGGGGCAGGTTGATGGCCGACCAGCGCACGGGGGGAGCCTCGGCGAGCGCCACGTTTATCCCAGTCATGTGTTCTCCTTTCGTGATGAGAAGTTCTCAATGATGTTTGCAGTACATGGCACTCTAGATTTATGCTGGCTCGATCACAAACGACGTTATCTATTTTGATGAGTGAGAAATTCTCATGACAAAGGCAATGCCGCCGCTGAGCGCGTTGAGAGCTTTCGAGGCAGCCGCCCGCCATCTCAGCTTTACCCGGGCAGCCCTGGAATTGAATGTCACCCCCGGAGCCCTGAGCCATCAGATCCGGGGTCTGGAGGAATTTTTGGGGCTGCGGCTGTTCGAGCGGCGCGCCCGCGCCATTGAACTGACGGCCCAGGGCAAAATGCTTTATCCGGGCCTGCAGGCCGGCTTCGGTCTGATCCGTGACGCCGTGGTGGGGCTGCGCGCCGCCCAGGACGATGACCGGGTCCTGGTCCTCAGCACCTCCCCCGGCCTCACCGCCAAATGGCTGGCGGCGCGGCTTTATCGTTTTGCCGAGGCCTGCCCGGATATCGATCTCCGGGTGTCCTCGTCCGTCGCCTATGCCAACTTGGCCACCGATGGCATTGACGCCGCCATTCGCAGCATTCCCCATCTCCGCGCCGAAGATCCGGCCCTGATTTACGAAAAACTGATGGATGTGGCCTTCGTGCCGGTGTGCAGCCCCAAGCTCATCGCCCGCTTCGGCCCCCTGGATGCTCCCGGCGTCCTGCCCCAGGTGCCCCTCATCCACGATGACATGCTGGCCGACCATGCCGATGTGCCCACCTGGGCGGATTGGCTGCGGGTGGCCGGCCTGGTGGGGGGCGATGTCGGTCGGGGTCTGCGTTTCAACAGTGCCGACCATGCCCTCGACGCCGCCCTGGAAGGCGCCGGCCTGCTCCTCACCCATGGCATCCTGGCCCATGACGATCTGCGCTGCGGTCGGCTGGTCATCCCCTTCGACCTCGTTTTGCCCTCGGAGCGGGCCTACTATTTCGTCTGCCCGAGGGGCAAGGAACAGCAGCGCAAGCTGCGGGTTTTTCGGGAGTGGCTACAGGACGAAGTCAGCCGTCTCGATAAAGAAGGATAGGAAATCCAACGCCTTTTCTAAATTATCACGCCCTGGACAATCGCCGTTAATCCGAGTTCCCGCTCGGTTGCTGCTGTTGCAGGCGGTTCTCGCTGTTGTTGTTTAAGGGCACTTCTATAAATTCCCGCCTTTCTGGATAATCTGAATTATCGGTACACCCACCTGTGACCACGCCATGCAAAACAGCCTGTTTGACCTACAGAATCGCTATGCCAGTCTCTCTGAGGCAGGCGACCCGCTGGAGCGGCTC
>JAGXQV010000179.1 GCA_018336195.1 Sulfuricella sp. | reverse complement strand
TGGCCGGCGCATTTGTCGCGCCCTTGCTGGCGGCGGGGAATGGCGGCGAGCCAGTCCGCCTGTTCGGCTATTTCGCCCTGCTTAACCTGGTGGTGCTCGGCCTGGCTTGGCACAAGGACTGGCGGGCGCTGAGCCGCACCGGTTTTGTTTTTACCTTCCTGATCGGGTTGGCGTGGGGGCTGGATCATTACCACCCGGCGGATTTTGAGGTTTCCGAATTTTTCCTGGTGCTGTTTTTTATGGGGTATACGCTCGCCCCGCTGCTCGCGACATGGCGGCAGGCCCCCGGCGCACGGGCGCTGGGCGACGGCATCCTGCTCATCGGGGTGCCGCTGGCGAGCCTGGGGCTACAGGTGGGCGTGGTACAACACCTGCCGGACGGTCTGGCGTGGAGCAGTTTTGCGGCGGGGCTGTATTACTTGGCGCTGGCTTGGGGCGCACGGCGCATCGACGCGGAAATCCTGCGCCGCGTGTATCTGGCGATCGGCGCGGTGTTGCTGGCGCTGGCGATTCCGCTGGCGTTCGATGCGACCGTCACCGCCGCGTTCTGGGCGCTGGGCGGCGCGGGCCTGATCCGGCTGGGGCTGCTGCGCGAGGATAGCCGCTCGCAAACCCTCGGCGCGCTCTTGCAATTTATCGCCGGGGCCTATTTGCTGGTTTGCCAAACCACGCTCGGCTCGTTTACCGCTGCGCCCGCAAGCGAGGTGCTGCCAAGCATGGTCGTGCTCTCCCTGTCCGGGCTGGCGAGCGCTTATTGGCTGTTGCGCCGGAGTGTGGAGGACGCCGTCTTGACCTGGTGGGGGCAGGGTTGGTGGTTTGCCGCGCTGGCCTGGGCGATCCACCGATATTTCGACGGTGCCACGGCACTTGCCGGCGGGGTGGGGGGGCTCGCCATGTCAGTGGTGTTCATGGAAATCGCCGGAACCCGCCTGGATTGGCGAGCCTTGCGCCAGCCCGCCTTCCTGCTGTGGCCGGCCCTGGCCCTCGCGGCACTGCTGACCATCCCGCTTTACGGCCATTTGCTGCAAGGTTTCATGGCGTCTTTTTTCCCCCTTGCGCTGCTGGTGCATTACGCCGTCTTGCGGCGTCAGGAAGAGGCCGAGGTGGCGGTATTCCCCATGCTTTCGCACGCAGGCGCCGCCTGGCTGGTCATGGCGATTATGCCCGGGGAACTGGCGTGGTTTGTCGGACACTGGTGGCCCGGCGTCGCGCTGTGGGCGGTACTGGTTTGGGGCGTGAGCGCGGTCTTGGTGATTTGGTTGACGCTGGAGGGGGTGACGCGGGAAATCCAGCCGTTTTCGGCTCATCCCGCAACCTATCTGGAAGGGATACTGCTCCCGGCGCTGGCGCTGGCCGTAATCTGGCCGTTTTACGCCAACTTCAGCCAGTCCGGCGCTTGGGGGCTGCCCTACCTGCCGTTGCTCAATCCGCTGGACGCGGTGTTGTGTGCCGTTTTTCTCGGCCTCTTGCGCTGGCGGGCGGAGGTGCAAGCGCGGTGCGACGGCGAAGAAACCGGCACACTCAAATTCGTTCAAGTGGCGCTGGCCGGGCAGGCCGTCATCGGGGTATGCGCGCTGGCCGCACGCCTGACGCATCACTGGGGCGGGGTACCGTTCCAGGCCGACGCCCTGTACCGTTCGGCCCTGTTCCAGGGAATATTGTCCTTGCTCTGGACGATCACCGCGCTGGGGCTGATGGTCTATGCCACCCGCAACGGGCTGCGCAAAATGTGGTTTGGCGGTTTTGCCGTGCTGGCAATGGTCGGGTTGAAGCTCATGCTGGTCGATCTGGCAAACGCCGGTACGCTGACCTGGAGCCTGTCCTTGATCGGCGTGGCGCTGCTGGTGATTGCCGGCAGCTATTTCGCGCCGCTGCCGCCCAAGGACGGAGAGTCCGAAGCGTGATCCCCAACCTTGACCCGCATCTCGTCCACAGCGTTTTCGAAGCGCTGGGGATATTCCTCGGGGTGCGTTATTACTGGGCGCTGCGCCGCGCGGCGAGCGGGCAGGGGATGCTGTCGGGGAGCAATTACGCGGTGCTGGTCGGCTGTCTGCTGGGCGCGGCCATCGGCAACAAGGCGGTGTTCTGGATCGAAATGCCTCATCTTTTCGCCGACCACGCCCAGGGTATTGGCCTGCTGCTCTCCGGCCAATCGCTGGTGGGCGGGATGCTCGGCGGTCTGATCGGGGTGGAAATCGCCAAGCTCGCCAGCGGACATCGCCAATCCACCGGCGACCTGTTCGTTTTCCCGGTGCTGCTGGGCATCATGGTCGGACGCATCGGCTGCTTCCTCGCCGGGCTGGATGATGCCACCTACGGCATCCCCACCGCGCTGCCGTGGGGCGTGGATTTCGGCGACGGCATTCCGCGCCATCCTACCCAGCTTTACGAAATCGCCTTCGCCGCCCTGCTGTGGCGGGGATTGGCGCGCCTCAAACCAACCCTCGCCGGGCAACCCGGCCTGCTTTTCAAGCTGCTGCTGGCGAGCTATCTGGCCTGGCGGCTGGGCGTGGATTTTCTGAAACCGGTGCCTTACGTCTATCCGCTGGGCCTGTCGGGCATTCAGTGGGTGTGTGGGGTGGCGCTATGTTTGTATCTGCCGCTGGTTCGACAACAATGGTTACAACTCGCAAGGAGGACAACATGAATGTCGTGGTGAAGAAAACGCGGGTCTGGCGCGACACACGTCGCCTTTCCCTGGTGGCGCTGCTCGGCGCGCTGCTGGCAGGGTGGGGGTGCGCCACGGTGAATCTGCCCCCGCCGCCGGATAACACCGCGACCGGGGTTTATCTGCCGGCAGCAAAAAAAGGCAACCCCCAGGCGCAATTTCAGCTTGCCACCGCCTACCGCAACGGCGTGGCGGGGATGGAGAAGAATGCGGCGGAAGCCCTCAAGTGGTATGGCGAGTCCGCACGCCAAGGCTATGCGGAAGCCTGCATTGCCATGGGCGATATCCATCTGCGCGGCGAGTTGGGGCAGACGCGAAACCCTGAAGCGGGTCTGGAATGGCTTACCCGCGCAGCCCGGGGCGGCAACCTGCACGCCATACTGCGAATAGCCGAAACCTACCGGGAAGGCAAATGGCTGCCACAGGACTGGATTGCAGCGCGCGGCTGGTACGAAGAAGCTGCGCGGCGCGGCAACCGCTACGCCGCCAACCGGCTCGGCACGATTTATGAAAAAGGGCTGGGCGTCAGCAGCGATGCCGAAGCCGCTTATCGCTGGTACTTGCTGGCCGACGATGAACTCAACGCCCGCCGTATGGGGCGGATGCTGGGGACAATCCAGGCAGGACGCGCCGAAGCGGATGCCGCCGCGCAACGCCAAGCCATCAAAATGGGAGTAAAACCGTGAAACGCCTGCTCATCCTCTGTCTCGGACTTTCACTTACAGCCTGCGTTTCCGTGCGCTCCACGCCCAAGCCGGACATATCTGCAATCGACACCAGTTTTCCTTTGGCAGCAGGCGGGCAAGCAAACGCCCAATACCGTCTGGCAAACGACCATAACTGGTACGGCGGTGCGCCGCGCGGGGCCATGCCGCTTAACGATCAGGAAGCCTTTGCCTGGCTGACCCTTGCCGCAGATCAGGGACATGCCGACGCACAACTGGTCTTGGCGCGCCGCTATATTTTCTCATCGATGCGGGACGACCCTGACATCGGCATTTACTGGGCCGGGCGTGCGGCCGCAAACGCCAACCCGCAAGCCTGTAATCTGCTCGGCGAAGTATATTGGCAAGGCAAGCACATCGCGCGCGACCCGGCGGAAGCCTACAAGTGGTATTTCCTCGCTGCCAACGACTCGCGCCTTGGACAAATGGCCCGCGAACTGGCCCCGGAAGTCGTCGCCGAAGGTCGCGAACGTGCGCTCGCCTGGCGCAAACTCCATCCCAAGAAACTCTGAACGGAACTCCCATGTCCCGCAAAAATCGCCCCTATCTGTTCTACGACACCACCGCCTCGGTCTGCACGACCTGCCTCACGCGCGTGGAAGCCAAGATCATCGTCAAGGACGACCAGGTTTACCTGGAAAAATGGTGCCCCACGCACGGCTTCGAGCGCGTGATGGTGTGCGACGACGCGGCCTATTACCGCGCCTGCCGGGAAATCTACGTGAAAGCGCCGGAAATGCCGGAACGCTTCAACACCGCCATGCGGCGCGGCTGCCCGTTCGACTGCGGGCTGTGTCCCGATCACATGCAGCATTCCTGCCTCACCGTGGTGGAAATCACCGACCACTGCAACCTGCGCTGCCCGGTGTGCTATGCCGCGTCCGGGCCGGAGCGCGTCAGCCACCGCACGCTCGCCGAAGTCGAAGCAATGCTCGACGCCATCATCGCCAATGAAGGCGAGGCCGACGTGGTGCAAATCTCCGGCGGCGAGCCGACCCTGCACCCGGATTTTTTCGCCATCCTTGACGCCGCCAAGCGCCGCCCGATCCGCCACCTGATGATTAACACCAACGGCCTGCGCCTCGCCCGCGAGCCGGAATTCGCCGCGCGGCTCGCCGACTATCGCCCCGGCGTGGAAATCTATTTGCAATTCGACTCGCTACGCGACGAAGTCATGCAGGAACTGCGCGGCGCGGATCTGGCCGCCATCCACGCCGCCGCGCTCGCCAACCTGGATCGCCATGGCCTTTCCGCCACCCTGGTGATGACCGTCAAACGCGGCCTCAACGACGATGAAATCGGCGCGGTGATCCGCCACGCGCTCGCCCACGCCTGCGTGCGCGGTGTGACCCTCCAACCCATCCAGCAAGCTGGGCGGCTGGACTGCAGCGTGGATGCCGTACCGCTCACCGTCAGCGAACTGCGCCGCAAAATCGCCGAGCAATCCGCGGTGTTCACCCTGGAAGACATCGTCCCGGTGCCGTGCAACCCGGACACCATCGCGATGGGCTACGCGCTCAAGGTGGGCGGCGAGATTCGCCCGCTGACCCGCTACATCGAACCGGAAACCCTGCTCGCCGGGCCGCGCAATACGATAGTGTTTGAACGCGACCCGCACCTCAAGGAACGCCTGTTCCGCCTGCTTTCCACCAACCACAGCCCGGAATCGCAAGCCAACTGCCTCTCCGACCTGCTGTGCTGCCTCCCCAAGGTCGCCGCACCCAACCTCAGCTACGAAAACGTCTTCCGGGTGCTGATCGTGCAGTTCATGGATGCCCGCAACCTCGATATCCGCGCCCTGAAAAAATCCTGCATACACATGGCAAGGCCGGACGGGAAGATCATCCCGTTTGAGACGTTTAATTTGTTTTATCGGGAGGGGGAATCATGCATAAATCAGTGATTACCTGCATCGGCGATGCCTACAAACAGCCAATCGCCGACTTGGTGGAAAATTTGTATCGCCGGTATCCAAGACACTCGTATGTGGAAAAGGACTACTCGCTTCCGATCATTCTTCTTTCCGTAGCCATGTTCGAATCCTATATGGCAAGGGCGGCCTTTTTGTCTCTTTCACCGGAGCAAAGAAAATTTATTCCAGATTTAATTGAAGAATCCGTCGTAAAAGGACGGCTTAAGACTGGTTACGACATTTTCCAAGAACTATATGCCAGCTACCCGAAAATGTCTGAAATCAGGGAAGTGTACATTTTGAGGGATGCTTTGACTCACAATCACTTGTGGGAATTTACCGCTATCAATGGTGAAGCCATTCGCCGAATTCTTGGCGGCAATCAAGCTTATAAAACAAACGTTGATTTTGACACTTTGGCTACGAAGACGCTCAAGGGCACTTCTATAAATTCCCGCCTTTCTGGATAATCTGAATTATCGGTACAGCCACCCGTGACCACGCCATGCAAAACAGCCTGTTTGAC
>JAGXQV010000178.1 GCA_018336195.1 Sulfuricella sp. | reverse complement strand
TTAAAACCGCTCATCCTCGCGCAAATAGCGCCACTGCCCTTCCGGGAGGTCGCCGAGCATGACCTTGCCGATGCGCACTCGTTTCAGCCCCAGCACTTTCAGGCCGACCATTTCGCACATGCGGCGGATCTGGCGCTTTTTGCCTTCCTTGAGGATGAAACGCAACTGATCCTGGTTCTGCCAGCTTACCTTGGCGGGCTTGAGCTTGGCGCCGTCGAGGGTGAGGCCGTGGTTGAGGCGCGCCAGGTTGCGTTCGTCGAGGCTGCCTGCGACGCGCACCAGGTATTCTTTTTCGATTTCGGAATCCGCGCCGATCAGGTGCTTGGCGATGCGCCCGTCCTGGGTGAATACCAGCAGGCCTTGCGAGTCGATGTCGAGGCGTCCGGCGGGCGCTAGGCCGCGCAGGACGTCCGCTTTGCGGCGCGAGCACAGGCCGCGTTCGGACATCAGCTTGGAGAGGCGGATCGGTTCGGCCATAGGAAATAGCAAGGAGTAGGCTGGGGTGAGGAACGAACCCAGCATCGGTGGCAGCGGGAGAATCAGCCGGGCATTTGAAGCTGCTGGTGATGCAGTTCCAGAAGTCGCTGTAAAAGTGAGGGGGTGGAGGCGCTGGTGTCTCGCCGGCCCAAGCTACGCGACTCCAGAAATGGAAACATGAGACGAAAAAAAGCCGTTCGAGCCGAAACTCGAACGGTGTGGATTGCTACTACAAATGCCGAGTAAATTATTTGCTCTTTTTGCCTTTCGCAACGCCACGTTGCGCTTACTTGACCCACGGCACTTTGCTTCCAAGTACCACCTTCGGGCCAACCAGATTGGGAACCTGATCGAAGCCGAGTTCCGAAAGGGTGCACGCGACTTTCCCGGAAAGCGTCAGGAAATCCGGGTTTTTCTTGTCGTTGCGCAAGCTGCGCAACGTCTGGGCCAAGCAGTAGGTGTAAGCACCATAGGAAGTTACCCCGTGGCGATATTCCGAAGCCAGTTGGTCTTCCCGACACGCCTGCATCAGCACCGGCAGGTATGGGCCATGATGCCCGTAGGTTTCCAACGCTTTCTTGTGGGCGTTTTTGTCCGGGATGCGCATTGCCTGGGCATGGCCGAGACGATGCAAGGTATCGCCCACGACAATGCCGTTGGTCAGATTGCGCTCCCGGGCGGCGAAATTGCGCGGTATCCACATCGCCTTGTCGGCGTCCCAACGAACCGCGCGGTGGCGAATGTCGTCAGGTGGTACCAGGCCGCGCGTTCTGCTGCCGGCGCGGGTCATCCCGCCCGAATGGCAGCAATCGAAAATGGCGACGAAGTAGCAGTCATAAGGCAGTTGGGAATAAAGCTCGTTGAATTGCTTGTCGGTGATGGCGCGTTCGCGACTCCAGTCGAAATCGTAAGGAACCAGGCATTCATCCAGGTGATCCGGTTCGTCGAGTGGATTAAGTGCGGGAATCTGCGCGCCGTGACCGGAATAGAACAAGACCCGCTCGTCGCCGGGTTGGGTACCGTCAAGCAACCAATGCAGGCGATCCATGATGCCGCTCGCCGTCGCCCGGCTGTCCAGCACTACCCGGATGTCCTCGGGTGCAAAGCCACATTCCTGCAATACCGAACTCATCAGGAACACGTCGTTGACGCAGCCCTCCAGGCGGTTTTGCGGATCGGGATAGTCGTTGATACCGATCAAAAGTGCCTTGCGATTGGTCGAAGGTGCTGCACCCGGAAGCGGAGTCGGCGTGCGTCGCGTCGCCACGTCGGACAGCGCTTTGAGTGCGCGGGTTTTCAGTACGTTTTCCCCCTGTCCTGCCATTTCCCGCCAAGCGGTGTTCACTGTCTGCGGGTGGGTCAGATAGCGTTCCGCGTCGTGGTTGAGCAACCCCTTGGAATCAAATTGTGCATTGACCTGAATGAAGTTTTCGGCGCGGATGTGATCGTCCAGGGGGGCGGTAAGTACATGGTCATAGGGGTTGTAGAGATGGAACCAGCGCTTGGCTGGCTTGATGTCCAGCAAATAGCCGTGATAGACGCCCCGTACTGCCGGATTGCCGATTTGTGAGCCAAAGGAGACGAAATACTTGTCCTCCAACACCTCCGGCTTACGCAGGAAAGCGTCGTAGCAAAACAAGGTGCCGAGGCTGTGGGCCAACACGATGTCGCAGCCATCCATATGGTCATACAGGTTTTTTACCAGTTTGTCGCGCAACTCTTCGTCGGCGGCCCATTGGGCGACCATCCCCGCCGTCCAGCGAACCGTATCCGGAATATCGGCCAGATCACGCTTTCCGCCAAACCATCCGGCAACCGTATTTATCCAGTCCTCCGCGGTATGAACAACCCCACTGGTCAGCAATTCAACTGCACCAACAGCGTAGTCGTCCGGCCCGATACCCGCTTCCTCGAACAACTGGTCGTAATGGAGAAACTCGAACTGAAGCTTTTTTTCCGCCACCCCCCATGTCCCCAGTGACTTGATCACCGCGTTTTTCCACGCGACGGTGAAATCGTCCTTGCTGCCAATATCCTTTTCCTTGTGACCTACGCCATGCACGCAAAGTATCTTCATCTCGAACTCCTCAACGAATGGTAAAAGGGGAACAACGAAACAACGGCTGAAGTGGCGGGTTGTGGGTAGTGCCCTCCTTGTCTTTGGGAAAGGGAAAATTTATTTCTCGGCGGCGATTTGCTTCGCTTCGGCAAGCAGACGGGCGGATTCTTCCGTGTTGGAGTCCTTGAGGAGATCGGCGAGGTTGTTCAAGCTCAACAACAATTTTTCCCGGAACGCTGAGGGACTTTGGAGATATAGCTTGCGGCGGATATCAAGGGACTCACGATAGGCAATTTCAGCTGCTTTGGGGCGTTGCGTATCGTTGTAAAGCAAAGCGAGGTTATTGAGTGCCATCGCCACATGGGGTATGTAGGCAGCCGGATTGACTCTGGCGAGTTCTCGGTAGATTTTCAACGCTTCGCCATAATCGGCTTCGGCTTCCTGGTAGCGCTGGGTATCGCTGAAAAGGGCACCAAGGTTGTTGAGGCTCGCAGCAACATAAGGTAGATAAATCTCTGGGTTTCTCCGCGTTAGATTGCGGTAGGTTTCTCGCGCCTCGTTATATACAACTTCGGCATCTTTGTAGCGCTGAATATCACTGTAAAGAACACCAAGGTTATTGAGCGTTGCAGCAACATCAGGGAGAAAGGTTTCCGGATTTTCTTCGGACAATTTACGGTAGATGTCTCGTGCTTCAATATAGGTGGTCTCGGCGTGATGATAGCGTTCGGTATCGACATAAACCGATGCGATATTGTTTAGTGCGCCTGCAAGGTTATGCCAATAAACCAAGGAGTTGGGGTTTGCATTGAGCAACTTGCGGAAAATTCTCGTTGCTTCCTCATACATCCCCTCCGCTTTCTGGTGTTGTTGAGTAGCGCTATACGCAAATGCAAGGTAATTGAGCGTCACACCCAAGTCATTCTCCTTGGACGGCGTAAGGTTTACTTTGCGTCGTTTTGCTTCGACAACTACTTCGAGGATCGGAATAGCCTTGTGAGGCTGTTCATGGTATTGCAACGCCTTGGCATACCGAAACGCATAGTCCTCATTCGCCGGTTGCAGCCGGTAGGCTTGCTTGAACTGAGGCAGCGCAAGCAGGGGCTGGTATTGCAGTTCATGAACTTGGCCCAGCCGGTAGTGGCGCGCGGCCATCGTCGCCAAGAGTTTTTCCTGGCGCTGGATGAGTGTCTTCAGCAGGCTTTCCGCGCGCTCCAGGTCGAGTTTTTCCAGGGCGGTGCGAGCCGCCTGGTCTTCTTCGCTCTCGCCTTCGACGAACTGCCATTGTTTGAGCAGGGTTTGGTACTTTTCGCGCCAGGCTTTGGCTTCTTCGATGGCTTGCGCGGCGGGTTGGGCGGCGACGTTGGGGGCGACTTTTTCTTCGATCAGGCGCTTGATTTCCGCTAGTCCGTCGTCGAGCTTGCCCACGCGGGCGAGGAACTCGCCGAACATGATGTTGGTGGCTTCAACCAGGGTTTGCATTTGCGCTTCGGTGAGATTTTGCTTCTTGCCCTGGTCGCGCAGCAGGTTGGCGATGGCCTGAAGTTCCTTGGTCGCCGGGCCGCACTGGATGGTGATGTTGCCCTTGGCGCGCACGTAGGCGAAAGCGGGGCTGCAATCGCCCTGGGTAGAGGCGGTAGGTTGGGCGTGGGCGGCGCCGACCGGGAACAGGGCGAACGCGGACAGGATCAACGCGACGAGGCGTTGCGGGAGAAAGACCGATTCCCTGCTTGGCCCAACGGGCTTCTCTTTTGCAAAGTAGGGAACCGTGCAGTGCGACGAATGTGCGGGTTTCATGGCTTTTGCTTTTCGCCGGGTTTGCAGTCGAGTTTGAGGTCGCCACCGACTTGCACGCCGGCGAAGGCGGGAGAACAGTCGCCTTGGGTCTTGGCTTGCGCGGCGGGTGCCGGCTTCGGCGCGGGCTTGGCTACGGGTTTGGCGACCTGCTCAGGCTGAGCGGGCGTGACGGGTTGGGGGGTAACGACAGGCGGCGGGGCAACCGGCGCGGCTTGCCGATAAGCCAACCCCAGCCCGCCAAGCAGGGCGATGGCAGCCAGGGCCATGGCCGCTTTCGGCCACCAGTTTGGCATGTTGCTTTTTTTGAACGAGAGCGCGCCGAAGACCAGTGAGAGCGCGAATCCGGCCAGCCCGAGCGGCTGGGTGACGACGGTGACGAAATCCACTTGACTCTCCCCCGATTTGAAGCGGGTAAGTTTAGCCGAACCGGGTGGGGTTGTGACCTGGTATGTTTTACAGGTACGGGATGTACGCGGCGTAACGGGCATGTGTTACCTCGCGGCAAAGGAAAACCGGTGACGATGAGAACGCCAGCCAGTCACAGCTTTCAGTAACCTCCTTATGCCGCGCTGCTTTGCGAGATGGTAATAACTAACATTTGCGTGGCGCGGCGGCACGAGCCGAAATTGAATCCCCGATATTTTTTGCGGCAGTTCGCTTTGCATGTCGCGCGGGTTGGCGAAAGCCAAGTTTTCGGCTGCCTGCCATCATCCCGCGCCGGTACGCTGCGGGAGCTGTGGTATCGTTATTGCATAACGAAACAATCAAGGGGAGAACCATGGAACGCTTTACCATCTCGCTCGACGAGAAGCTGGCCCGCCAGTTCGACGAACTGATCGGCGAGTTGGGCTACCAGAACCGCTCCGAGACGGTGCGCGACATGTTGCGCCAGCGTCTCGAAACCGAGCGTATCCGCAAGGAAGATGCGCCTTTTTGCACCGTTGCGCTGTCTACGAGCTCAATTCCGCCAGCAAGGCGTTGCGTTGGAAGCGCTGCCCAGCAACATCACAACCGCGAATCTCTACCTGATGCCTTAAGTCCGACTTCGGCAGTCGTTATTCGGCCGCCTCTGAAAACCAATCAGGACACAGCCGCAGCCAGGATAAAGCGTTTTACCTCCTCGCCCAGCCAGATGCCGTGGCTATGCATTCGCTCCAACGCTGCCGATAAATCGACCGGGTATCCCTGTTGGGCTGCCTTCACCAGAATTCCTGCTGTTCCTGTCAAGACCAGCCCGTTTAACCGGGCGATGCGGCGACCGACGGTTTCATCAATGCAGACTTTTTCGATGCGTTCGACCAAAGCCGTCTGAATGACGGATGCCTTACCTAGATCCAGCGTGTTGTTTAGATAGATAGGGAGATCAATCGCCGTGGTGCGGACGTCCAGCCAGACTGCTTCGCGAAAGGCTGCCGCTCCAGGCGCTTGTGGTGTGGCAGCTAAAACTTCTTCAGCCACTTCCCGAGGTACGATGACCCGGTCGTAAAGGGTGCGCAGTATGTCGAGGCTACCCGTTGCCACCGATAAGGCAATCAGCGGCGTGGTATTGGTCACGAGAATCCGGCGATTGTCAGGCATTCGCCACATCCTGCGCCAGTTCATCCTGGTCCAGATCAATCATCGCGACGCCGTAGCGATGGAGTTCCAACAGGAATTCGACGCGTCCTATCCCCGCCAAGGCTGCCGCCATGCCCGAAGAAAGGCGGTGCATTTCGTAGAGTTTTGCAGCCATCGCCAGCTTGGCTTCGCGGGTGAATTCCTGCGGGGTGCAATGAATGGCATCGGGCAGGTTCGGCGGTACTTCGACGACGAAATTCATTGAGCAGTCTCCGGTTTCTGGAACAAATCCATCATAGAACAAGCCGCCAGCCCGCTCAACCGCTGCAATGACGCTCGCTTAAAACCGCTCATCCTCGCGCAAATAGCGCCACTGCCCTTCCGGGAGGTCGCCGAGCATGACCTTGCCGATGCGCACTCGTTTCAGCCCCAGCACTTTCAGGCCGACCATTTCGCACATGCGGCGGATCTGGCGCTTTTTGCCTTCCTTGAGGATGAAACGCAACTGATCCTGGTTCTGCCAGCTTACCTTGGCGGGCTTGAGCTTGGCGCCGTCGAGGGTGAGGCCGTGGTTGAG
>JAGXQV010000177.1 GCA_018336195.1 Sulfuricella sp. | reverse complement strand
GCGAGGATGATAATCACCGCCACCATTTCTATCAGGGTAAAACCTGATTGCGTTTTCATGATTACTACTCCTTAATCGACAAAGTGTTGCCGTGGCAGTAGGTATATATTCACCACCAAAACTTTAATAATCGTTCCCTTGGAGGCGGCAAACATCGCAAATTTGTGATGCTAGCCAAACCACTAAATCGCTGCTTTCCATACGCTTGCACAAACAATTATACCAAGTCGAGAATATCGCCTCCTCGACTTGGCCCACTCCCGGAAAGCAAGTTCCCGGTTTCAACTCAGGTTATACGCAATTGGTCATTGCGAGATCTGCAGTGGCAGGCGTGGTGGTTACCACGCCAGTTGAAGATTGATACTTCACATAACAGAGACTTGAGGTTGTCACACCATTTGGCCACCACGCGACGTCACCGTTATCCAAACCGCTGGTGTATGTCGACAAAGAATCCATAGCCAATTCGATACCAGTACCGCCCGCTGCAGTTTGACCTTGTGGATACCCCATATTGTTCACGGATGAACCGGGAGTCGCTGCTGCGATGACGCTGACATACGTACCGTTAAAGTTCACGGAATCAAGGTTCGCACTTTGCGCTGCCGTCCATTTTGCCCTGGCAAGAACCGCCGCCGAACGTAGACCACCTGACAAACCGCTAAGACTCGCATAACGCGCCTCGCTGGTCAGGTTGGTAAACTTCGGCAAAGCCGTCGCCGCCATGATAGCGAGGATGATAATCACCGCCACCATTTCTATCAGGGTAAAACCTGATTGCGTTTTCATGATTACTACTCCTTTTTAAAGGTACTTCAAAGTTTCCACCACCACCACAAACCACACACTGCCGCGCGCTGCACGCCGACAGAAAAATTAGGTTCTTGCATATTCTTTACGCACTACTTGAATTCCCACTTATAAGGCTCTACCAATACAAGAGAAATCCCTCCTACAGCATCGTTAACGGACAATTGCCGATTTTCTTTAATCGCTTTTGACAGGAAGGGGGAATTGATGCGCCAGCGCACCCGTTTAAACCCCTCCTTATCCGGAGTAAACTCCCGACCGCTATCAACCAGATAAACCAATTCCAGATTTTTCCGGTCGTAATACCATTTGCCCAACGGTAGCGAATCAAACTGTGGCGTATTGAATTCCCCGGCGTAATTCGGCGGCGCTTCCTGTAACCAGTTGATCGGGTTATCCTGCGCCAGGCGCACTGCCTCATTCACATCGTCATGTATCAGCACTTCCGCCAGCCGCAGGCGCAGGGCGCTTTGCATATTTATCACGGTATTTTCCATGGCCCCCTTCTCCGCCACCTCGATGTAGTGCAGCATGTAGTCAAGCGCCACCATCGACAGACCGCCGACCAGCAATATCACCCAGACAAATTCAAATAGCTTCGAGCCACCGTACTGGCGATAAGAGCAACTTCTCACACTTACCCCGTCCGGTGATGCATCATGGCGTTGCCCAACTCCCATATCGGCAGGAACACGCCCAGCGCCAACACCATTACGATCACTGCCAGCCCGATGATGAGTATTGGTTCGATCTTGTCACTCAATTTCTTCACGTCGTATTCGACCTCGCGCTCGTACATCTCGGCCACTTCCTGCATCAGGCTGTCGAGTTCGCCGGTTTCTTCACCGACGGCGATCATCTGCAACACAATCGGGGAAAATACGCCGGTCGCTATCGCGGTACGCAAGATGCTCTCGCCACGCTCCACGCTGTTGCGCATCTGTTCGATCCGGCTGGCGATATGGTCGTTATCCACCACCAGCGCGACCACGCTCAACCCCTGAACAATTGGAATTCCGCTCTTATAGGCCAGTGAAAAGCTGCGTGAAAAGCGTGCCAACGTCGCTTTAAAAATGATGCTGCCAGCCAGTGGGAGGCGCAGCTTGGCTTTATCCCAACGGTATTTGCCTCTTGGGGAATTGACGTACAACTTGATCCCGACAAACGCACCGATAGCCCCCACCAGCATGGCGGGCCAGTAATGCACCATAAAATTCGACACCGCCAAAAGAATGCGCGTCATCAGCGGCAACTCGACCTTGATGGTGGAATACACCTTGGCAAATGCCGGAATGACCACGAGATTGATGACAATCAAAGCAATGACGATGGCGGTAACGACAAAGGACGGGTAACGCAAGGCCGCCTTAATTTGGTCTCGGGTGTTTTTCTCGAACTCCAGGTAATAAAACAGTCGGAGGAAAACGTCCTCCAACATCCCGGTGGATTCGCCAACCCGCACCATGCTCACATAAAAGGAAGAAAAAACTTTGGGATGACGCCGCAAGGCAACGGACATCTCACGCCCCGTATCCAGACTTTCCCGGATATCTGCAAGAACCCGCTTGAAAGCCAGGTTTTGGGTAGACTCGCGCAACCCTGACAGCGCCCGCAAAATCGGCACCCCCGCTTTAAGCAAGGTATACATCTGACGACAGAACATCATCACATCGATTTCTCTGACGCGGCCTTCGGTCAGCCGGACCTGCCACCCCCCCTGACCGGCAGCCACTGGTTTGCGGGTAGCTACGATTTCAACCGGCGTCACCCCGGTATTAAACAATTGGTCGGCCACGGCGCCGCTGTTGGAACCTTCCAACACACCACGCACCATTTCCCCGTATGAATTGCGACCCTTATAGGCAAAGAAAGGCATATCCCCTCC
The DNA here is from genome assembly GCA_018336195.1 of Sulfuricella sp. Classification (GTDB taxonomy): domain Bacteria; phylum Pseudomonadota; class Gammaproteobacteria; order Burkholderiales; family Sulfuricellaceae; genus JAGXQV01. Next base: position 30,844 of record JAGXQV010000177.1, on the reverse strand, counting down.
CTATATCCGCACATTCATCGATTACCGCACTTCCGTTCATTTTGACATCCACATGCATTTGGCATTTATCACACCAAAAGCACACTTCATGCCACAACAGTTTTTAATTTAATTACAAAGTGTTATTAACACACCCCACAAAATGTGGGGCGTAAAAATGGAAACTCCGGCAATAGCCGGAGAAATAGAGAGAAGAAACAGGAGGGAACGTGGCAATATTTGCCGCCGGCTCAGAGAACTATCCAACGCCGGCCTTTCGTGGAGCGTACAGCCTGAAACGGGAAATCAATCCTCGAGTTGCGCGGAGATCCGCATTGCCTCGGCAACGGTGGTACGGCCGTTGATAACATGACCGACAGCGTGACTCTGCAAGGTTCGCCCCGCCATCTGTTCCCGCACCAACCGGGAAAACTCGCCAGGATCCTGGCTGTTGGCAGCAACAACCAAGGGAGCGGTCATTTCCAGCATTTCGAAGACCCCGAAACGCCCTTGATAGCCCGTGCTGTTGCAATGCGAGCAGCCAGGCCCATGCATATACTGGAATTGATCGACCTTGTCACCCAACTCGAAACGCAACCATTCCCGCTCATGCGGATCAAGCTCATAGGGTTCTACGCAACTCTCGCACACCTTGCGCAACAAACGCTGGGCAATCACCATTTGCAGGGACGTCGCCACCAGATAGCTGGGCGCCCCCATATCCATCAGACGGGTCGGAGTGCCGGCTGCATCGTTGGTATGCAGGGTGGACAACACCATATGGCCGGTCATGGCGGCGCGCAAGCCAATCATGGCGGTTTCCTGGTCGCGCATTTCACCCACCAGAATCACATCCGGGTCTTGACGCAAGGCCGAGCGGAGCACCCTCGAAAAGGTCAGTTCGATCTTTTCATTGACCTGCACTTGGTTAATCCCGGGCAGGCGGTATTCGACCGGGTCTTCGACAGTAATCACCTTTTTTTCCAAGCGGTTCATCTCGGTCAGCGCCGCATAAAGCGTGGTGGTCTTCCCGCTCCCGGTAGGTCCGGTGACCAGGATCATGCTGCTGTTGCGATCCATCACCTTGCGGAAGCGCACCAGCATGTCCGGCGGCATCCCCAACTTGTCCATGGTCAGCACCCCCTCGCTCTGGCTCAAGAGACGCATCACCACCGATTCGCCAAATTGGGTCGGCATGGTGGAAATACGCACGTCCACCGGCCGTTGGCGGATTTGCAGGTTAAAGCGACCATCCTGAGGCAAGCGGCGTTCGGAAATATCCATTTTCGACATCAACTTCAACCGCAGGACCAGCGCCGAAGCAATCTTGGGATCCGCCTGGGTTTGGAGATGCAGCATGCCGTCAATCCGGAAACGGATCTGCAGGTTGTTTTCCTGAGGCTCAATATGAACGTCGGAGGCATGCACCTGCATGGCATCTTCAAAAACAGACTGCAACAGTTTGACGACCGGCGCATCTTCCAGTCCACTTTCGACTCCGAGCGCGCCGAAATCGACCGTGGCAGTCCCGATTTCCTGCTCGAGTTCACGAGCAAACCCGCTGATCTCTTCGGTCTTGCGGTAAAAACGGTCGATTTCCTGCAACAACTGGGTCTTGGTGACCACCGCAAGGTCGATATCCTTGCGCAAGACTCGGGTGATTTCATCGAAGGCGAACAGGTCAGTGGGATCTTCCATCCCGACCAGATATTTTCCTGGACGCTCTTCCAGCACCAAGGCCCGAAAACGCCGGGCAAGGTTTTCCGGCAATTTGCGCGCAATGCTCGGATCGACGATGAACTGTTTCAAATTGATGAATGGAATATTCAACTGTTTCGCCAGCACCGGCGCAATGCCTTCTTCCGTGGCAAAACCGTTATGCACTAGCACCCGCCCCAGCTTCAGGCCGGTCCGTTTTTGCTCCTCGACAGCCATCCTCAGTTGTTCCTGAGAAATGACCTTTTGTTGAACCAGCAAATCGCCAAGGCGGGCTTTTTCCACAGCCATGATTATCCTAAATCCCCTAAAGCGGCGTCACCAAAGGTGAAGCCGAGTTTCCCATCAATCACAAAAAGGATCATGAAACTTACATGTAAATCAATTTGACACTTTGTCGGAACCGACTCCAGAAACTGCGGAAACAAGCGGCACTTTACTCTCCGCGTAACTCAACAGCGGGAAGAACGCGGGCTCGCTCATTACCCGCCTTCTCAACACCTTTATCGCAATTGGCAAATCCTTGGGATATGCCGCAACAGCCACGTCCAACATCTTTTTAGCGCCGTCATTATCGCCATTCAGTCCGAGCAGCACGGCTTGCCGATAAACCATCTCATTGATCGGTGCATAGTGCATTACGCGCGCGTTAAGCTCGAGTTTTCCTGCTAGATTTTCTCGTTCGAGAGCAATGCCCCGAGTAAACGCCATTTCGACATAATAAGCCAGCAGCGAGTCGCTGTGGATGCGCATGAGGGCTCCAATGAACTCCTTGCTGCCTTCTTTGCTCAACACTAGGCTACTTCGTTCATACATAGTAGCTTCCAGGCTGTTGTAGCTGACCAGCAGGTTTCCCAAGCTCCCTCCCCCCATCAGCAGAACCAACGCAAAAATGCCGGGTCCGACACGCTGCATCTTGAGACTAAAACCTTTCATTTCTCCGGCGCCCAACAAAATAGCCGCTATCCCCAGAAAATATGCGTACCACAACGGGTATTCGAGCATGCTATGAATCGCCAATATCGAAAGCAAGGCCAGCAACCACCAATTATCGGGAGTACGCTCCTGACGCATCACACGCCGAAGCCACAAGCCAGCGCCCACGATTAGCAGCAAAGCGGCAAACACTCCCATTTCGACCAGCAACTGCATCACGATATTGTGAGTGTGATTGTATAACCCCCCCCTGACCACTTCCGGAACCCACTGCGAAGACATGATATGGTGCCAGACGAACTCCCCAAGCCCCACACCCAACAATGGTGCACGCAAAAAAATCTGCCAGGCTTCGCCCCACAAAGCCAGACGGTCACTTCTAGAGCCTGCCAGATTAAACAGGTTATCGGTAGGCGTACTGAGCGATGCCGACAGCAGGGAGGAGCCATATTGTGCGAGAATGAAACCAGGAACAAGCAATGCGGCGACAACGGCAATCACCCGATTTTCCTTCTGCCGCCCCTTGAGAAAATACAGAGACAATACAATCAGCCCCCCGATGTACACCCAGGTGCCGCGCGAACCGGAAAAAGAAAACGCCAACAACAGCAACGCCAACAGCGGCACAGCCAAAACGACGGACAAATGACGTCGGGCATAAAGATACACGAGAGAACCAATCGACAGGCCGATATAATCTGAAAAATGATTGGGTTGCCCAAGATTGGCAAAAACGAGGCGGCTGGACTTGATGATAACGGGGTCAAAAAGAGAAGGAATTTTGAAGTACTGGAGCACACCGATCACTGCGTTCAGCATCCCCCCGACCAACAGAAACCAAGCGAGCGTCGTTACCACTTCTTCCCAGCCGAGCTTGCGCCGCAACACCCCGCCCAACATCATCAGAAGGACCGCCCACAGCAGGTAGGATGCGGCCATGACACTATGCTCGGGAAAAACAATTTTGCCGGTAAAGAGCTGGGCCAGCAGGATCACAATCAGCCCCAGCGGCACCATGGCGATGGCGGGCAGTTCCATGCCCCGCCAATATTCCTTGAAAACGAATAGACTGGAAGCTGCCAACCCCAACGCTACGGCGATCCATTCCCCATAAAAGCTCGGGATCGGCAAACGATGGTGATAGCCGAGAAACGGCACAACGAACATCAGCCCAACCAACCACAGGCTGACGCGAGGAAAAGTGATTTTTTGCATAAAACCGTTCAAAACCAGGTTACCGAACAGGGGAAGAGACTGGTGCCCGGAACCGGACTTGAACCGGTACAGCCGTAAGGCCGAGGGATTTTAAGTCCCTTGTGTCTACCAATTTCACCATCCGGGCAATTTGAAGGACTTCAGCAACTAATGTGCCAAGAAATGGAGGCGGGGGTCGGAATCGAACCGGCGTAGACGGCTTTGCAGGCCGCTGCATGACCACTCTGCCACCCCGCCATGCACTACTTAAGAAGCGAAAAAGGGAAAGCTGGCGCTTTCCCTATTTGCTGTAAAAATGGAGCGGGAAACGAGACTCGAACTCGCGACCCCAACCTTGGCAAGGTTGTGCTCTACCAACTGAGCTATTCCCGCAATCAAGAAGCCGCCATTTTAGTTCTTTTTAGCCGGCTGTCAAGCTTTTTGCACCAAAAAATTTACCGGGAATCGAGCATAGACAGGGCTCGGCGTGAGATATCAGATAGATAGCGCACTTAGGGATGCTCAAACGCTTTCTTCAAATAGTAGCCCATCGACCACAAAGTAAGGAAAGCGGCGACGTACATCAGCCAGGTTCCCCACCACTGGGCATCGAATACATCGAACAATGGATCGTGATACAGGAGCAACAATATCGCCGCCATTTGCGCGGTGGTCTTGAGCTTGCCGACGAAGGAAACCGCCACGCTCTTGCGCCGCCCCAAACCCGCCATCCATTCGCGCAGGGCGGAGATGGTGATCTCGCGCCCGACGATGATCAGCGCTATCACCGCATCCACCCGCCCCAGTTGCACCAAGAGAATCAGCGCCGCCGCGACCATCAGCTTGTCGGCTACCGGATCGAGAAAGGCGCCGAACGCCGAAGTCTGGTTGAGCGCCCGAGCCAGATAGCCATCCAGCCAATCGGTTGCCGCCGCCACGGCAAAAATTGCAGTACCGACGAAATTCACCCATTGCGGATGCACCCATCCGGGAGGCAAATAAAACACCGTGACGAACACCGGAATCAGCCAGATTCGCAGCCAGGTGAGAAGATTGGGTATGTTGATCGGCATAGCGCCTAATGCAGTTCCTGATAAATCTGTTCGGCCAGCGCATGGCTGATGCCTTCGACTTGGGCCAGTTCGTCCACGCTGGCGGCCAGCACGCCTTTCAACCCGCCGAAACGGGCCAGCAGTTTCTGGCGGCGCTTGGCACCGACACCGCGCACATCTTCCAGAGTCGAATGAGTGCGCGCCTTGCCACGCCTGGCCCGATGTCCGGTGATCGCAAAGCGGTGCGCCTCGTCGCGAATCTGCTGGATCAAATGCAGGCCAGGATGATCCTTGGGCAATTGTACTGCCTTTTGCCCCCCCGGAAAAATCAGCTGTTCCAGGCCGGGCTTACGTTCCACGCCTTTCGCCACGCCGATCAGATAGACATCGTTAAGTCCAACTTCCGCCATCACCTCCTCGGCGACACCCAACTGGCCCTTGCCGCCGTCGATCAGCACCAGGTCGGGCATCTTGCCTTCGCCGGCGGCAATCTTGCCGTAGCGCCGCGACAAGGCGTCGCGCATCGCCGCGAAATCGTCGCCGGGCGTGATGCCGCTGATGTTATAGCGGCGATACTCGCCGTTTTGCATGGCGAATTGGTCATACACCACGCACGACGCCACCGTCGCCTCGCCCATGGTGTGACTGATGTCGAAACACTCGATGCGCCGCACGCTGTCCGGCAAGCCTAGCGCCTCCTGGAAGGCCGCCAGGCGCGCCTCCTGGGTCGCCTGTTGGCCCAGGTGCTGCTGGGCCGCCAGCCGAGCATTCTCGCCCGCCATGCGCAGCCACACGCGCCGTTCGCCGCTGGGATTGGTATTGATCTGCACGCGGCGCTTGGCCTGCTCGCTCAGCAGCGCTTCGAGCATTTCCGTTTCGATCTTTTCCCCCACCACGATCTGCGGCGGCACCGGACGGCTCAGGTAATGCTGAACCAAGAACGCTTCCAACGCGGTATGTGCATCGCAACCCTCGGCATTTTTGGGGAAGAAACTCTTGTCGCCCAGATGCCGCCCACCGCGCACCATCACCAGATTCACGCACACCACCCCGTCGACCTCGACACACGCCACCACATCGGCATCCGCGCTGCTTTCCGAGCTGACGAACTGTTTTTCCTGAATCTTGCGCAGCGCCGATACCTGGTCGCGCAGCGCCGCCGCCCGCTCGAAGTTGAGCGCCTCGGCCTCGGCGTGCATGAGATCACTCAACTCCTGCAACACCTGCTGCTGCTTGCCGTCAAGAAACAGGGCCGCCCGCGCCACGTCGCGGCGATAGGCCTCCTCGTCGATCAGCCCCACGCACGGCGCGGTGCAGCGCTTGATCTGGTGCAACAGACAGGGGCGAGCGCGGTTGCTGAACACGCTATCCTCGCAGGTGCGCAGGCGGAACACCTTTTGCAGCAACTGGATGCTCTCGCGCACCGGTGCGGCAGCGGGAAACGGGCCGAAAAACTGGTTTTTCTTGTTCAACGCACCGCGATGAAAACCCAGCCGGGGAAAGCGATGCCCGGTAAGCATCACGTAGGGATAGGATTTATCGTCGCGGAACACGACGTTGTAACGCGGCGAGAGCGCCTTGATGAGGTTGTTTTCGAGAAGCAGCGCCTCGCTCTCGGTGCGCGTCACCGTGGTCTCGATACGCGCGATCTGCGACACCATCATCGCCGTGCGCGGCATCAGACCGGTCTTGCGAAAATACGAGGAAACCCGTTTTTTCAGCTCGCGCGCCTTGCCGACATAGATCACCTCGCCCGCCGCATTAATCATGCGATAGACGCCCGGCAAAAGCGGCAGGGAAGCCAGAACGGGTTTGGGGTCGAACAAGGCTAGTCTTCGTCGAGCAACTTGCCGCCGAATGCCCAATTTTCGAAAGGCGATTCGTCGAAGGAAATCACGCAATAGGATTTCGGCTTGTGAGCAACGCGCTCCAGGGTATCGGTGATCTCCTCGGCGATCTGTTTCTTCTGCTCGCGAGTCAGTTCGCCGGCAACCTTGATGTTCACGTAGGGCATGTCAATTCTCCTGTTTCAAGTCGGCCTGGATGCGCGCAAAAACCGCCTCGAACATGGCCGCAGTGAGGCGTTTGGTCTGGGTATTATAACGGCTGCAATGGTAGCTGTCGTAGAGCGTCCGCCCGCCCGGCAAGGCGTGGACTGCCGCGTGACCGAAAGAAAAATCCTTGAGCTTGGCATCACAAGCACGCAGCACCGCCCCGTGCGCAATATTGCCCAGCGCCAGGATTACCGTCCCTGGCGACAGGGCGGCGATCTCGTCGCGCAGGAAACCGTTGCACTCGCGGATCTCCGCGGGTTCCGGCTTATTCTGGGGGGGCAGGCATTTCACCGCGTTGGTGATGCGGCAGCCGATCAATTTCAGCCCATCGTCCGCCGCCACCGAAACCGGACGGCTGGCAAAGCCGAAGCGATGCAGGGTCTCATACAGCAAAATCCCCGCGAAATCGCCGGTAAACGGTCTGCCGCTGCGGTTCGCCCCATGCATCCCCGGTGCCAGGCCGACGATCAACAAGCGCGGGTTCTCGTCTCCGAACGGCACCACCGGCCTGGCGTGGTAGGCCGGATACCCGCTGCGTACCTCGTCGAGGAAACCGGCCAGGCGCGGGCAACGCCGGCAATCGGTGGAAAAATTTTCTAGTGCATTCATTATTACCAATCCCCAATTTCGTCTCGTCGAGTACAACTACAATACAGCTTTCCAAGCAAACGACTTATCCTATCCATGCTTACCCCTCCTTCCGGGCGAGTCTAACAAAAGGGGCGTCGCGTGTGTTTCCCTTATTCGCAGCAGAGCGGGCGAAATTGGCGTCACTCCGTGGCGCCTTTTTCGCAGGCAAGCCTGCTCCTACGCAGAACCAAGCGGCCCGCCATCGCTTCATTATTTTTCACGGCAGACATCATTTAAACTAGCCAGATGACCAGTCACGAAGGAGTAATGCCATGCACACTTGGCCCGTACAAGATGCCAAAGCCCGTTTCAGCGAATTGCTTGATGCCTGCGTCAGCGAGGGACCGCAGCTGGTCACGCGGCGCGGCGCGGAAACCGCTGTTCTCGTGCCTATCGACGAATGGAAGCGCTTGAGAAACGCGGCGCGTCCCTCGCTCAAGTCGTTGCTGTTGTCCGACGAGGGGCGCATGGATATCGATCTTCCTCAACGCGGGTCGGCGCAACGTCGGCCTGTCGAACCGCTATAGTCGCGCCATGTATCTTCTCGATACCAACATCGTCTCGGAGTTACGTAAGCCGCGCCCACACGGCGCGCTGGTTGCATGGCTGGAAGGCATTGCCGATGCCGACCTCCATCTCTGCGTCGTGACGCTCGGCGAGATACAAGCCGGCATCGAACTCACCCGCGAGCAGGACGCCGCCAAGGCAGCGGCGCTGGAGTTCTGGGCCGATCAGGTTGCTGCAACCTACAACGTGTTACCCATGGATGGCACAACCTTTCGATTGTGGGCGAAACTCATGCACCGGCAGTCGGACTGCGGTTTACGAGGATGCCATGATTGCGGCCTGCGCCATGGTTCACAAGCTCACGGTCGTCACACGCAACGTCCGGGATTTTCAGCGTTTCGACGTGGCGCGGTTCACTCCGTTCGGGAATTAATTTCCTAAGAAAATGAAGTTTCCTGGATCCCTTGACTTGTGTGCTTGTATTAGGGGATAAAAAGTTTTATACAGGAAGCATGATTACGAACCCCGCCCCTCTCCAGGACCGCTTCGGACGCCGCGTTGAATATTTGCGTCTTTCCGTCACCGACCGTTGCGACTTGCGCTGCACTTATTGCATTCCCGAAGGCTTCCATGGCTTCGAGGAGCCGGAGCATTGGCTCTCTCAGGACGAAGTGGTGCGGGTGGTCGGCGCTTTTGCCCGTTTGGGGGTGAGCAAGGTGCGCCTGACCGGCGGCGAACCGCTGACGCGCCGCGACATCAGCGAACTGGCGCGGCGTTTGGGCAAGTTGCCGGGCGTCGAAGACCTGTCTTTGTCCACCAACGCCACCCAGCTTGCTCTCCATGCCAGGGCGCTGCGCGAGGCGGGAGTGGAGCGCCTCAACGTCAGCCTGGATACGCTTGACCCGGCGCGTTTCGCCGCCATCACCCGGCGTGACTGTCTCGACCAAGTGCTGGAAGGGTTGAGAGTCGCCAAACGCGAAGGTTTCACCCCAATCAAGATCAACATGGTGGTGATGGGCGGCACCAACGATGACGAAATCGACGCGATGGTGGCGTTCTGCATGGAACACGGCTTCGTCCTGCGCATGATCGAAACCATGCCGATGGGCAACAGCGGACGCAGCACCGGCTATCTCGACCTGCAACCGGTCAAGGAGCGCTTGCAAAAACGTTTCGGGCTGGTGGACGGGGTGATGCGCGGCGGTGGCCCGGCGCGTTACCTGAAATCCCCGGACGGCAGTTTCAGCCTGGGCTTCATCACCCCGCTCTCCCAGCATTTCTGCGACACCTGCAACCGGGTGCGTCTGTCGGTGGACGGCACGCTGTTCCTGTGTCTGGGGCAGGATGAAAAACTTGAACTGCGCCCTCTGCTGCGCGCCGGCATCGCCGACGCCGAACTCGAACAAGCCATCCGCGACGCCATCGAACTCAAGCCGCAAAAACACGAATTCTGTGAAAAGCCCGGCAAGATCATCCGGGTGATGTCGCTTACCGGCGGCTAGCCGTCACCACCACTGTAGGTCGGGCTGAAGCCTGACCTACATCTCGACAATTCAACTTGACTGCTTACCCGCCACCCGCTGCGCGCCCAACAGCCCGACTTCGGGATTGAGCACCACCTGAACCGGTATGCTCGCCAGCAATTCGGCAAAACGCCCTTTGGCGAGGAAGGCGCCCATGAACCCGCCGTTCTTGAGGCGTTCGATGATCTTCGGGGCGATTCCGCCCGCCACGTAAACCCCGCCGCTCGCCAATATCTTCAGGGCCAGATTGCCGGTTTCCGCACCGTAAATCGCGACAAACAAATCCAAAGCCGCCGAGGCCAGCGGGTCATACTGATGCAGGGCAAAATCCGAAATCGCCGCTGAAGCGTCTCCAGCCTGCATCATCTGCGCAAGCAGAGTCGATTCCGGGAAATCCCCGCGCTCGCGCAGGAAACGATAAATCGTCTCCAAGCCGGGGCCGGACACCACGCGCTCCCAGGAAACATGGTCGTGGCGCTCACTCAGCCAGCGCCAAAGATCGATTTGCAGTTCATCCGCCGGGGCAAAATCGGCATGACTGCCTTCCGAAGGCAGCGCCACATAATTCTCGCCCTGCCACACCAGATAGCCCTCGCCGAGGCCGGTGCCCGCGCCGATTACCGCACGCGGCCCGTGTTCGGAAAGGTGCCCGGCCTGCAAGGTGTATAAATCCTCCGGGCCGAGCGCTTCAATGCCATACGCAACCGCTTGAAAATCGTTGATGAGCGCCACCTTCCCGATGCTGAATTGCTGCGCGATGGCGTCGGCGTCGATGCGCCACGGCAGATTGGTGATTTGCGCGGCCCGTCCGCGCACCGGCCCGGCCACCCCGAAACAGGCGGCATCCACTGGGGTATTGGCGAGCAGGTCGGCGATCATCGGTTCCAGGCCGTCCCACGCCGCGCTGTCGTAGCGTTGTTCGCGCAGCACGGCGGCGCCGCAGGTCAGGCGCAAGAGGGTCTTGGTGCCGCCGATATCGCCGGCAAGCAAGGTTTTCGGGATGGTCATCTTCTATCCGTGGAGAGGTTTCCTGAGATTATAATGCCCTTGTCGCCATTCCCCCTCATCCGCCATGCACGAAACCATCAACCACATCGTCGCCCAAATCAGCCGGATCATCCTCGGCAAGGAAAACCAGATTCGCCTGGCGCTGGCCTGCCTGCTGGGGCGCGGTCATCTGCTCATCGAGGATATGCCGGGGGTCGGCAAGACCACCCTGGCCCACGTCCTGGCGCGCAGCCTGGGGCTGAATTTCAACCGCATCCAGTTCACCAGCGACCTGTTGCCGGCGGACATCCTGGGGATTTCGGTATTCGACCGAGGCAGCGGCGCGTTCAAGTTTCATCCGGGGCCGATTTTCGCCCAACTGATCCTCGCCGACGAAATCAACCGCGCCACCCCGAAAACCCAAAGCGCCCTCCTGGAAGCCATGGAAGAACGCCAGGTCACGCTGGAGGGCGAAACCCGCCCCCTGCCGGAACCGTTTTTCGTGATTGCCACGCAAAATCCGGCCTACCAGATCGGCACCTTTCCCCTCCCGGAATCGCAACTCGACCGTTTCCTGATGCGCATTGAGCTGGGTTACCCCGACCAGGAAGCCGAGCGCGCCCTGCTGCAAGGCGAGGACCGCCGCGACATGATCGCCGGTCTGCAACCCTGCCTCGCCCCCGGTGAACTCGCCGCCATGCAGACCCAGGTGGCGGCGATCCACGCCTCCGACGCGCTGGTCGATTACGTCCAGGCCCTGCTTGCCTATTCCCGCCAGTCGCCGGCCTTCGACTACGGCCTGTCGCCGCGCGCCGGACTGGCCCTGCTGCGCGCCGCCAAAGCCTGGGCGCTGATGGCGGGACGCGATTACGCACTCCCAGAAGACGTGCAGACCGTCCTGCCCGCCGTGACCGGCCACCGCCTGCGCGCCGCCGGAGAAGAGCAGGCCGGCCAACAACTGCTGCGCGGCGTACCGATCCCCTGACCTTGAAACTCCGTTTCCCCATCGACCGCACCCTGTGGCGGCGCATCTTCAACCGGATGCCCAGCGAGGCCGGGCCGGTGGTGCTGGATCGACGGCGCATCTTCATCCTGCCCACCCGCCACGGTCTGATGTTTTCCGTGGCCCTCCTGGCGATGCTGGTCGGCTCCATCAATTACACGCTGAGCCTGGGTTACGCACTGACTTTTCTGCTCGGCAGCATGGCGCTGGTGTCCATCCTTCACGCCTTCCGCAACCTCTTGAATTTGCGGATCCGCGCCGGCAAAGCCGCGCCGGTATTCGCCGGGCAAACCGCGCTTTTCTCGGTGCACCTCGACAATCCCGGCGCCCTGGCACGCCAGGTGGTGGGACTGACGCACGCCAGGCAGCCCCCGGAATTCACCGACGTCCCTGCCGGCCAATCCGCGACCTTGCGCCTGGCGGTTCCCGGCGCCCGGCGCGGGCGCCTCAAGGCCGACAAGTTCTCCCTGTTCACGCGCTTTCCCATCGGACTGTTCCATGCCTGGTCCAACCTGCAGCTCGACATGGAGTGCATCGTCTACCCCCATCCCGACAACAGCAACGCGCCCCTGCCGCTCAGCCAGCAGGTCGCCGGCCAAGGCAGCGCCGGCTACGGGCAGGGCAACGAGGATTTCGCCGGACTGCGTCCCTACCATCCCGGCGATTCGCTGCGCCACGTCGCCTGGAAGGCCGCCGCACGCGGCCAGGGGCTGCTGACCAAGCAGTTCACCGGACAGGCCCGCCCGGAGCTGTGGCTGGATTGGGAAACACTGCCCGGCATGGGCGTCGAGGAGCGCCTGTCGCGCCTTACCCGCTGGGTACTGGAGGCCGACGCCGCGGGCCTCCATTACGGACTCAAGCTGCCCGACCGCACTCTGGAGTTGGGGCTGGGCAAGGATCACCAGCGCCGCTGCCTGGAAGCCCTGGCGCTATACGGACTGGAATAAATATAAACACCGAACACTAAACACTAAACACTGATCCTCATGACTGTCGCCCCCGCCCTCCAACGCAACATTCCCTGGCTGCTGGTCACCCTGGCCTGGGTGGTGGCGCCCCACGTCGCGCATTTGCCGATTTGGGTAACGCTGATGGGCATCGGGTTGGGCGCCTGGCGCTGGGTGGCGGCGCGCCGCGAATCGCCGCTACCCAACAAGTGGTTGCTGCTCCTGCTTGCCGGCGCCGCCGGGTTCGGCGTGCTCACCACCTATGGCACCATTACCGGGCGCGATGCCGGGGTCGCCCTGCTGATCGTGATGCTCGCGCTCAAGCTGATGGAAATGCACTCGGTGCGCGACGGCGTGGTGATGATCTTCCTCGGCTATTTTCTGGTGATCACCAACTTCCTATATTCCCAGACCATCCTGATGGGGCTGTATCTGCTGGTCGCCGTGCTGGGGATCACCGCCACCCTGATCGGCCTCAACCAGCCGCTGCCCAGCAGCACCGCCAGGCAACGTCTCAAGTTGGCCACACTCCTGCTCGCCCAGGGACTGCCGGTAATGATCGTCATGTTCGTGTTGTTCCCGCGCGCCCAGGGGCCGCTATGGGCGACGCCCGACCCCACTCCCAGCTCAATAACCGGTTTGAGCGACAGCATGGCACCGGGCAGTATCGGGCGATTGGGTTTGTCCAACGCCGTGGCGTTCCGCGCCGAATTCAAGGCAGCCCCTCCCGCCCCGCAACTCCGCTACTGGCGCGGCCCGGTGTTCTGGCAATACGACGGGAGAACCTGGTCCGCCGGACCATGGCGCAAACCGTCGGTCACCACCCTGCACGTCGAAGACAAACCCATCGACTACGTGATCACCCTTGAACCGCACAACCAGCGCTGGCTGTTCGCCCTCGACTTTCCCATGTCGCTGCCGCCTTCCGCCATAATGAGCGACGATTATCAGGTGCTTGCCACGGCGCCGGCCCGTCAGCGCCTGCGCTATCAACTCACCTCCCAGGTGCGTTACCAGGTGGGCCGCGAGCTTACGCCCCAGCAGCGCCGCGACGGCCTGCAACTCCCACCCGGCTACAACCCGCGCAGCCGCGAACTGGCGGCCAAGCTGCGCGCGGAATCCCGCTCGGATCGCGAGGTGGTCGCCCGGGTGCTCACCATGTTCACCAGCCAACCTTTCGTCTATACCCTGAATCCACCGTTGCTCGGCACTCATTCGGTCGACGAATTTCTCTTCGACACCCGGCGCGGCTTTTGCGAGCACTACGCCGGCAGCTTCGTGTTCCTGCTGCGCGCCGCCGGCATCCCGGCGCGAGTGGTCACCGGCTACCAGGGCGGCGAGCACAACCCCATGGGTAACTACCTAATCGTCCGCCAGTCCGACGCTCACGCCTGGGCCGAAGCCTGGCTGGAAGGGCAAGGCTGGGTACGTTTCGACCCTACCGCCAGCATTGCCCCGCAGCGCGTCGAAGTCGAATCCGGCCTGTCGGCGGCACTCCCTGAAAACGTGGCGTTGTTGGATGCAGACTGGCTGCGCCAAACCCGCTTTGCCTGGGACATGGTCAATTACAACTGGCACAAATGGGTACTGGGCTACAGCTACAAGCGACAAAGCGAGCTGCTGGCAAGCCTGGGACTCAACATCGCCTCGGCGCGCGAGGTCGCCTATACCCTGTTGATCGCGATTGGCGGGCTGCTGATGGTATTTTCTGGGCTAATGATGTGGCGGCTGCGGGCGCACCCCAAGGATGCGGCACTGGCCGCCTACTTGCGCTTTTGCGGAAAACTGGAAGAAATCGGCTTGCCCCGCGATGCGGGGGAAGGGCCGCAGGACTACGCGCGGCGGGTCGCCGCGCTACGCCCCGACTTGGCGGGAAAGGTGGCGGACATCACCGCCCGCTACGTGCTCCTGCGCTACCGCCCCCATCCCGAGCGGACGGAACTGGGACAGCTGAGAAAACAGGTGTGGCTGTTCAGACCTTGAAGCGGCCCACCCACGCCTGCAAGCCGGAAGCAAGTTCCTCCAGGTTGCGGGCGGAAGACAAACTCTGCTGATTGGAATCCGCGTTATCGTGGGCCATAGCAGCAATGGACTCGATGTTCTCCGCCACTCGCTGGCCGGCATGACGTTGCTCGTCGGAATTGGAAACGATGCTCAACAGTTCGTGATTCACTGCCCGCACCGAGTCGCCGACGGTAGAAAGCACCACTGCCGCCGTTTCCAGGGCATCCTGGCTACTCGCCAGATGCTGCTGGCCTTCCTGAATCGAGATTTCCACACGATCCGACTGTTGCGAGAGCAATTGCGTAACGCTGTCGATCTCGTTGGCGGAGCTGGCGGACTTTTCCGCGAGCTTGCGCACTTCGTCGGCCACCACTGCAAAGCCACGCCCCTGTTCGCCGGCACGCGCCGCTTCGATGGCGGCATTGAGCGCCAGGAGGTTGGTCTGCTCGGCGATGTCCTTGACCTGGCGGGTCATGGCGGTGATCGAATTGGTGCTGCGCACGAAGGTGGTGACGGATTCGGCGATATTGCGCACGGCGCCTTCCACCTGGTCGATTTCCCCCATCAGAATCGCCAGACTTTCGTTACCTTCCACGGAACGCTCCAGAGTTTCCTGGGCGTGGACCTGAACCTGCTCGGTACTGCGCGCCACCGAGTCGATACTGGACACGATCTCGTTGACGGACTGCGCGGAAGAAGTCGATTTCTCGCTTTGCTGGAAGGAGCCACTGGCGACCCGTTGCGTGCTGGCGGATAGATCCTTCGAAGCCGAGGATACCTGCGATGCGGATTCGCCGACGTGCTGGATCAGGTCACGGAATTTGTCCATCATCTGGTTGAACACCGTCGAGGCCTCGCCGATTTCGTCGCTGCTGTTCACCGCTAGACGGCGGGTCAGGTCGCCTTCGCCCTGAGCGATATCGCGCAGGCCGTTGGTCATGGATTCGAGCGGTTTGGTAACGAAACGGCTGATGAACAGGTAAATGAACAACAGCAGGGGAACACTCAGGCCCAGTGCAACGAAGATGATGCTCAGGGTCAGGTCGCGCACCGCCACGTTGGACTTGTTCAGGGAAATCCGCATGCTCACCGCGCCGAGAACCGTGCCTTCGGGCACCAGGTGGCACATGGTGCAGTCCTTGCCCAGATAATTCTTGGATGCCTGGGCGGGGATGATGGCGCGCAGACTGGAGCCGCCGACATCGTCGATGACCTGGAAGAACGGCTTGGCGGTCTGCACCACCTGTGCTTCCTGAGCATCGGCCTTCTGCTCATCCGAGGAGCCCGCGCCGAACTGCTTGGACACCGCGTCGCCGCGAATCACCCGCAATTCCTTGATGTCGTCGGATTGCTTGATCTGGTCGAGGAATACCGCGCGTTGCGCGACGGTTCCGGTAATCATCATGCCGGTCAGACTCGCCATGGTCATCTTGTGCACACTCTTCGAGAAATCGCGAGCCTGTTCGATGGCGAAATCGCGCTGTTCGTGCGCCGTCCAGAAGATCAGTATCGTCCAGGTGATGAGCAGCATCAGCCAGATCACCGCCACCAAGCGTACCCAAATCTTCAGATTATGAATATTTCCCATTGCAGGCCCTTCCAGAACGGCTAACAGTGACTTTTAAAGCGTCATTGTAGCCTTGATAACACTCCCATAGATAGGGGGATCCCCTATCGCGCACAATGCCACAAGCATAATAAATTCGAACCCAACTTGAGTCAAACCCGCGTCAGGCAATCGTCTCGCCTTCTCACCCGAGGATCTCCACCGGCGTTCCGGCTGGAACAAGGTCGAACAAGCTCAACAAATCCGCATTGCGCATCCGTATGCAGCCATGCGAGCCGGGAACGCCGATCCGCGCCTCATCCGGCGTGCCATGAATATAGATGTTGCGGCGCATGGTATCGCATTCCCCGAGCCGGTTAAATAACAATTCGCAACCCGATAGCCAAAGGATGCGGGTGAGTATCCAGTCGCGTTGGGGATGCTGCTCAGCCAACTCCGCCGTATAGATCTCCCCGGTCGGGCGGCGCCCCACGAATACCGCGTTGAGCGGCTGGTCGGCGCCGATGCGGGCGCGCACCACGTGCCGGCCGCGCGGCGTGCAGTTGCTGCCGCTCCGTTCGCCGGGGCCGTTGGCGGCGGTGGAAACCGGGTACTCGCCGCACAGCCCCCCCTCGTCGTCGAACAGGCGCAGCCGCTGTTCGGGAATACTGATTTCAATGCGCATTAGACTTGCCCCGCCGCTCGGCGAAAAATTCGCTCATCATCCCCCCGCATTCCGCCGCCATCACGCCCGCGGTCACCTCGGCGTGATGGTTCAGGCGTTCCTCCGCGAACAGATCGACCACGCTGCCGCACGCGCCGGTCTTGGCATCCGCCGCACCGTACACCACCCGCGCGATGCGCGCGTGCATGATCGCGCCGGCGCACATCACGCACGGCTCGATGGTCACGTACAGGGTACAGCCGGGCAGGCGGTAATTTCCCAAATTGGCGGCGGCGTCCCGCAAGGCGCGAATTTCCGCGTGGGCGGTCGGGTCGCTGGAGGAAATCGGCACGTTGAAGCCGCGCCCGACGATCGCGCCCTCTTTCACCACCACCGCCCCCACCGGCACCTCGCCCACCGCCCAAGCCTGGCGGCCCAGCAACAGCGCCTCGCGCATGTAGTCCTCGTCGTTCATGGGCGTATTCTAACCTTGAAAACCGTCGGCGCCTCTTGATTCGTGAACTTGACAGTTGCCGAAGCCCACACCATGCTTCGCCCCCATGCCAAACATCGTCATTACCACCCTCAACGCGCGCTTTTCCCACGCCTCGCTGGGCTTGCGCTACCTCTATGCCAATCTCGGCGAATTGCGGGCCGATACCGGCTTGTTGGAATTCGTGATCGGCCAGCCGACCGCCGAAATCGCCGAGCAGATCCTCGTGGCAGCGCCGCGCATCGTGGGCTTCGGGGTGTATATCTGGAACGTCGAGGAGATCCACAAGATCGTCGCGCTGTTGAAGCAGGTGCGCCCTGAATTGCTGATCGTCCTGGGCGGCCCGGAAGTCAGCCATGAATGCGACAAACAGGAAATCGTCCAGCTCGCCGATTACGTGATTTGCGGCCCCGGCGAACTGGCCTTTCCCGATCTGTGCCAGCGTCTGCTGGGCGGCCAGCGACCGCCGCAAAAGGTGATCGCCGCCGCGCCGGTGGCGCTCGCCGACATTGAATTGCCCTACCGCCATTATTCCGACGCCGACCTGGCGCACCGCATCATCTACGTGGAAGCCTCGCGGGGCTGCCCGTTCAAATGCGAATTCTGCCTGTCTTCGCTGGACAAGACGGTCGATCCTTTCGACCTCAGTCATTTTCTCGCCGAAATGGACGATCTCTACCGGCGCGGCCTGCGCGAATTCAAATTCGTCGACCGCACTTTCAACTTGAACATCCAGAGTTGTTTACGCATCCTCGACTTCTTCCTGGAGCGGCTGGATGAAAAGCTCTTTCTCCATTTCGAACTGATCCCCGACCACCTGCCGGAAAAACTCAAGGAAGCCATCCTGCGCTTCCCGGCGGGCGCCATCCAGTTCGAAGTCGGGGTGCAGACCTTCAACCCCGAGGTCCAAGCGCTCATCAGCCGTCGCCAGGACATTGAAAAAACCGAGAAGAACCTGCGCTGGCTGCGCGAGGAAACCCACATCCATCTCCACGCCGACCTGATTATCGGCCTGCCCGGCGAGGACGTGGCGAGCTTCGCCGCCGGCTTCAACCGCCTGGTGGCGCTGCGCCCCCACGACATCCAGGTGGGCATTCTCAAGCGCCTGCGCGGCACCACTATCATCCGCCACACCCAAGCTTACGACCTGCGCTTCAGCCCGTTCGCGCCCTACAACATCCTCAGCACCGACCGCATCGACTTCCCCACCATGCAACGCTTGGCGCGCTTCGCCCGCTACTGGGACATGATCGCCAACACCGGGCGTTTCGCCCTGGCCCTGCAACTCGCTCTGGACGGCGACCCGTTCGGCAACTTTTTGAGGCTTGCCGACTGGATTTACGCCACCACCGGCAAGACCCACCAGATCAATCTGGATCGCCTCTTCGACCTGGTATTCCGCGCCATGACCGAGGAACTGGGCGTCGCTGCCGCTACGGCGCGCGCCGCACTGGCCGAGGATTATGGGAATTGCGGGGCGCGCGGCAATCCGGGATTTCTTGCAACGGCCCCCTGACATCCCGGCGGCACCAAGGAAAACGCTGCGGCAAATTCGGGAAAATGCAGCGCGTATGAAACTACTTTAGGCGTTGAACAGCAGTCTGAATTGCTCGCTGGTGGCATTCAAATCCGGCAATGCGCCGTTGTCCTCGGCGAACTCCATCTTGATTTTGATGATTTCCGGCAGGACCGATTTGAAAGGGCCAATCAGCGCCGGGTCGAAATGCGTCCCGCCACTCGCCTCGATCTGACGCACCGCATCCTCGACCGACCAGGCTTGTTTGTAGGGGCGATCCGAGGTCAGGGCGTCGAAGACATCGGCGATGGCGACGATCCGTCCGGCCAGCGGGATATCGGCCCCCTTGAGGCCCAGCGGGTAGCCGCTGCCATCCCATTTCTCATGATGGGTCATGGCCACGATACGCGCGGTCTTGAGCAACTCGTCTGAATGTTGGCCGATGATTTCCGCGCCGATCTCCGGGTGCTTCTTGATGATTTCCCATTCTTTTTCGTTGAGTTCGCCGCGCTTGAGCATGATATGGTCGGGAATGCCGATCTTGCCGACATCGTGCATTGCCGCCGCGCAGGAAAGGTTGTCCAGCGACTCCTCGCTCATTCCCGCCGCCCGCCCGATCAAACGGGAATAAAAACTCATGCGGAGAATATGGTTGCCGGTTTCGTTGTCCTTGAACTCGGAAGCCCGCCCCAGGCGATGAATGATCTGGCGCCGGGTAATTTCCAGGTCGCGGGTACGCAGGCGCACCATGTGCTCAAGTTCGCGCTTCTGATCGTAGAGGGCGAGATGGGTTTTGACCCGGGCGCGCACGATTGGCGGGCTGATCGGCTTGGTAATGTAATCGACTGCTCCCGATTCCAGACCCTTTTCCTCGTCCTGCGCTTCTCCCATGGCGGTGACGAAAATCACCGGAATGCTGCGCGTATCGGGATTTTCCTTGAGGGTCCGGCAGACTTCGTAGCCGCTCAAACCGGGCATCATGATATCCAGCAGGATAAGATCCGGCTTGGCGCTGGAGAACGCGATCTTGAGTGCCTTTTCGCCGTTGATGGCGGTCCGGGTGCGATACTCGGAACCGAGTACCTCGCAAAGCAGATCGATATTTTCCGGCGTGTCGTCCACCACCAGGATCGTTTGTTTGGGTTGCACCGCGTTCATCGTTGCTCCTGCATTCAACCTAAAAACCTCAGTTGGACGGGTTGGAGTGTGCGGTTTATCGGGCGGAGTGCAAGGCGCAACGACGCGGAATGGCTATTCCATTCCAAGGAGTTGTACCCGTAAAGGGCATCACCACCCTTGTAATCCGGCAGAGCCGGAACAAGGGTGCGACAACGCAGCAATCCGCCCGAGAAACCGTGCAATCCGGCCCGTAGCGGCCTCACCAAACGGGTGATCGTAAAATCCCACGCAAAGCTTCTTAAACCCAACATCGTATCCATCATAGTAAGCGGTCAACTGAGGTTTTTAGGTTTTAAGCCAACTGGACGCCCAGTCTGCCGGTTATTTCATGCAACAAGACCAGGGCCGCATCGGTGTCGTATTGCGCGACCAGCCTGCCGAGTCGGCGGAAATCGTTTTCCGCCGCGCTGCCCTTGAGCAACGCCATGATCGGATCGATCCGCTTGGCGGCCAGGGAATCATCGTCGGCCAGCAGCAGCGAAAGTTCGTTTAGCAAGGGCGTCAGTGCTTCCAGATCGAGGCCGCCATCCGTCTCCAGCGGTTTCATGTCCTCTTCGGCCCCCAGCGGCATGACGCGGTCGATCTCTTCATTGAGGAAACTCAAGGCCTCCCTTACCGTCCCCAGCAGCGATTCGATCAATTTACCCTGCTCATGCTGGATGGCCGACTCTAGCTCCGCCGACGCCTTGCCCAGAAACGCCGCTCCCACATTACCGGCCAGCCCTTTCAGGGTATGCACCAGGCGCAACGCGGTTTCCCGGTCGCCGGCGCGAAGCGCCTCGCGAACCAGTTCGACGGTCGCCCCCTGCCCTTCGCGGAAACGCGTCAGCAGCGTGCGGTAAAGCGCCACATTGCCGCCGATACGGGCCAGCGCCGCGTCGGTATCGACCCCCGCCAGGCGCGGCACGCCCACGCTGGCCGGCGGCTCGCCGTGCCCTGCCGTTTCAGGCACGAGACTCCGCGGTTTCACCCAGCGCGCCAGGGTGGCGAAGAGATGAGCGACGTCGATCGGTTTGGCCACGTGGTCGTTCATCCCGCACTCCAGGCATTTCTCGCGGTCTCCCGTCATGGCATTGGCGGTCATGGCAATCACCGGCAACGTCTCGAAACGCGCATCGGCACGAATTTTCCGGGTCGCCTCGAAACCATCCATTACCGGCATCTGGCAATCCATCAGCACGCCGTCGTAGTCGCCCCGGCCGATTTTTTCCAGCGCCTCGGCGCCGTTGCTCGCGACATCGACGCGGATACCCGCGCTATTGAGGATTTCCAGCGCCAGTTCCTGGTTGACTGCGTTGTCCTCGACCAACAGGACATGCGCGCCGCGCACCGCCTTGGCCGCCTCTTGGTAACCGGCTTGACGCTGTTGCTGGCGGGGATGCTGCACCACCTCCTTGCCGAACGCCGTCATGACGCCGTCGAACAGCATGGAGGGGCTGACCGGCTTGACCAGCAGCCCGTCGATCTGGACATCCTGCGTTTGCTGCAGCAACTCGTCCCGGCTGTAGGCGGTGACCATCACGCACATCGGCGTTTCCGCCAGGCGCTGGTCGGCGCGGATGCGTCGCACCGCCTCGACGCCATCCATTTCCGGCATGTGCCAATCCATCAACACCAGGCCGTAGGGTTGGTTTTCCAGTTGCGCCTGCTCCAGCGCCCCAATCGCCTCGACGCCGCTGGACACCACGGTGGCCTCGAATTTCAGCGCCGTCAGCATGGTGATGAATATCTCGCGGGCGCTGGCATTGTCGTCGACCACCAGGATACGCAAGCCGCGCTTGTCCACCGCCGAGGTGTCGAGGCGCTTCTGATCGCGTTGCACCCCGAATTCGGCGCTAAAGAAGAAAGTGCTGCCGACGCCGGGGTCGCTCTCCACCCCGATTTCGCCCCCCATCATTTCGACCAGGCGCTTGCTGATGGTCAATCCCAGGCCGGTACCGCCGTATTTGCGGGTCGTCGAGGTATCCGCCTGCGAGAAGGCGCTGAACAAACGCGCCCGCTGTTCCTCGCTCAAGCCGACTCCCGTGTCGTGAACGTCGAAACGCAGCCGCACGCCATCCGCCTCGTCGGCGACACGATGGATGCCCACCACGATTTCGCCGGTCTCGGTGAACTTGATGGCGTTGTTGACCAGGTTGATCAACACCTGCCCGAGGCGCATGGGGTCGCCGATCAGCCCGGTCGGGACGTCGGCACCGATGTCGAACAGCAGTTCCAGCCCTTTGTCCTGCGCCTTGATGACCGAAAGATCGGCAAGGTGCTCCATGACGTCCTCAAGATCGAAATCGATGTGTTCGAATTCCATCTTGCCGGCCTCGATCTTGGAGAAATCCAGAATGCCGTTGATGATGCCGAGCAGTCCCTTGGCCGCACCGTCGACTTTCCCCATGTAGTTGCGCTGCTTGGCGGTCAACTCGGTTTGCAGGGCGAGGTGGGTCATGCCGATGATGGCGTTCATCGGGGTACGAATCTCGTGACTCATGTTGGCGAGGAAATCGCTCTTCATGCGGGTGGCTTCCTCGGCTGCCTGCCTGGCTTCCAGCATGATCTTCTCGGTTTGTTTGCGCTCGGTGATATCGCGGAACACCACCACCGCGCCGACAATCTCGCCGTTCTTGTGAAGCGGCGTGGTCGCGTATTCAATCGGGAAGGACGTACCATCCTTGCGCCACATCACCTCGTCGGAAACGTTGCGCGACACCCCGTCCCGGAAGGTCTGGAGAATCGGGCATTGCTCGTGCGGATAGGCGGAACCGTCCGGCTTGGCGTAATGGACCAAGGGATGCATCTGCCGGCCGCTCAACTCCGCCACGCTATAGCCGACCATTTCCGCAGCGGTCTGGTTGACGAAGGTCGTGTCTCCTTCCAGATCCAGCCCCCAAATCCCTTCGTTGACGGCGCCCAGGATCAAGCGGCTACGCTCCTCGATTTGCGCCAGGGATATCTGGCTGGCGGCCAGTTCCTCGGCTTGCTTCTCCAGCATCCGCGCCTGCTCCTGGCTCTTTTCCAGGAGTTCGCGGGTTTCGATATTGCCGGTCAGAATTTCCAGGTTGATGGCGATCACCGGCAAGAGCATTTCCAGGAAGGATTTCCGCTCGTCGCTGAAAGGCCGCATCGCCCCGAGTTCGAGGACGGCAAGCACTTCGTCCTGGTGCACCACCGGCACCACCAGGATGGTATGAATGTTCAACTGCCCCAGTCCATAGGGCGTGCAGACCCCGTCCGTAGCGGCAAGCGGCAGGGAGATCAGCTTCTTCTCCAGGCAGGCCTGGCCGACCAGGCCTTCCCCCCACACCACCCGGCTGACGCAGGTGGAATCGGCGCAAGCATAGCCGCCGGCCCGCTGCAGGCTGGCGTGCGCGCTGTCGCTAATATAAAACGCGCCATAGGCCAACTCCATGACGGGCGCCAGCCGAGAAGTCAGGGCATTGCCGAATTCGGCGAACGAGGTGCTGGTTTGCAGGGCGCCGGCGATTTCGCTCACGCTGGACTTGGTTTTTGCATAATCGTCCTGCATCAAGGCGACATGGCGCAACGTTTCGAGGGAGCGGCTGATTTCCCCCAGCTCGTTGGTCAAGCTGAGGAACGGCACCTGCTGGTCGAACTGCCCTTCGGCGACCCCCAGGATGCTCTCGCGAAAACGCAGCAGCGGACGGGTGATCGTGCGCGCCAGACTCAAGGCGAGAATGATGAAGAGCGCGACGATCACACTGGCGGCCGCCGCGGTTTCCATGAGGATTTGCTGATAGGCGGAACGGGAGGCGTTGAAGTAATTGTCGGCGTCGTTGCGCGAGGATTCGGTGGCGTTGTTCAACTGATTGAGCAGTACGAACACCGGATTCTTGTTCTTGTCGTAAGTACGCTTCCAGGCTTGTTCGATTTGATGTTCGCGGGCGAGACGGTAGGTTTCTTCGCGATAGGCATTCCAGCGGCGATTTTGCTCGTCCAGTTGCTGGATCAGCTTGGGGTCGCCGCTGAAGGATTGCTTGGCGAGATCGACATAATTTTGGAAACGGCTATCCAGTGCCTGCGCCTCCTGATGGAGGAAATCGATCCGGCTGTTGGAACCCTCGCGGCCGCTGGACGTCCCCGAATTAGCCCGGGCCAGCCTTATGTTGTCGTGCTCCTGGATAATCTCCCGGAGAATCAGCACGTTGTTGTAAACCGCCGCCTTCGCTTCGAGCAGGTTGTTGGTGGTACGAAACGGATGGTTGTAAAGATTATCCGTCATGTCCGCCAGTTCGGTTATCTGCTTGACCGCAAAAACCACGAAACAGACCATGAGCAGAAAAAGCAGCAGGAAACTCACCAGGAGCCGTTTAAAGATACTCAGATTGCTGAGTTTGTGAAGCACGTTCCCGAATCCGTTCAAGCTCACCCCCTCCAACCCGCATAAAATATGCCAAACGAGTCAAGTCTAAGCCAAAAGCATTGGTGAAACAACACGATACCAATGCCGCCACCCAAAACATCCCGCCTGCATACCCATTTTAAGTCAAACACTTGATACGATTTATAATTATTGACAAAAAGTGCCTGGCCCCACTCCCCCGCAGCATAACCCCTTGCCGGATAGGGGAAGTCGAGTACGGAATTAAAGCCGGGATTTCCCTTAAATTCAATCGGGGAAATCACCTAATTTCCGGCATAAACTCCGGATTATCCGCAGCACGGCTTTTTCGCCCGCACACGCGGGGCCACGGCGCCGTGAATTCAGACACCAGCCCCGCAGAACAACCGCAACCAGTTGCCCCCCCCCCAAAAAAATAATTCATGAACTACAAAGGCGCGAAGGCGCAAAGAAATCAATAAGATGGCGTATCAAGCTGAGCCTCCCACAGGGCGAGAAGGCAATCCTTCCAGCCATCGTTGCAACCGTCTGTTTTCCTTTGCGCAATCTTTGCGCCTCTGCGGTTTGCAACTGAGGTTTTGAGGTTGAATGGTTTAATTTATGCAGAACCAACCGATTCGCTACCGTACCCGTTTAACAACGGCAAGCCGCCTTCTCCAGGTTTTTCCTCTAAAATACCGCCATCCCTCCCCAGCAAGGAATTCCCATGTTCAAAACCATCGAAGACTTCGTCGGCAACACCCCGCTGGTCAAGCTCAAGCGCCTGCCCGGCACCACCGGCAACACTATCTTGGTCAAGCTGGAAGGCAACAATCCCGCCGGGTCGGTGAAGGACAGGCCGGCGCTGGCGATGATCCAGCACGCCGAGGCGCGCGGCGAGATCAAGCCCGGCGATACCCTGATCGAGGCCACCAGCGGCAACACCGGCATCGCCCTGGCGATGGCGGCGGCAATGCGCGGCTACAAGATGGTGCTGGTCATGCCCGAGCACATGAGCATCGAGCGCCGCCAGGTAATGCGCGCTTTCGGCGCGGAAATCGTGCTCACCCCCCAGGCCGGCAGCATGGAAGCCGCCATCGACACCGCCAACCGCCTGCACAGCGAAGGCAAGGGAGTGATCCTCGACCAGTTCTCCAACCCCGACAACCCGCAGGCCCATTACGAAACCACCGGCCCTGAAATCTGGCGCGACAGCGCGGGCAGCGTCACCCATTTCGTTAGCAGCATGGGCACCACCGGCACCATCATGGGCTGCTCGCGCTACCTCAAGGAACAGAATCCGGCGGTGCAGATCATCGGCGCCCAGCCGACGGACGGCTCGCAAATCCCCGGCATCCGCAAATGGCCCAAGGAATACCTGCCGAAG
Organism: Sulfuricella sp.; assembly: GCA_018336195.1. Classification (GTDB taxonomy): domain Bacteria; phylum Pseudomonadota; class Gammaproteobacteria; order Burkholderiales; family Sulfuricellaceae; genus JAGXQV01. The sequence continues at coordinate 5,197 of JAGXQV010000177.1, read as the reverse complement.
ATCTGCGATTTCAGCCGGGTCGACCGCATCATGGAAGTCACCCAAAGCGAAGCCGAAGAGATCACCCGCCGTCTCGCCCGCGAAGAGGGCATTTTCGCCGGAATTTCCTCGGGCGGCGCGCTGGCAGCAGCGCTGCACCTATCCGACGAAGTGGAGAACGCGGTGATCGTCTCCATCGTCTGCGACCGTGGTGACCGCTATCTTTCGACCGGGGTTTTTCCGGCGTAATTTGAAATCGCGCCGGGGAAACCCGCGTGGTTGGTGCGCAAAATTCAGCAACTTTGACGACATTCCCGCGAAATGTCGGGTGGCGACGAAGGTTCGCTGGGGTCTGTGCTAAAGTCGGCAAGGCCGATCCGTACTGTTTCATCCACATGCAGACCCTTGGGCAATTGGTGGGTAATAAAAATTATCGTCACCTGGCCCTTGAAGGTATTGATGGTCTTGGCGAAATGCTCGGCGGTGTGAGCGTCGAGGCCGCTGGTAGCTTCATCGAAAATCAGTATCTTGGGATTTTTGAGGAGCGCTCTGGCGATCGAAATGCGTTGTTTTTGCCCACCGGAAAGTCCCATTCCCCGCTCGCCGATTTCAGTTTGATAACCTTGTGGCAGTTTTTCGATGAAATCGTGGATCTCTGCCATCTTGCAAGCCTGAACGATCTGTTCGAACGCGGCCCGAGGATTAGCCTTGAGCAGATTGTCATACAGGGTGCCGGAAAAAAGGATGGTCTCCTGCGGCACGATACCGAAATAACTACGCAACTCGTTAGTGGAAAGATGCCTGAGATCGGTTTCGCCGATGAAAATTTGCCCTTCGCTAGGCAAGTAGAAGCCTTGCAGGAGCTTGGCCAGGGTGCTTTTCCCCGATCCGGACGGCCCCATGATGGCGATGGTTTTTCCGGGGACGACGACCAGATTGAAGCCCTGGTAGAGGTAGGGCAGCTTGTCGTTATAGCGAAAACTGAGGCCCACGAATTCGATCCGGCCATTAGCATCGCCGGTTCGGGTGGGAACCACCGCATACGGTTCAATCGGCGCATTGAGGATATCGCCAAGGCGTTTGACCGACAGGCTCGCTTGCTGGAACTGTTGCCACAAGCCAACCAGCCGCAACATGGGTTGCGAGAGTTTGGCCGCGAACATCTGGAATGCGACCAACATGCCGATAGTGAAGTCGGTACTGGTCATCACCTTGTAAGCCCCCACCACGAGGATGAGGAGCGTCATGGCTTGTTCGAGGGTGTTGGCGGCGACGTTGTAGGTATTGGCAATCTGCTTGGTACGGAAACCGGCCTGGAGGTAGGTGGCGAGATAATCGTTGTAGGTCGCACCGATCTGGGGTTCCATTTGCAGGCTCTTGACCGTTTCGATCCCGGCGACATGCTCGGTGACGAAGGCCTGATTGCGAGCACTGAGCAGGAATTGCCGGTCGAGACGGGAGCGAAAGAGCGGGGAAAGCGCCGCACTCATTCCGGCGATCAGGCCGAGGATCGCCAGGGAGATCAACGTTAGGCTGACGCTGTAGTAGAACATCACCGCCACGAAGATCAGCAGGAAAGGGATGTCGAGAAGAAGCGTCACCGCCGCGCTGGCCACGAACTCGCGGATGCTTTCGACACCATGCAGACGTGCCGCGATGACGCCGGTCGGCCGGTGTTCGAAATAGCGGGGAGGCAGCGCGAAAAGGTGGCTGAAGACCGAAGCGCCGAGTACCGCGTCGACCCGGTTTCCGGTGTGGAGAACGAGGTATTGGCGAACCCAGGTCAGTCCCGCGGTGAAGAGCATAAATACCGCAAGGCCGAAGCCAATGACCATCAGCGTGCTTTCGGTGCGGTGCACGACCACCTTGTCGATGATGATCTGGGTAAACAACGGCGTAGCCAGGGCGATCAATTGGATAACCAACGAGGCCAGCAGGATGTCGCGCCAGATGCGTTTGTGCTTGGCAAGCGCGGTCAGGAACCAGCGAAAGCCGAACGCGGGTTTTCCGGATACGCCGCTGTCGGGGTCTCGCACGGCTTTGTTTTTGGGTTTGGCCAGTAGCACGGTGCCGGCGTAGCGGCTGGAGAACTCGTCCTGAGTGAGGCACTGCGGAGTATTGGTGCCAGCTTCGAAGAGCACGATGCCGTCGTCCCGGACCTCGGCGACCAGGGCCAGAGTACGGGAAACTTCATTTACAGTGGCCGAGGCGTCATCGCTCGGCAAGTTGATGAGCACCAGGAAAGGCGCGGGTAACTGCGCCAGGGCACCCACCTCCCGGCGCTTGGCCTTGATCTTGAAACCCAGAGCTTGCGCGGCATGGAACAGGGTTTCCAAAGTGAATGGCGGCGGGAATTGTTGCCGTAACAACTGGGGATCGAACGGCATCCTTTGCAGCGCGCACAAGCTGCCTAATGCCCAGACCAGCGTTTCCCCCTGAAGCAGATTCTTGTAATTCATATTCTTACCTGATTAGCGCTGATTTTCAGCTAATGCTTTTGTTCTTCGTGGGAGCGGTGGCTTGCCCGCAATTACGGTGCTTCTTCGTGGCACCCATTGTCGCGGGCAAGCCACGCTCCTACAGGAAACAGCCTCTTTATTCGAAATATCCCGCTTCGGCTGAAGATCAGCGCTCATGCGGAGGAGGTCATTCACCGCTCGCGCGCCGCTTCGGTAAATGCCTTCTGCACCGGGGAAAGCAGGTATTCCAGAACCGTCCGCTTGCCTTGGTGAATCTCGGCAACTACCTGCATCCCCGCTGCGAGTTTTAGTCGTTCGTCGTCCAACTGGAACTGTTGCGAATCGAGTTGTACCAGCGCCTTGTAGGAAGAGGGTTGCGGCGTATTGGCAACCTTGTTCTGGGCGGATTCCTCCAGGGCATCGGCGCCGACGTGGAGAACCGTGCCGTCGAGCATCCCATATTTCTGGAAAGGATAGGCCGACAGTTTGAGCTTGACCTTTTGCCCCGGAAAAACAAAACCGACATCCTCGTTCTTCACCAAAATCTCGGCCTGCAACGGTTCGTCATGCGGCACCAGGATCATCACCACGCTCCCCGGCGAAACCACCGACCCCTGCGTGTGTATCGCCAAGTCCTTGACGATACCCGCTTGCGACGCTTTCAGTTCGAGCAGTTCGCTCTTGTGTTCGATCTTGGCCCACTCCTGCTGAAGCTTCTGATACTGCGATTCGATCTCGACCCGCTCGTTCTGCAGTTGGCTGCGGTAATTCGAGGTGATCTGAGCGAGTTTCTTACCCGAGGCGTCGATCGCCGCTTGCAGGCCAGCGACGGTAGACGCCTGAGCAAGGAGATCCTGCTCCTTCTCGATTTTGTCCCTAACCTTTTCCTGAGAAGCCAGAGGGCTGAAAAAGCCACCCGCGGCAAGTTTCTCGTAGGCGTCGGCGGTTTTCTGGTAGGAGGGAACGGTCTGCTGCAATTTGCTGAGTATTTCCCGGGACGATTCCAGGTCATGCCGGGCGCGTTCGAGCGTTGCCGATTCCTGATCGAGGGCATCCTGGTATGCTTGGCGATGCGCTTGATACTGGCCGTCGATCTGCGCATAAAGCAGGGGTGGATCGTCTTTCCTCATCGCCATCCGGGAACCGTTCAGTTCAGCGGTTATCCTGCGCAATTGCAGCGATTTCAATTGCATTTCATTGCGGATCGTCTTGGCGTCAGCGTCGGCGAGCTTGGTGTCCATGCGCATCAACACTTGGCCGGCGGAAACCGCCGCGCCTTCCGTAACGAGAATGTCCCGGACGATGCCGGCATCCGCCGGCTGCACGATCTTGATGTAGGTCTGGGGCACCAAGCGGCCTTCGGCGCTGGCCACAATGTCCAGCTTACCGAAGATCGCCCACAAGACCAGAATGACGAACAATGTCCCCAGCGAATAGGCCATCACCATGGGCATGCGCCCCGGCGGACTTTCCTGGATCGCCAGCAGCCCCGGCGCAAAATCGGCCGTATCCGGCTCAAGCACCAGGGCAAGTTTCGACAGCTTCATGATGCCGGCCTCACTTGACGAGGCTCAACGCTTGAGCGCCGTTGCCGAATTTCGCATTCTTGAGCACCTCCTGGGCCGCCGCCAGCGAAATGCCGGAAAGATCGTCATGCCCCCCATAGGCATAAGCCAGGTCGCCGCCGAGCGCTTCCGAACCACTGCCGGCCAGGTGCGCATCGAGCAGCGCGTTCATCAGGCTCCATCCGCCCCCGTCCGAACCGGAACCGCTGCGCGCCTGGTCGAACTTGGTCACCAGGGCGGTGAAGTCGAAAGTTTCGACCTTCTGGGTATACAGCTCCAGCGCGGAATGACCGGTTTTATTGCCCTTGTCGCTATTGCCGGGGGTATTCGAGTGGCTGCTGCCGCTGTTGCCGGGAGAAGCATCGCTGCTTCCGGAGGCGTTCTTGTCGCTGTTGCCGGGATGAGTGTCGCCACTTCCCGATGCGCCTTTATCGCTGTTTCCGGGGTGAGCATCGCTGCTACCGGAGGCGCCTTTGTCGCTGTTACCGGGATGGGCGTCACTGCTGCCGGAGGCACCTTTGTCGCTGTTGCCGGGATGCGAATCGCTGCTGCCGGAAGCCCCTTTGTCGCTATTGCCGGGGGACGTGTTACCGCTGCCGGAATTCTCACCTGCGCCTTTTCCCCCCAAGAAATTTCCTTTGCCGTTGCCATGGGCGCCGTCGATCATCTGCAGGGTTACAAAATTGCGGTTGTCCGCACTTGCATACCATCCCGAGAAGGTGACGGTGTTGTTCTGGCCGACATCGAGAACGAGGTCGTTGCCGTGTTTCGCGAACTTCAAGTCTTCGTACCCGATTCCTCCCCCCAGGGAAAGCGTGTTGCTCGCTCCCCGGCTGGGCAGAACGATGTCGTTGCGATCCTCATGATTGAAAGCCACGACGTTGTGCCCTGCCCCGGTGGTAATGACGTCGTCCTGTTTTCCGCCGACGAAGAAGTTGTTACCGGCAGCCGCGACGAGGGTATCGTTACCGTTGCCACCCAGCAGCGCACTGTTGTTTCCGCCACCACGCAAGGTGTCGTCGCCGGTACCACCGTCGAGGATATCGATGCCGGCGTCCCCGGCCAGGATGTCGTCTCCGCTGCCGCCGTTTATCCGGTCGTTTCCTGCCCCGCCGTCCAGTACGTTGTTGCCGGCGTTGCCGACGATGAGGTTGTCCAGTCCGTTGCCGGTCCCCTTCAGATCGGACGAGCCGG
>JAGXQV010000176.1 GCA_018336195.1 Sulfuricella sp. | reverse complement strand
CTTGCTATAGGCGTGGCCGAGCCAGCCAAAGCGCTTGACGCATTCGGACAGAACCGCCAGAAACAGCGAGCGATCCTCATCGTCAAGGAAAATCGCCGCACGCGCATTTCCGCGCGCCGTGACGTGGTAGATTGCGCCGGGGAATTCCAAGCGTAGAGGTCTGGTCATGTGGGAAGTGTAATGGCTGTGTGATTGATGTCAAGACCTGACCCTTGCTTCTGATTGATGTCAAGACCTGACCCTTGCTTCTGCTTGCTATAGGCGTGGCCGAGCCAGCCAAAGCGCTTGACGCATTCGGACAGAACCGCCAGAAACAGCGAGCGATCCTCATCGTCAAGGAAAATCGCCGCACGCGCATTTCCGCGCGCCGTGACGTGGTAGATTGCGCCGGGGAATTCCAAGCGTAGAGGTCTGGTCATGTGGGAAGTGTAATGGCTGTGTGATTGATGTCAAGACCTGACCCTTGCTTCTGTGACCCTTGCTTCTGATTGATGTCAAGACCTGACCCTTGCTTCTGCTTGCTTCTGACCCTTGCTTCGCGATTGATGTCAAGACCTGACCCTTGCTTCGCGCGATTGATGTCAAGACCTGACCCTTGCTTCTGACCCTTGCTTCCTTGCTTCGCGCGGAAGCGCGGGGATGTCGAAGATCGGCTTCTCCGGATAGAGAGCCATGCATTGACCGCCCACGTACGTGAGTGCATCCACCACATAGCACTTCAGGTCCAGCATCCCGCATTCGAACACTGCAAACAGGCCCGCCGGTCCGGCGCCGACGATCACGACATCCGTGGTCTGGATATCTTTCACTGTCATGCGCGTGTGACCTCGGCTTCGATGCTGTGAACCGCGCAGCTTTCTCCCAGATCGCTCTTTCGTCCGGGGTTGAGCGCATTCACGTTGGCGCGGCTTCCATCCAACGAAGGCCATCTCCCCTTCGGTATGAGCGCAACGCCCTCAGGAACCGCGTCGCTTAACGCAAGCCTCACTGATAGGGTCCCGGTTTCATTGCGCACCAGGACTTGCTCCCCAGCGTTGAGAGCTCGACGAGCGGCTTCCTGCGGGTGCACCCAGACTGTCTGCGGACCCAACCGCGCGGCAACGCGAGTGTCATTGGCGTAGCTGGAGTTCATCAACCATTTGTCCGCGGGCGACAGGACGCGAAGGAGGGCGTTCTCGGGAGGGTCATCGGCCCACGGTTGGGGCACCCGCGGCATGCCGGCGGATTCCCACTGCCTGGAGGCAATTTCCACCTTCCCGCTGGGCGTCGGAAAGATGCCGTTCTCGAAGCAATTCACCTTCGCTTCGCGCCAGGAGATGGTCCCCTTGGCCGCTAGCTCGCTGAATGGGATCGGACTGCCGATCTGGGTCAGCAGATGTGCCAGCAGCACATCGTCCTGCTCGTGAAGCGGTTCATCCTTGAAGCCCATCGCCGTGGCCAGGCGACGGAATATCTCCTGGTTGGAAGCGCTCTTGCCCATGGGGTGGGCCACCATAACCTGAGCCGAGATCGTGTAGTCGAAGTAGGACAGGAGAAGGTCGTCGAACTCCAAGAACGATGCGGCAGGCAGGACATAGTCCGCATAGACTGTCGTGTCGGTCGGGAAGACGTCCAGGGCAACGTGCAGGAGATCCTCGCGCCGCAGCGCCTCACGCAATCGCCCCTGCTCGGGACTGGATGCCGCGATATTGTTGTTCCAGGTGAAGAGCGCCTGACTGCGCGTGGCGTCTTCCAGGATGCCGGCGAGGTCCATGTGGCTGACCGTGCTCGGGAGGTCGCTCGCAGGCCTGAGCTGGGTTGCGTTCAACCAGTCCGTGTCGACACCGCGGGCCGGCGGCGCGTTCATGTACAGCAGGCCACTCCCAAGGCGCCCGAGATTGCCCGTGACAGTGGGCAAGAGGCCAACGCTGCGCATCACATTACCACCGCGCGCCTGGCGCTGCACACCTTGCCCGACCCAGATCAGCGACCTCCCCGCGCCGTACCAGCGCGCGGCTTGTTCGATTTGTCCGCGCGGGACGCCAGTTCTGCTCGAAGCATCGTCCAGGTCCAGGTCAATCACCTCGTTCTTGATCTCGTCCCATCCTTCGACATGGCACGCCAGAAACGCGTCGTCGATCAACAGCTCGCGCTGCATGACGTGCACGATGGCAAACGCAAGCAATGCGTCGGTGCCCGGGCGCAACTGCAGGTGAAGATCCGCCATCTCGGCCGATTCATGCCGAATCGGATCGACGACGATCAATTTCGCGTACTTCTTGACCTCGGGAAGCCAGTTCTTGTGGACATGCGGAGCGCTGACCGAGGGATTCGCTCCCCAGACGAGGAGGCACTCCGTGTCTTCGCCCGTTCGCGGGTCGAATCCGTAAAACGAGTTTCCGAACATCATGCGAAGCGCGTCGTGGCCCGCCTTGTTGCACACCGTGTCCGGATCGACTTCCGTGGCCCCCAGCCGGTTGAAGAACCTCGTGGGAAAGTTGCCGGCCAGGAGTGAGCAGGTTCCCGTGTAGTGCGTATGCAGCACCGTGTGCGCACCTGCGGAATCTACGATGACTTGCAGCCTCGATGCGATGTCGCTCAGCGCCTCTTCCCAGCTCACTGGCACATAGCTCGCCTGGCCCTTCGGCCCGGTGCGTCTGAGCGGCTGCGTCAGGCGACGAGCCTCATCGAGCCAAACGCCGTTGTAGGCGAGCGCGCATTTGGCACAAAGCACCCCCTGTGCCCGTGGGTGATCGGGATCGCCGAGCACCTTGCTGACCTTTCCGTCCCGCACGATGACCACGATGCCGCAGGCGTCGTAGCAGTCTCTGGGGCAGGTTGTTTTAACGGTTTTTCTTTCAGTCATGGCCGCCCCCGTTGTTAATCTTGCTCAACTGCATCAAGCCAACTGGAAAACACCGCGTGGGCAGCCGCTGGCAACTGCGATTGCAGGGTGCGTGCCTGGGTGCGGATTTCACGAGGGTCAATGCCTGCCTGCGCCAGCTCGCAGGTATGACCGACCAGCCAGCGCTCAATCTGGCGCGCATCTGCTTCCAAATGGCATTGCAACCCCAATACGTGGCGGTCGAACGCGAACGCCTGGTTGGGGCAAATGTCTGTCCCGGCCAAGCGCAATGCGCCGGCCGGAATGTCGAATTGATCGCCATGCCAGTGCAGCACCGGCACACCGCCCAGCGCGCTCAGCGGTGATGCTTCGCCCTCCGGTGTCAAGGTCAACGGGGCGTAGCCAATCTCCTTGACGCCCATGCTGCGGACATGAGCCCCGAGGGCGCGCGCGATCATCTGCGCGCCCAAGCAGATGCCCAGCAATGCACGCCTGCTCTCCAGCCGCTTGCGCACCAGTGCCAATTCATCGGTAATGAACGGATACGGCGCCTCATCGAAGGCACCGATGGGGCCGCCCAGGATGACCAGCAGGTCCGGGGACGCGACGTCGAGCGCGCGCAGCTCATCAACCGTAGCGTCCACATAACGCACGGTATAACCTCGTGCTTCGAGCAATGGCCCCAGCGTGCCCAGGTTCTCGAAGCAGACGTGATGGATGGCGATAGCAGTCTTCATGATGACGATTCCTCGGTAGTTGAATTCGTGGGCCAGTAGTGGCTATTGAGAGAAGTTGCCTGCTCCGAAAATGGCTTGGCCGACACGCACCACGGTGCCGCCTTCTTCGATGGCGATCTCGAAGTCACCCGACATACCCGTGGAGAGTTCAAACAGACTGATGTCTGCAGGCGCCCTTTCTCGAAGGCGGTCGCGCAGGGTTCTCAGCAGGATGAAGCGCTGGCATATGCGTGCCCGCACGATGGTCAGGTTGCGCCGGAAATCCTCGACCGAGACGGCTTGGGGATAACGGCCATGCCGATCATGCAGATTCTGGGTCTCGGACGTGTACTGACTCAATTTGCTGCTCCGTTGCTGGTTGCAGGTTCGGAGACAGGCAGAATCGCTTGCTGCGGAGCGCGCGCCCGCTGCGGCAAGCGGCCGTTAAGCACGGCGTAGGCGATCAGACCAACCACCAGCCCCCAAAATGCTCCGCCTATTCCAAGCATCGTGATGTTGGCCGCGGCGGCCAGGAAGGTGATCAACGAGGCTTCGCGCGTTTTCGCATCGGCCAGCGCATTGGCAAGGCTGCCGCCGATGGTGCCCAGCAGCGCCAGACCTGCCAGCGTGGTGATGAATGTCGCCGGGAACGCCATGAACACGGCGGCCAGCGTCACACCGAACACGCCTACCAGGATGTAGCCGACACCTGCGGCAATGCCCGCGATCCAGCGCCTGGAGGGGTCTTCGTGGGCTTCCGTGCCGGTGCAGATTGCCGCCGTGATGGCGGCGATGTTGAACGCATGCGAGCCGAACGGCGCCATCAGCAGCGAGCCAAGTGCGGTCACGGTGACGATGGGATTGGCGCTGGTCCTGAATCCATCGTTGCGCAGCACCAGCATACCGGGCATGTACTGGCCGGTCAGTGTGATCAAAAACAGCGGCAGCGCGACGCTGAGCAAGGCATTGAGCGAGAACGCCGGCATGGTGAAGACCGGCGTGGCGAACTTCAACGTCAGTCCCGACAGATCAACCCGCTCCTGGATGAGCAGGAAAACCAGTCCCAGCACCAAAATGCCTACCACTGCATAACGTGCGCTGAACCGCTTGAGCACCACATAGGTCACGATCAGCAGTCCCGCCAACAGCGGGTCGATGCTCACGCCGCCGAAGGCCTTGATGCCGAATTGCAGGAGAATCCCAGCCAGCAGTCCAGCGGCCACGCCCGGCGGGATCAACCGGATGACGCGCTCGAACCAGCCCGACAGGCCGAGTGCCACGAAGGCGGCGGCCGAGATCAGGTAGGCGCCCACCGCTTCGGCATAGGGAGTGGTAGCCAACGCCGTAACCAGAAATGCGGCGGCGGGCGTGGACCAAGCCGTGATGATCGGCTCACGCGTCATCCAACTCAAGATGAGCCCCGTCACCCCGACGCCAATCGAAATCGACCATACCCACGATGCCGTCAATTCCGGGCTAAGGCCTGCAACCTTGGCGGCCTGGAAGACCAGGATGAAGGTGCCGCCATAGTTGACGATGACCGAGAGCAGGCCGGCGACGACAGGGTGGGTGAGATCGCTCAGGCGAACAGAGGAAGGTGAAGTGGCGGATGACATGGCGTGTATGGGGCTCCTGAAACCTGGGTTGTTGATCGGCCCATGAAACTTTAGACTCAAAATGGTATGCTTAGCCCATCCACTTTATTGACTTTATGCCGGCCAATTGTTTAAGCACGCCCAACTCGAATCCGTAAAAGCCTGGGTCGGTGACCCGGCACATGGCGCCTTACCCCTGCATGCGCGCATCCAGCGCGCTATCCGGCAGCTGATCCTCGACGGCGCACTCGACGTCGGTAAACCGCTGCCTGCCTCTCGGGGGTTGGCGAATTCGCTGGGCGTTTCCCGCGACACAGTGGAGTCGGCGTACAGCCAGTTGCATGCGGAAGGGTTCATCGAGCGGCGGGTAGGCAGCGGCAGCTTCGTGTCGGAGCGTGCACAGCGTCTGCCACGACGTGACGTGGCGCAGCATCCTGAATCGCCGCGTGCGGCCCTGAGCCTGAGTCAGCGTGGTGCCGCCATATACCGGGGGGGTGGCGTGCGTGATTTTCTGATCCCCCGCCCTTTTGCCCCCGGCGTGCCGGAAACACGCAGCTTTCCGCTGCAAACCTGGGAGCGCCTGGAACGACAGGTGTTGAAGGAGTACGGCACGCAGGCCTTGCTGCACAGCCCGCCGCAAGGGATGGAGCCATTGCGGCGGGCCATTGCGGATTACGTCAATCTCGAACGCGGCGCGCGCGCCACACCCGAGCGCGTGCTCGTGCTGACCAGTTCGCAACAGGCGATGACGCTGTGCGCCAACGTATTGCTTGATCCGGGCGAGCGGATATTCATCGAAGATCCCGTGTATCACGGCGCGCGCAAGGCATTCGATGCCGCTGGCCTGGAATGCGTGCCCGTGCCGCTGGATGACGACGGTATGCTCGTGGAGCATCTTCTGAAATTCACCCAATCAGCCAAAGCAGTATCCCTAACCCCTTCGCATCAATTTCCGACTGGGGCAACACTGGCACTGGACCGACGTCTGGCCGTTATCGAGTGGGCGCGGCAACAGCAGAGCTGGATCATTGAGGACGACTACGACAGCGAGTTTCACTATGCCGGTAAGCCCACAGCCTGCGTGCAGGGGCTGGATCCGCACGAACGCACGATCTACATCGGCACCTTCACCAAATCGCTGTTTCCCGGCCTGCGCATCGGCTACATGGTGCTGCCGGCGCCGCTGGTGGCACCCATGACCGTCGCACGCACCCTTCTGGATGGACACAGCGCGCCGATTCCGCAACTCACGCTGGCACGCTTCATCGAAGGAGGTCACTTCGGCGCCCATGTCCGCACCATGCGCGCCGTCTATGCCGAGCGACGCGACGTGCTGGCGCAGCTGGTGCGCAAGTATCTGGCCGACTTTGTGGAGCCGCGGGTGCCGGGCGGGGGCATGCAGATGCCCTGCGTGTTCATCCGCGACATCCCCGAGCGAGAGGCTGTGGAATCTGCGCGCCGGGCCGGCATCGACCTGCTGGGGCTGACGGCGCTGCATGCGTCAAGTCGGCACAAGGCCGGTTTCCTCATGGGGTTCGCCGCCTACGCCCCACACGAGATGGAAATCGCGGTGAAGAAACTCGCGGATATCCTACGTGCACTAACTCGTTGAACTTAAGGGCACTTCTATAAATCCACCCATTTCCACTCGCATAGCAACACGGTGGTTTAAATTTGAACAAGGGTCTGTCAAGCGAGTGATTTTTGTCAAAATCGTCCCCGTTTTCCGGACTTTTCTGGTCGTTTTCATGCCGTTCTCGGGATTGCGGGCGCAGTTACCCTGTCGAACTTGAACACCTTCAGGCGAATCAGCGTCTCGGTTCGCTTGAGGTTGTATGCCAGATTCATCAAGCCCACGCCCACCGCCGCGCGCGCCGC
>JAGXQV010000175.1 GCA_018336195.1 Sulfuricella sp. | reverse complement strand
AAAATCACTCGCTTGACAGACCCTTGTTCAAATTTAAACCACCGTGTTGCTATGCGAGTGGAAATGGGTGGATTTATAGAAGTGCCCTAAAGAGTGGGGCCGGGAGGGGGGCTTTTCGCGCGGCTTTTTTCATTGACCTGGGTGGTTACAGGATCGGAACTGACCGACTGCTGAAAAAACCTCAATCCCTCCCATCAAAATCCCGCAGACACCATGACGCCCGCCCCCCAATCGGGGCTGGCCGCGGCAAAGCCGCGCAAGACGTAGCCCTGGATTTTTGCAGTCGGACTGATTTTTTGCGATAGAAACAGGGTGATCTCGCTGACCTTGGCGCCGCCGTCGAGGATCTCGCTGCGATGATCGTAAACCATGCCCAGCGTGGTCGGGCTGGAGACCTTGTAGGTGGCTCCCAGCGAGGCGTACCAGGGATTTTTGAAGGTCACGCCCGGCGGATTCCCCATGCTCTTCCACCCACCGCTTGCGAATGCCGCCCACCTGCCGCTTTGTTTGGAAATATCGCCCTGGATGGCGTAGTCGTTCGCGCCGGTTCCCAGGCCTTGGTCCGAGTCCGCCGTGGCGAATTTGATTTTTCCGGTCACGTCGAACAACACGCCGGCTGCACGGTTTTCGTAACCCGCATAGGAGGCGGCGGCGATGACGTCTCCCACTCCTTCCGCCGTGCGCCGGGACGTGGCTTGGGCTGGCGAGAGCGGCATCATGGCGCTGTTCATCCCGGCGGGAGGCACCATGGTGCCATTCATGCCGACCACATTGGCGGGGCCGCTGATGCGCAGATAGGGGACGGTCAGTTTGAGCAGCCAGGAACCGGTCGCGTATTTCCCGGTCACCGGGACATACCAAATCTCGGAATTTTCGGTGCTGCCGTACTTGCCGGTGGTGTATTCGCTGCCAACCGAAAGCTGGAGATCGCCTTCCGCCCAGGCAGCGCCGCATCCCAGCAAGGTTGCCGACCAGAGCAGGCAGTGGCTCGCGAAGGCTTTCACCCTTATTTGCCTCCAGGCCGGACCATGTCCATGGTGTGCGGGCGCGTCATGTGCTCCATTCCGGCGGGGTGTTCCATGCGTTCCGGCCTGTCGATGCGCTCCATTCTTTCCATGCGCTCAGCACGCTCGGCGCCCGACATCCGCTCCGCCATGCCGGGGACGTCGGACATCATGGCGCGACCGCCAATGGCGTCGGTTTTTTGACCCGACTGTTGGCGGGTGCTGCGTTCGCCGCTGCCCACGCGGCCCAGTTCGATGCGCTCCGCCCGCAGGTGGCGACCGCTTTCCAGCCTGCCGGTGATGCGGACTTTGCGCCCTTCTGCCAGTTCGTCGCGATTGCCGCCGGAAATCGCGGTATTTTTCTCCATCCGCACGTCGAAGCCACTGATTCTGAGATGGGCGTCGCCAGCCCGCAGCACCAGCCCTTCGACGACCACCCGCTCGACCTGTCCGGCGAACGGCAACGACGGGTCGGGCTGCATCCGCTCCACCACCAGCGCCTTGCCGTTCCAGGCGCCGCGCACCAGCACCTCGCCGTCAGAGGACGGTATCTCGGCCATTCCGGAAACCGGCAGGCCATCCAGCGCCACGCCATTTTCCCGATCACGGTTCAGCACCCCGATGGCGCTGGCCGCTGGCCGCTTCTCGACAAGGTCGATGCGGGTGGCAACCACTTCGCCCTGGGCGTTGCGGTAGCCGCTCACCTGCACCCAATTGCCCGCCTGCAAATCCGCCAAGCGGCTTAATCCGCCGAGTGTGGCAGCGGCGGCATATACCGTCCGGCCCATCACCCGAACCGCGCCCGATTCGCCAAGCCCCTCGGTCACCGGGCCTTCCAGCACATGCAATACCGCGACATTGCGCGTCACCAAGCCCTTGAGCGAGTTGTCCGCTCGCAGCGCGATGAGTTGCCCCACCGCCAGCCTGCCGATATCGCCAGCCTCGCCGTTGACGGTCACGGCGGTCGCCGCGTCGAAATACACTTCGAGGCCGTTCACGCAAATGCTCGCAAACCCGGTGATGGCACCGACGATGCCGGTGCCGCCGGTGCCGCCGGTTCCGCCTTCTGCCCTGATGCCGGTGCCGCCAGTGCCGCCTTCGTCCGTGGCACCGGTTCCGCCCGTGCCGCCATCGTTGACCACGCCGGTTCCACCGGTCCCGCCATCGCTGGCCGTGCACCCCGGTGCAGCGTGAGCAGACAGGCTCAACGCCAGCAATACTGCGGCGATCAGGCCGCCGACCAAGGCGCGTGGGCTACGCTGGGCTGTCATGGCTTTTCGCCTGCTCGGCAGGCTGCACCGCTTCGCTGTAGAAATAGATGCCAAAAGTCATTCTCTCCTTGGGAGCCGGGTCGGCGGCATCGCTTTCCTCCAGCTTCAGCGCTTCGCCGACCAGCCGCTGGATGACCTTCTTGCCATCCTCCTCCGCCAGGGCGCGCAGCGCCGCTATCGAGGCCGGGCTCAAGGCGTTGTAATGAACGCTGCGCTCGATCAGGGGCGGGCCTTCCCCCAGCAGGTTATGGGCAGCGGCGGCGGCATGGTCGCGCAGGTTGTGGCCGAGGTAATAGGCTTTTTCGTCGAATCCGCATTGCGGCACGAAGGAAGCGGTGTTGAGCACCACCCTATCTTCGTCGTCGAGGTGCACCACTCCCAGGCGCAGCCATTCGTCGAGCACGGCGCGCGGGCGGATATCCTTGCTGACGCTTTCCACCAGGCCCTCGAAAGAAACCTCGCCGCCCTTCCTGGCAAAGCGCGGCAACGGGCAGGGGCGGCCTTCCGCGTCGAGGTACTGCGGCAGCCCGATCCACGCCGCTGCCAGTTGCGCCCCCAGCGACACCGAGCGCGGCATGGCCTCCGCCAGCGCTGCCGGCGCTTGGCGCAAGCGCCGCACATCCTTGCGATGCACCCCGCTCAACAGGCTGATGCGGCTGTCGGTCTGCGGCTTGTTGTCCAGCTTGAATTCGCGCTCGCTTACTTCGACGAACACTTCCTTCAACAAATCGGCGAGGAACGGATAGGTCATGCCTTTCGCCAGCATCAGCCGCACCAGCGGATACAGCGCGCTACGCAGCGCGCCGGTCAGGGCTTGGGAAGGCGGGTTGCCGATCATGGGGCAGGCATACAGGGATAGGTGAAGACCCGTTCACTATACCAAAACGTGGGAATTTTTTCCACGAATTATTGACAAGCAAAAATGGCGGTGTAGAATCAAATCATCGCGGGAAAAAATCCCACGCGACATCCATCAATCATTGAAGTTCCCCTACAGGAGTATCGATCATGTGCGCCTCTCTATTCAAAACCACCGCCTTCGCAGTCACCCTGGCCTTCACCGGCCTTGCCGCCGCAACCGATTTACCCGCCTATTTCAAGCAGAGCGCCGTGGGGATGGGAGCGAGCATTGCGGCGGACGGCAGTGTGACGGTCGGCACCACGCGTTTCGTGCCGCTCCTGGCGACGCAGTACGATCCGGCCAGCGTTCCCGCCGGCGCGACGCTGGCCGATTGCACGTTGGCTGCGGACAAGGTTTCCTACACCTGTCCGGGAGGACTGCAGTTTGTGCCGATGCTGACCACGGCGGGCCAGATGCCGCATTTTTCCACGGGGTTCTCCCCGATGGTGGGCTACCGGCTGGCCAGCGATTTCACGCCGCCGGCGGGCTTCGTCCTGCCGGCAGGGCTGACGTTGCCAACCGGCACGACCATTCGGCCACTCACGCCTGCCGACATGATTGCCCAGATGGAAGCGGTGGGCATGATCCCCAAGGGATCGGTGACCTTCAACTCCGACGGCACGGTCACCACGACGCTGTCCGGGGTCAGCACCACCTACACCCCGACGTTCATGCCGATGCGCGCCATGCAGGGTCTGTGGGCAGCCGGCTCCTCCAGCTACGGCGTGACGGCCAGGTCCGATGGCTCGGTGGTGTTCCCCGACGGCACGACCTATGCCCCGCGAGCCGCCATGATGGGCGGCGGAATGCGATAGCCGAATGTCATCCGACCGAATTAGGCGGAGCATCGACGGCAACGCTGCTTGCGCTCCCCGCGAAGCGAGGATTAGAATCGGCACATGTCGGATTTTCTGCGCAAATTCATCCTGGTTTTCCTGATTGCCTGCATTCCCCTGCAAGGGTTTGCCATGCAGGCTCGGATGCATGCGCCCCAGGGGATGGCGGATTCCGAGTTGTCCCTGTCCGCCGCCGCGCATGATTGCTGCCCCCATGACATGTCCGACATGTCGACGGGACACGCCCAGCCCTCGCACACTCTGGGTGGCGAATGCAGCCATTGCCCGCTGTGCGGGGTATCGCTGACCTCCTCCCTGTTCCTGTTCCAGGAAGTAACTGCCGCGGCGATCCTCCATGCCGCGCCGCTGCCCCACCTGTCCCGCTTCTACCCCGAACAGCCGCAACGCCCGCCTCTTCCCCACCACGCCTGAAACCCGCTATGCCCGGACGAGCAGTTCGTCCGCGCCTATATTGATACCTCCGCAGCCTTCAACCTCTAACGGTCTGCGGAAGAAATTCAGCATTCAGGAGTGCATCATGAAAAAAGTCGCAACCATCCTTATCGCCACCCTTTTCGCCGGGATTTCCGCCGTTTATGCGGGCGAAGCCGCCGTCGGCAAAGGCACCGTCAACAAGATCGACCCCGCCGGGGCATCGGTGAACCTCAGCCATGAAGCCATTCCGGCCATCAAGTGGCCAGCCATGACCATGGACATCAAGGTTGCCGACAAGAAGCTGCTGAGCGGAGTCAAACCCGGCCAGACCGTGACTTTCGGGCTGACCAAGGATCCCCAGGCCGGTTACGTGATTTCCCGCATCGAAGCGGCGAAATAAGCGGAAAACGCTAGGAGCTGCCTCGGCCGCGATTTGTGCTCGTGCCCAACTGGCGAATCGCGGCCAAGGCCGTTCCTACCCGTTTGCTCAACTTGTCCGCCCCTCGCCATCATCGAAAGGATCGACGATGAACAATTCCTTTGCCCCATGGCTACTCGCCAGTTTCCTGGCCGCCCAGGCTTTGACGACGCTCCCGGCCTTTGCCGACGTGCCGCAGACGACGCCCGGCGCAACCCTGCAAAGCCTGCTCGACGCGGCACGCCTCAACAACCCCGAGATTGCCGCCGCACGCCTTGAAGCCCAGGCCGCCGACGAGCGCATCCAGCCCGCCGGGGCGCTGCCCGACCCAATACTGCGCACCGAACTGCGCGATCTCAACAACCAGCGTGAAAGCAACCCCAGCCTGTTTCCCGGCCGGGTGGGCAGCACCAAATACACGCTGATCCAGGCCGTCCCCTTCTGGGGCAAACGCGACCTCAAGCGCGAAGTCGCCGAGGCCGACGCCGCCCAAGCCAAGGGGCGCGCCGACGGCGCCTGGACCGAATTGGCAACCCGCATCAAGACCACCTACGCAGCCTATTATTTGCAAACCCAAGCCACCGCGCTGACCCGCGAGATTCTCGATCTGACGGCGAGCCTGGAGAAAATCACCCAGGCCCGTTATTCGGGCGGACTGGTGCCGCAGCAGGACGTGATCCGCGCCCAAGTCGAGCAGACCGCCCTGCGCAGCGAACTGGTGGCGCAGGAAAACGACCGTCACCATGCCATGGTCAAGCTCAACGCCCTGGTAAAACGCCCGCCCCAGGCGGACTTGGCCGATCCGCGGCAACTTTCCCCGTTGCCCGTGGGCTTCGATCAGATCGCCCTGGAAAACCAGTTGCGGACCCGCAATCCCCAGCTTGCCGGCGATGACGCGCGCATCGCTGCGGCCAGCAAGAGCCGCGAACTGGTGCAGCGCAACCGCTATCCCGATTTCAACCTGGGCATCTCGCCGATCCAGCGCGGCAACGGCATCAGCGAATGGGAACTGATGATCGAGATGAACATCCCCTTCCAGCAGGAATCCCGCCGCTCCCAGGAACGCGAGGCGCAAGCGCTGCTGGCGGCGGCGGAAGCCCGCAAGGAATCCACCCTCAATCAGCTCATGTCGGCGTTGTCGGAAAACCTCTCCGCCCTGGAAACCGCGCAGCGCACCGAGGCTCTGACGCGCAACGAACTGTTGCCGCAGGCCGAACTGACCTACAAGGCGGCGCTGGCCGGCTATGAAACCGGCAAGGTGGATTTCGCTACCCTGCTCGAAGCCCAGCGCCAGATCCGCAAAGCCAAGCTGGACATCGTCAAGTCACAGGTCGACGCGCGGGTGCGCCTCGCCGAAATCGAACGACTCCTGGGAGAAGACCTATGAACAAGGCATCCGCACTCGTACTCGCCGTTATCGTCGCTGTCGCGGCACTCGCCGCCGGCTACTGGCTGGGCAACCGCAACGCCCCGGTCGCCGCTCCGCCAGCCCAAGCCGTCTCCGCCGCCGAACCGGCCAAGAAGGAACGCAAGATTCTCTTCTACCGCAACCCGATGGGCCTGCCCGACACGTCGCAAACGCCCAAGAAAGACCAGATGGGCATGGATTACCTGCCCGTCTATGAAGGCGAGGAGGAAAGCGGCCCGGAAGCCGCCAGGCAGGTGAAAATCAGCAGCGAGAAAATCCAGAAGCTCGGGGTGCGCACCGAGGCCGCCGAGATGCGCGACCTGGCCCGCACCATCCGCGCGGTGGGCCGGGTGGAAGCCAACGAACGGCTGATCTACAGCGTCGCCCCCAAGTTCGAAGGCTGGATCGAGCGCCTGCTGGTCAACACCACCGGCGAGCCGGTGCGGCGCGGCCAACCGCTGATGGAGGTGTACAGCCCGGAACTGGTGTCGGCGCAAAAGGAATACGCGATTGCCGCGCAAGGCCTGAAATCCCTGGCAGCCGCCAGCCCGGAAGCGCAGGCCGGGATGAAGCAGCTCGCCGATTCGAGCCTCGCCCGCCTGAAGAACTGGGACATCTCCGACGAACAGTTGCAGGCCTTGAGCCGCAGCGGCGAGGCCAAACGCACCCTGACCTACCGCTCGCCGGCATCCGGCATCGTCCTGGAAAAGAAGGCCGTGCAGGGGATGCGCTTCACCCCCGGCGAAGCGCTCTACCAGATCGTCGACGTTTCCTCGGTGTGGGTGGTGGTCGACGTCTTCGAGCAGGACATGGCGCTCATCAAGCCCGGTCAGACCGCCAAGGTGCGCGTCAACGCCTATCCCGACCGCGAACTGAGTGCCAAGGTAGTGTACGTCTACCCCACCCTCAACGCCCAGACCCGCACCGTCCCGGTCCGCCTGGAACTCGCCAATCCCGGCGGGCTGCTCAAGCCGGCGATGTACGCCGACGTCGAACTGGCCACTCCCGGCAAGGGCAAGGTGCTGACCGTCCCGACTTCGGCGGTGCTGCATGGCGGCACGCGCCAGACGGTGCTAGTGGAACTCGCCGAAGGGCGCTTCGAGCCGCGCGACGTCAAGCTGGGCATCCAGGGCAACGACTACGTGGAAATCCTGGAAGGCTTGGCCGCCGGCGAAAAAGTGGTGGTTACCGCGAATTTCCTGATCGACTCGGAAAGCAATCTCAAGGCCGCCTTCAGCGGCTTCGGCGCGGCCCCGGCCAAGCCCGAGGAAGCTCCGGCCGCCCCCGCCAACGCTCACCAAGGACACTGACATGCTCAATCGACTGATCGAATGGTCGGCGCGCAACGTCTTCCTGGTGTTGCTCGCCACTCTCGCCATCGTCGGTGCGGGCGTCCACGCGGTGCTCCATACGCCGCTCGACGCCCTGCCGGATCTCTCCGACGCCCAGGTGATCCTCTACACCGAGTATCCGGGGCAGGCCCCGCAGGTGGTCGAGGACCAAGTTACCTACCCGCTCACCACGGCCCTCCTGTCGGTGCCGAAATCCAAGGTGGTACGGGGTTTTTCGTTCTTCGGCGCATCGTTCGTCTACGTGATTTTCGAGGATGGCACCGACATCTACTGGGCGCGTTCCCGCGTTCTGGAATACCTGACCACCCTGGCCGGGCGCCTGCCGCCGGGCATCACCCCGCAACTCGGGCCGGACGCCACCGGGGTGGGCTGGGTCTACCAGTACGCGGTGCAGGCCAAGAACAAATCCCTGGCTGAACTGCGCACCCTCCAGGACTGGTACCTGCGCTACCAGATCGCCAAGGCGCAAGGCGTGGCGGAAGTCGCCAGCATCGGCGGCTTCGTCCGTCAGTACCAGGTGGTGGTCGACCCGCGCAAGCTGCAAGCCTACGGGGTTCCCATCACCCAGGTGGCGAAAGTGATCCGCGATTCCAACCGCGACGTGGGCGGGCGCGTCATCGAAATGGCGGAAACCGAGTACATGGTGCGCGGCAGGGGCTATCTGCGCGGCACCAGCGACATCGAGCAACTGGTGGTGAAAAGCGAGCGCGGCGTGCCGGTGCTGCTGCGCGACGTGGCGCGCGTCGAACTCGGCCCCGACGAGCGGCGCGGCCTTACCGAACTCAATGGCGAAGGCGAGGTGGTGTCGGGCATCGCCATGGCGCGCTACGGCCAGAATGCCCTGGAAGTGATCGGCAACATCAAGGCCAAGATCGACGAGATCGCCAGCGGCTTGCCGGAAGGGGTGAGCATCGTCACCGTCTACGACCGCTCCCAACTGATCCTGCGCGCCATCGCCAACCTCAAGACCACCCTGCTGGAGGAAAGCGCCATCGTCGCCCTGGTGTGCGTGGTGTTCCTGCTCCATGTGCGGAGCGCCCTGGTGGCCATCGTCATGCTGCCGGTGGGCGTGCTGATCGCTTTCATCGCCATGCGGCTGCTGGGGATCAACTCCAACATCATGAGCCTGGGCGGCATCGCCATCGCCATCGGCGCGATGGTGGACGCCGCCATCGTGATGATCGAGAACGCCCACAAGCACCTGGAACGCCTGAAGCCAGGCGATTCGCGCACCACCGCGATCATTGATGCATGCCGCGAAGTCGGCCCGGCGCTGTTCTTTTCCCTGCTCATCATCACCGTCTCATTCCTCCCGGTATTCACCCTGGAGGCCCAGGAAGGACGGCTGTTTTCGCCGCTCGCCTATACCAAGACCTTCGCCATGGCCGGCGCGGCCCTGCTCTCGGTGACCCTGGTGCCGGTGCTGATGCTGCTGTTCGTGCGCGGGCACATCGTCAGCGAAGCAAACAACCCGCTGAACCGCCTGCTGATCTGGCTCTACCGCCCGCTCATCGCCGCGGTGATGCGCTGGAAGGGACTGACCATCGTCGTCGCCCTGGCCGCGTTGGGGGCCAGCATCTACCCGGCGTCCCGCCTGGGCAGCGAATTCATGCCCACCCTCAACGAAGGCACGCTGTTCTACATGCCCACCGGCCTGCCGGCGATGTCGGTGACCAAGGCGGCGGAACTCCTGCAAACCCAGGACAAGATCATCAAGAGTTTCCCCGAAGTGGCCTCGGTCTACGGCAAGGCGGGACGCGCCCAAACCGCCACCGACCCGGCGCCCCTGGAGATGTTCGAGACCGTCATCAATCTCAAGCCCGACAACGAATGGCGCGCCGGGATGACCATCGACAAGCTGATCGCCGAACTCGACCAGGCTCTGCAAATCCCCGGCATCGCCAATTCCTGGACCATGCCCATCAAGGCGCGCATCGACATGCTCTCCACCGGCATCCGCACCCCCATCGGCATCAAGGTGTTCGGCAAGGATCTCGGTGAAATGGAAAAGCTCGCTAAGGAAATCGAGGCCGCCGTGCGTAGCGTGCCCGGCACCTCCAGCGCCTACGCCGAGCGCCTCACCGGCGGGCTGTATCTCGACATCGAGCCGGATCGCACCCAACTGGCGCGCTACGGCCTGGCGGTGGGCGAATTGCAGGAGGTGATCGCCACCGCGCTGGGCGGCGAAAACATCACCACCACCGTGGAAGGCCGCGAGCGCTTCGGCGTGGCGGTGCGCTACCCGCGCGCGTTGCGCGGCGACCCGCAGACCATCGCCCGGGAAGTCCTGGTGCCGGTGGCCGGGGCGATGGGCGGGCCGCCGGGGATGATTCCGCTCGGCCAATTGGCGACGGTGCGCGTCGTCAAGGGCGCCCCCGCCATCCGCACCGAGAACGCCCTGCTCTCGGCGTATATCTACGTCGACATCCGCGACCGCGACATCGGCGGCTACGTCCACGACGCGCAAGCCGCGGTGCGCGATCACGTCAAGTTTCCCCCCGGCTATTACGCTACCTGGAGCGGTCAGTTCGAGTACATGGAACGCGCCAAGGAAAAGCTCAAGATCGTCATCCCGGTCACGCTGGGCCTGATTTTCGTGCTGCTCTACCTGAATTTCCGCCGCCTCACCGAAACCCTGATCGTCATGCTCTCGGTGCCCTTCGCCCTGGTCGGCGGAGTGTGGCTGATGTGGGGGCTGGGCTACAACCTGTCGGTGGCGGTGGCGGTGGGCTTCATCGCCCTGGCCGGGGTGGCGGCGGAAACCGGGGTGGTGATGCTGATCTACCTCGACCACGCCCTGCAACGCGTCAAGGCCGAACGGCTGGCGGCCGGCGAGAAACTGCTGCGCGCCGATCTCTACGCCGCGGTGATGGAAGGCGCGGTGGAGCGGGTGCGCCCCAAGATGATGACGGTGGTGGCGATCATGGCCGGGCTGTTGCCTATCATGTGGTCGAGCGGCGCCGGCTCCGAGGTGATGCGGCGGATTGCCGCGCCGATGGTGGGCGGCATGCTATCCTCCACCCTCCTCACCCTGGTGGTGATTCCGGCGCTGTATGCGCTGGTCAAGGAAAGAGTCCTGTTCAAGGGGCACGAGTGAACGAATGCGCATAACGCCTATCCAATTGGCGTCACAACATTTTCAACTGATGGAGTTTTTGAATGAACAAGCTACTGAATCTCGCCGCCGCCCTGCTGTTTGCTGGTACTTCCCTCGCCATTGCCGCGGACGCGCCGGGCGACAAGGCGGCCGCCGATGCCGCTGAACATTGCCAGCACCCGATGGGTCCGATGGGCGGCATGATGCCGGGGAAAGCCCTGCCCGCCGAGACAATGGCGAAAATGCAGGAACAGATGGCGAAAATCCGCCAGACCAGCGACCCCGCCGAACGCAAGACGCTGATGCAGGAACACTTCCAGTCCATGCAGGAAGCCATGCAGGCGATGCACACCGCCCCGGCTGCCGGGAACGCCATGGAAGGGATGCCCTGCCCGCAAAACTGCGCCAAGTCCAAGACCGGCAACGCTTGCCGGAAAAGCGCCAGTTGCCGGCGCGCGGGGATGCAGGGGACCGCCACGCCGCCCGCAGCCGGCGTCCCGCAAATGCAGCAGCGCATGGACATGATGCAGACGATGATGGAAAATATGCTTGAGCATCAGCGCCAGATGCAGCAAGACAAATAATAATTCCAGGTTTCTCATGCAATTCACCGTCCGCTACTGGTCATCCTTGTTGCCGGATCACCACAAGGCCGACGGTGAACCGCACTGGATCGACTACTCCGTCCATCCCGCCACCAAGATGGGGCTGCACAACGCCTTGCTGACCCTCCATGATCGTCTCCAGGTTCTGGAGTCGCACGGCGGCAAATACGGTTGCGCGGTGTTCTACACGGAAGCCGGTGAAGAACAAATGCTCACCCAGGAAGCCGCCGAGCGGCTTTTCGTGCATCTCCCCCACGGGGACATCCATGGCACCGACATCCGCAGTTTTCTGCTGCCGGAGCCCCCCAAAGTCGACGAGATCGCGGCACCGCCGGAGGAACAGCTTTCCCTGTTCGAGCATCACCATACCCCTTACGATGACGTAAGACCTGAAGCGCGTCACGAACTGGACGCCAACGCTTGATTTTTCGACCCACCAAGAGGAGCCAGCCATGTACGGATTCAGCACTCAAGTAAACCTGCCTTTCGCCGCCGCCATCGATAAAACCGTCGAAGCCCTGAAAAAGGAAGGCTTCGGCGTCCTCACCGACATCGACGTGCAAGCCACCCTGAAAGCCAAGCTCAACGTGGATGGCCGCCCCTACCGCATTCTCGGCGCTTGCAACCCGCCGCTCGCCCACCAGGCTCTGCAAGCCGATCCGGATATCGGCCTGCTGCTGCCGTGCAACGTGGTGGTGCGCGAAGAAGCCGACGGCAAGATCACCGTGGCCTTCATCGATCCGGTAGTGATGTTCAGCCAATTGGTGAAGAAGCCAGGCGTGGAAGAGCTTGCCAAGGAAGTCATGGCACGCCTGCAGAAGGTCAAGGACAGCCTCAACGGTCATGGCGAGTAATGGCATAGCTGGGATCACCATAACCGTCGCCCTCTCTCCTGATTCTCTCCCCCATGGGAGAGAGGGTCGCAGTCTCGCTACGCAAGTTTCACGTTAAAGCGTGATACCGCTGCTCGACAAATACTCACCATTCCCCCCCTTGCAGGCCGCCTTGTGCGAGCCAAACGGCCTGCTGGCGGCGGGCGGCGACTTGTCGCCGGAGCGCCTGCTCGATGCCTACAGCCGCGGAATTTTTCCGTGGTTCAGCCAGGGCGACCCAGTGCTGTGGTGGAGTCCCGATCCGCGCATGGTGCTGTTCCCGGATGAACTGAAGATTTCCCGCTCGCTACGCAAGACCCTGCGCAAGGGCGATTACCAAGTCCGCACCGACACGGCATTCCGCGCAGTCATGCAAGCCTGCGCCGCGCCGCGCGACGGCCAGGACGGCACCTGGATCAGCGAGGAAATCGTCGCTGGTTATTGCCGGCTCCACGAACTGGGGCTGGCCCATTCGGTGGAAACCTGGATGGAGGGCGAACTGACCGGCGGTTTGTACGGGGTGGCGCTGGGACGGATGTTTTACGGGGAGTCGATGTTCAGCACCCGGAGCGACGCCTCGAAAATCGCCTTCACCCACTTGGTAAGACAGTTGCAGCGCTGGAATTTCGGCGTGATAGACTGCCAGATGAAAACCGCGCACCTTGCGTCCTTGGGTGCTCGCGAAATCCCGCGCGGTGAGTTTGCCGCGCGCCTCGCGGAATTGGTCAACCTGCCGGGATTTCCCGGAAAATGGCGTTTCGAACATGACCTTGTTGAATGAGCCGACGCAGCATACGCTGCAATTCTATTTGACCGCGCCGTATCCGTGCAGCTACCTGAACGGCCCGACCGCGCGCTCCCTGATGGCCGCCCCCAACGAACTGGTCGATAGCGACGTCTACGGGCAACTGGTTCGCCAGGGATTCCGGCGTAGCGGCGTGTATACCTACCGGCCCCAGTGCCTGGGTTGTGAAGAATGCGTGCCGGTACGCCTGGATTGCACGGCCTTTCAACCCAACCGCACCCAGCAACGGGCCTGGAAGAAAAATGCCGGACTGGTTGCCATCCCGCAGGATTTGACCTATCGCGACGAACACTACGACCTTTACCGCCGCTATCAAGCATCCCGCCACAGCGGCGGCGGAATGGACCAGGACGATAGGGAGCAGTACCAGCGTTTTCTGCTCTCCAGCAACATCGCCACCCAACTCATCGAATTCCGCGAGGGCGATGCCTTGCGCATGGTCAGCGTGATCGACGTTCTCAGCGACGGCTTGTCTTCGGTCTATACA
The DNA here is from genome assembly GCA_018336195.1 of Sulfuricella sp. GTDB lineage: Bacteria > Pseudomonadota > Gammaproteobacteria > Burkholderiales > Sulfuricellaceae > JAGXQV01. The sequence goes on along the minus strand of JAGXQV010000175.1, from coordinate 1,287 downwards.
TTCTACGAACCGGATTTGCCGCAAGCCAGCTACGGCACTTTCAACATCCTCTGGCAAGCCGCCCTGTGCCGCAGCCTGGGGCTACCCTGGCTGTACCTCGGCTATTGGATCGCCGCCAGTGATAAAATGGCTTACAAGATCAACTTTCGCCCCCTTCAGGGACTGGCCGGCAACACCTGGCAGAACTTGCCGCCGCTTCAACCGACCTCCCCTACTCAACCCGACAACCACGAATAGACCGCCATGCGCCCTTACCTAGACCTGATGCAACACGTTCTCGACCACGGCCACCGCAAGGACGACCGCACCGGCACCGGCACCCTCAGCGTATTCGGCTACCAGATGCGCTACGACCTCGCTGCCGGGTTCCCGCTGGTCACCACCAAGAAATGTCATTTGAAGTCTATCCTCCACGAACTGCTCTGGTTCCTCAAGGGCGACACCAACATTCGCTATCTCAAGGAAAACGGCGTCACGATCTGGGACGAATGGGCCGATACCAACGGCAATCTCGGCCCGGTTTACGGCTACCAGTGGCGGTCCTGGCCCACCCCGGACGGCGGGCATATCGATCAGATCAGCCAAGTGATCGAACAGATCAAGCGCAACCCGGACTCGCGCCGCCTGATCGTGTCAGCCTGGAACGTGGCTGACGTGGACAAGATGAAGCTGCCGCCCTGCCACGCCTTTTTCCAGTTCTACGTCGCTGACGGAAAATTATCCTGCCAGCTTTACCAGCGCAGCGCCGACATTTTCCTGGGCGTACCGTTCAACATCGCTTCCTATGCCCTGCTCACCATGATGGTGGCGCAGGTCTGCGGCCTGAAACCCGGCGACTTCGTACACACCTTGGGCGACGCGCACCTCTACCTCAACCATCTCGATCAGACACGCGAACAGCTATCGCGCCAACCGCGCGCCCTGCCAACGATGAGCATCAACCCGGCAGTACAGGGAATTTTCGATTTCAAATACGAGGATTTCAGCCTGGAAGGCTATGACCCGCACCCGCCGATCAAGGCGCCGGTCGCGATTTAAGACTGCGGGTAATCTTTTTCGGCGTTCGCCACCCGCAGTTTTTCCGATTTTTTGTAATCGTACTGCGAAGGCGTCATGAAGAAACGACATTCCTCCAAATATTCTGCCTGAGGAATGAAGGTCTTGAGGTGCAGACAGAAAATCCGCGCGATGCGCTGATTGGTCTGGTTCTTGCGGCTCTCTTCCTTGATTTCCAGATCAATCACGTCAATCGGACGATAATCCTTCTCGCCGAATCCGCTGGGATGC
>JAGXQV010000174.1 GCA_018336195.1 Sulfuricella sp. | reverse complement strand
CCGAACTGGCCCGCCAATACTCCGAAGACGGCTCGGCATCGAAAGGCGGCGACCTCGGCTGGCTGTCCCCCGGCGACACCGTCCCGGAATTCGAACGCGCCATGAACACCCTCAAACCCGGCCAACTCAGCGCCCCGACCCGCTCGCCTTTCGGCTGGCACCTTATCGAAGTCATCGAACGCCGTCAGGAAGACGTCGGCAAGGAACGCCAACGCCTGATGGCCCGCCAGGAAATGCGCGCCCGCAAGGCCGACGAAGCCTTTGAGGACTGGCTGCGCCAACTGCGCGACCGGGCTTATGTGGAATATCGCCTGGAAGAGAAATAAGCCGCCGACTTACCGGAAGCAATCGCCGCTCGGGCGCACCGGGAACGGCCTTGGCCGCGATGCGGGCCAAAGCCGCATAAGCCTGTTTTGCCACCACCGACTCAATCCGCAACATTCCCCACACCGGAACCACCGCTTCGGGCCGAGGGCGCCCCTCCCGCGGGGGAGTTATCGCCCCGCCGGTCGGGATTTCCACGGGCATTTCCCGGTGATTTCGTGTAAATTTCGCTGCTTCACCGCAACCGCCAGGAAAACCACGTCATGCCCAACCTTTCCGTCATCGCTCTCACCGCCGGCGAACCCGCCGGCATCGGCCCGGATCTGTGCGTGATGCTGGCGCGGGAAGCGCTACCGGCGCGAGTGGTGGTGCTGGCCGACCGCGATTTACTGCGTTCGCGGGCAACGCAACTCGGCTTGCCATTGGAAATCGCCGACTGGCAGGGCCGCAATAGCCCCCCGCCACTGACCGGCGTTCTGGAGGTGTTGCATCACCCACTGGGCGCACCCGCTGTAGCCGGCCAACTCGACCCCGCCAACAGCCGCTACGTGCTGGAAACCCTCGCCACGGCGGCACGCGGCTGCCTTGACGGCAGTTTCGACGCCGTCGTCACCGCACCGGTGCACAAGGGCATCATCAACGATGCGGGAATTCCCTTCACCGGCCATACCGAATTTTTCGCCGAACTGACCGGCACCCCGCTGGTGGTGATGATGCTGGTCGGCGGGGGAATGCGGGTGGCGCTCGCCACCACCCACCTGCCCTTGAAGGACGTGGCGGCGGCGATCACCCGCGACAGCCTGAGCGAGGTCATCCGCATCCTCCACCGCGACCTGACGGTGCGCTTTCGCATTCCCGAGCCGCGCATCCTGGTGGCCGGCCTCAATCCCCATGCCGGCGAAGGCGGGCACTTGGGGCGCGAGGAAATCGACGTCATCGAGCCGGTGCTGGAGGCGTTGCGCCAGGAAGGAATGAACCTGCAAGGGCCGCTGCCGGCGGATACTCTGTTCAACATGAGCTACCTCGACTACGCCGACGCGGTGCTCGCCATGTACCACGACCAGGGCCTGCCGGTGTTGAAACACGCCAGCTTCGGCAGCGGCGTGAACGTCACGCTGGGGATGCCGATCATCCGCACCTCGGTGGATCACGGCACCGCGTTGAGCCTCGCGGGAACCGGGCGGGCCGATGCCGGCAGCCTGCATGCGGCGCTGGCGCTGGCTATCGAATTGGCGGGGGCGTAATCCTAGAAACCTTAGTTGACCGCTTGTCATGAGGTATAGGATATTTGCCCAATATATCGTCTTCACGGTTTTAACGATCACCCGTTTGGTGAAAGCGCTACGGGCCGGATTGCACGGTTTTTCGGGCGCATTGCTGCGTTACAACTCCTCGCAATGGAATAACCATTACTCGTCGTTGCGCCTTGCCCTGCGCCCGAAAAACCGCACACTCCAACCCGTTCAACTAAGGTTTCTAGAACAATGAAACACATCCCCCGCAAACGCTTCGGCCAGAACTTCCTCACCGACCGCCATTACATCGACTCCTGCATCCGCGCCATTCATCCGGCCCCCGCCGACAACCTGGTGGAAATCGGCCCCGGCCTGGGCGCCTTGACCCTGCCCTTGTTGAAGATCCTCAACCGTCTGCGGGTGGTGGAAATCGACCGCGACATCGTGGCGCGCCTGGAACGCGACATCCCGCCGGAAAAAATCGCCATCCATTCCTGCGACGCGCTCAAATTCGATTTCGGTAGCCTGCTCCCTTCTCCCGAAACTGGGGGAGAGGGAAAACTACGGGTGGTCGGCAACCTCCCCTACAACATCTCCACGCCGCTGCTGTTCCATCTCGCCGATTTCGCCGCCAACATCCGCGATTGCCATTTCATGCTGCAAAAGGAAGTGGTGGAGCGCATGGTGGCGGAACCGGCCTCCCCGGAATACGGACGCCTGTCGGTGATGCTGCAATACCGTTTCGCCATGGAATACCTGTTCACCGTGCCGGGCGGGGCGTTCAACCCGCCGCCCAAGGTCGAATCGGCTTTCGTGCGCATGATCCCGCTCGCCCCCCTGCCGCATCCGGCCCAGGACGAAGAGTTGTTCGGGCGCATCGTCGCGGCGGCCTTCGCCCAGCGGCGCAAGACCCTGCGCAACACTCTGCGCGAGTTTCTTTCCGTGGAGGATTTCGCCACGCTGGGCATCGACCCGATTCTGCGTGGCGAAACACTGGGGGTGGAGGAATTCGTGCGCATCGCCAACTTCTGCGCGGGGCGCTGATGGACTGACTGTTCTATCCTTGAGATAAGGAGAAGAACACCATGAACATCACCCCCGACGTGATTCGCGCCGCGCGGATGCGCGCCGGCTTGAACGAGGTGCAGGCCGCCGCCCTGGTGGAAACCAGCCTCGACTGCTGGCTGGATTGGGAATGCGGCGCGGCACGGATGCCTTACGGACTCTATGAATTGTTCCTGGCGAAGACCCACATGGGACAACCCAAACGTCCGGCCAGCGGCGCAAAAAAACCTAAGGGGTTCGCCTATTGACACCCTCCGGGCGCCTGCCTAGGATGCCGTCGCGGCGGCACAGTTGCGTTTTATCAATCAGTTTCAATGGGTTCCGCTTGCCGCGCCGTTCATTCATTAGGGAGAAAAACATGAAGAAACTGTTATGGGCAGTCTTTGCCGTTCTATTGAGCCTTTCCGCGCCGAGCTGGGCGCAAGTGGCAACCAACAGCCTGGTCGGTTCGTATACCTACAAGGGGGTTAATCCGGACGGCTCGACCTACGACGGCACCGTCGTCCTCAAGCCGGATGCCTCCGGCGGCCTGGAAGTGCGCTACGACGACAGCGTGGGCATCGGCATGGTCAAGGGCAACGTCCTGGCGATCGGCATGATCTACGAAAAGCGCTCGGTGGTGATGTGGATGGACATCCAGCCCGACGGCTCGCTCAAGGGCACCTGGATGCAGCGCACCGAGCCGGGGATGGGTACCGAAACCTGGAAAAAGAAGAAGTAATTCGGAAACCGTCCAAGGAAAAAAAGCCGCCCGAGGGCGGCTTTTTTCTTGGCAGACGTTCAGCGTTCGATGAACTCGATCTTGTAACCGTCCGGATCGGCAACAAAGGCGATCCAGGTGGTTCCGCCGTGCAATGCCGGGCCGTAAGTCACCTGCCCCCCTTTGGCGGCCACCTCCTCGCAGGTCTTGCGGATGTCGCTCACCTGGACGGCGACGTGGCCGTAGCCGCTGCCGAGCTCATAACCGGTCACGCCCCAGTTGTAGGTCAATTCCAACACCGCCGTGTCCGCTTCGTCGCCGTAACCGACGAAGGCCAGGGTGTATTTTCCTTCCGGATAATCCTTGCGACGCAGCACTTTCATGCCGAGTACCTCGGTGTAAAAGGCGATGGATTTTTCCAGGTCGCCGACCCGGATCATGGTGTGGAGGATACGCATGACGGCTCCTTTCAGAAGGTATGAAACAAATGCCCGCCGGCTTTCAGTTCGCGGCGGGCGGCCAGGCAATCGGGATAAATCGTGGCGACGGTATGCCAGAACGCCGCGGAATGATCGAGGTGCTTGAGGTGCGCGAGTTCATGGGCGACCACGTAGTCGATCAGGTGCAGCGGCGCTTTCACCAAACGCCAGTTGAGGCGCACTTCGCCGCGCGAGTTGCAGCTTCCCCAACGGCTGGCGGCGTTGGAAAGCGCCAGCGGCGGTTGCGCCACACCCAATTGGGCAGCCAGCAGCGCGGCGCGTTCACATAAGATGTCCAGTGCTTGGCGGCGATACCATTTGACCACCTTGGCGTGAACCGCCGCCGCATCCGTTACGTCGGGGAGCGCCACCTGCAGGCAGCCTTCAGTCAGCAGCGGCACGGCGCGCACCGCGCCGCTACACACGGCGAGGCGTAACGTCTGGCCGAGGTAGGGGAGGATTTCGCCGTCCCGCCACGCGCGCGCCGGCGGGCGACGGGCCTGCATCTCGGCGAGCTTGTCGCTCACCCAGCCGGCTTTCTCGACCAGCACGCCCTCCAGGCGATACAGGGGGGTACGTAGCGGGGCGTGGACGGTGAGGCCCGCCGGATCGATGCGCAGGCCGATGGTGCGGCGGCGCGGGCTGCGCTTGAGCAAATAGGGGATTTCAGCGCCGTCCGGCAGGCGGAAGCGGCGCGGTTCGGTTTTCACAACGAGCGCAGGCGCGGCATTTCGCCTTCGATCCACGCTTCCACCTGGGCGGTAAGATCGTCGGCCTTTTTCCCGGCGGGGTCGAGGGGCGGGCCGATGCTCACGGTGATGGTGCCGGGGTGCTTGAGAAAGGCGTTGCGCCCCCAGAATTCCCCGGCGTTATGCGCCACCGGCACCACCAGCGCGCCGGTGTGGGTGGCGAGCCAAGCGCCGCCGACCTTGTATTTGCCTTTTTGCCCGGGCTTGATACGGGTGCCTTCCGGGAAGATCACCACCCAGAATCCGTCGGCGAGACGTTGCTTGCCCTGGTCGAGCAATTGTTTCAAGGCCAGCCGGGCGGTACCCCGGTCGATGGCGATGGGGCTGGACTGGGCGAGCGCCCAGCCGAAAAACGGCAGACGCAGCAATTCGCGCTTCAACACCCACACCTGGGGCGGAAAAATGCTCTGGAAAGCCAGGGTTTCCCACGCCGACTGATGCTTGGACAGCACGATGGAAGGCGTCGCGGGGATGTTCTCCGCGCCGATCACCCGGTAGCTCAGGCCGCAGGTAAGGCGCAGCCAGGCCAGCATGATCTTCGACCAGGGGCGGATGACGCGATAGCGGGTCTGTGGCGCGAATGGAAAGGACAGCAGGATGACCAGCGTGTAAAGCGGGGTGAACAACACCAGCCCCACGGCGTACAGGAAAGAGCGCAGCCGGATCATTCGGGTGAGATGATGTATTTGACCGCTTCGGCGAGGTTGGCGAAAACCCGCGTGCCGTCCGGCAGGTTGCCTTCTTGTTGGGTCTTCTTGCCCTTGCCGGTCAGCACCAAGTAGGGCTGACCGCCCACCGCGGCGCCGGCCTGGAGGTCGCGCAGGCTGTCGCCCACGCACGGCACCCCGGCCAGGTCGGCCTTGAAACGCTGGGCGATTTCCAGAAACATCCCGGTCTTGGGCTTGCGGCACTCGCATTTCGATTCGGCGGTATGGGGGCAGAAAAACAGCGCGTCGATACGTCCGCCCAGCCGTCCCAGCGCCTTGTGGAGCTTGTCGTGGATGGCGTTGAGAGTGGCCATGTCGAGCAGGCCGCGCCCGATGCCGGACTGGTTGCTCGCCACCACCACCCGGTAGCCCGCCTGGTTGAGGCGGGCAATGGCTTCCAGGCTGCCGGGAATGGCTTCCCACTCCTGCGGGGATTTGATGAATTGGTCGGAGTCGAAATTGATGACGCCGTCGCGATCGAGAATGATGAGTTTCATGCCACCTAGTTTATCTTGAAAATCTGCGCCGCGGTGAACTTGGCGACCTGCCGCGTGGCGGTGCTGTAAGTGCCGGAAGCCGTGGTGCCGCTGAAGGTTATCCGCAGAACTTTACCGTTCAGCGCCGATACGCCGGAAAACACGTTATTGGCGGCCTCGCCGATAATCAGGTCGTAGCTGACGGTGTTATCGGGGAAGACGGTCAAATCCACCACCATCGAGACCGGCTTGCCCTGGAACATCACCGTCAGGTAAGCCAGATAAGCGGTGCCGTCGGTTTTCTGCCAGGCGCCGTCATAGATGCTGCCGACGTAGGTATAGTTCAGGTTGGCGGAAAAGACATCGCTGGCGCCGCTGGCGGACTGCACATAGGAACCGCTCAGGGTGGTGCCGTTGGCCGTGGCGGTGAGGGTGGACCCCTGGTCGAGTTTTTTCAGCGCCAGGGTTTCTCCCGCCACGCTGCCGACATAAGCGCTGGCGGCGCCCAGATCGGAAGCGACCTGCACCGCGACCGCCTGCCCCTTGGCGCTATCCGTCATGAGCAGGAAATAATCGCCGGTGCTGGTAACCCATATTCCGTTGGCCGGTGCGGCCAGGGCAACGGGACTAAAGGCGGAGAACAACATCAGGGCGACGAACAGGCTATGTAGGGTTTTCATAATAAACTCCTCAGTTTTCGTTTGACGTGGGGTTGGGCTGTGCAGCCCAACTTAACCATAAGCGAATACCGCCACTAATCAACCCGCCAGCCGGGAAATATCCGCCACCTGGTTCATCAAGTCGCCCAAGCTCTTCAACAGGGCCAGGCGGTTGTTGCGGATGGTCAATTCGTCGGTCATCACCATCACCTCGTCGAAGAAGGCGTCGACTTCGGCGCGAGCGCCGGCCAAGGCGGTCAGCGCTTCGCTGTAGTCGCAGTTGGCGACCAGCGAGGTGACGGCAGGGGCAAGGCGGGTGACCGCTTCGAACAGCGCTTTTTCGGCCTTTTCCTGAAGCAGCGCGACATCGGCCTGGCCGGCGGGCGCTTCGGTCTTTTTCAGGATGTTCTGAATGCGTTTGTTGGCGGCGGCCAGCGAGGCGGCTTCGGGTAGCTTGCGGAAGGCGCGCACCGCCAGCAGGCGCGGGATCACCAGGTCGATGCGGGTGGGGTTCTGGCTGACCACCGCGTCCACTTCGTCGGCTTCGAAATTCTTGTCGCGCAAATAGCCTTTCAGGCGTTCCAGCATGAAGCCGTGCACGTCCTGGCCCACGCTGTTGGCGAGCATTTCGGTGGGGAAGAGGCCGCGCGCCAGTTCGAGGAGCTGGATCAAATCGAGCGGCAGACCTTTTTCGGCGAGGATGCGCAACACGCCCAGCGCGTGGCGGCGCAGGCCGAAGGGGTCTTTATCGCCGGTCGGCACCAGACCTATCCCGTAGATGCCCACCAGGGTGTCGAGCTTGTCGGCGAGTGCCGCCGCCGCGCCGATGTTGTCATGGGGCAGGGTATCGCCGGCAAAGCGCGGGTAGTAATGCTCTTCGACGGCGCGCGCCACTTCGGCGGTTTCGCCGTCGTGGCGGGCGTAATACTGGCCCATGATGCCTTGCAGTTCGGGGAATTCGCCGACCATGTCGGTTAAGAGGTCGGCCTTCGCCAGCCACGCGGCGCGCTCGGCTTTTTCGGGGTCGGCCAACAACAGACGGGCGATTTCGCCGGCCAGTTTTTTCAGGCGCTGAGCACGCTCCAACTGGCTGCCCAGCTTGTTGTGGTAGACCACGTTGGCGAGCTTAGGGATACGCGAATCCAGCGACTTTTTGCGATCCTGGTCGAAAAAGAATTTGGCATCCGCCAGGCGCGGGCGCACCACCCGCTCGTTGCCGCCGGTGACCGCTGAAGCGTCGGCGGGGCTGATGTTGGAAACGATCAGGAACTGGTTGGTGAGATTCCCGGCGGCATTGAGCAGCGGAAAGTATTTCTGATTGGCCTTCATCGTGAGGATCAGGCATTCCTGCGGGACTTCGAGGAAGCTTTCCTCGAACTGGCCGACCAGCACGTTGGGGCGCTCCACCAGCGCGGTCACTTCGTCGAGCAGCGCGTCGTCGTGGATCGGTTTGACGCCCCCGCCGACCTTCGCCGCTGCGGCTTCCAACTGGCGCACAATTTCGCCACGGCGCTGGACGAAATCGGCAATCACCGCGCCTTCGTCCGTCATCTGTGCCGCATAGCTATCGGCATTCGTGAGCGTCACCGGCGAGACCGCCGCCTCGAAACGATGGCCCTGAGTGGTGCGGCCCGCATTCAGGCCGAGAATGCTGATCGGCACGATTTCACTGCCATGCAAGGCCACCAGCCCGTGGGCGGGACGCACAAAATTCACGCAACTCCAACCGTCGGCGAGTTGATAAGTCATCACCTTGGGGATGGGCAGCTTGGCGAGGGCTTCTTCGAGGGCTTTTTGCAGGCCTTCGACCAGCGTCGCGCCGGTTTCGACCTTGTCGAAAAACAGCGCTTCGGCCTTGCCTTCGCCTTCCCGCTTCAGATGGGCGGCGGCGGAAGCATCCAGCCCCAGCGCGGCGAGTTTCTTGAGCAGCGCCGGGGTCGGCTGACCGTCGGGCGTAAAGCCCACCGCAGACGGCATCAGCTTGTACGAAACCGGCTTGTCGGCAGCCTGCGCGGCGACGTTGGCGATATGCGCGGCCAAGCGACGCGGCGAGGCGAACGGCGTAACGGCGGCGTCCGGGGCCGCCAGTCCTTGCGCCTTGAGGGATTCAGCCAGTGTTGCGGAAAAGGACTCGCCCAGCTTTTTGAGCGCCTTGGGCGGGAGTTCCTCGACGAACAGTTCTACAAGTAAATTTTGGGTATTCATGCTTTTGCGGCTTTCGTTTCCAACTGGGCCAGAACTTCGGCGGCCCACTCTTGGGGGGCCAGCGGGAAGCCCAGGCGGGCGCGGCTGTCCAGGTAACTCTGGGCGACGGCGCGGGCGAGGTTGCGGATGCGTCCGATATAGGCGGCGCGTTCGGTGACGGAAATCGCCCCGCGCGCATCCAGCAGGTTGAAGGTATGCGCGGCTTTCAGCACCTGCTCGTAAGCGGGCAAGGCGAGTTGGCTTTCCATCAGGTGCTTGGCCTGCTTTTCATGGGCGTTGAAGGCGGTGAGGAGGAATTCCTGGTCGCTGTGCTCGAAGTTGTAGGTGGACTGCTCGACTTCGTTCTGGTGGTACACGTCGCCGTAAGTCAGGCCTTTTACCCAGGTCAGGTCGAAGACGTTTTCCACGCCTTGCAGATACATCGCGAGGCGCTCCAGGCCGTAAGTGATTTCGCCGGTAATCGGCTTGCAGTCGATGCCGCCGACCTGCTGGAAATAAGTGAACTGGGTCACTTCCATGCCGTTCAGCCAGACTTCCCAGCCCAGCCCCCAGGCACCGAGGGTGGGGTTTTCCCAATCGTCCTCGACGAAGCGGATGTCGTTTTTCTTGAGGTCGAAACCCAGCGCTTCGAGCGAGCCGAGATACAGTTCGAGAATGTTTTCCGGGGCGGGTTTCAACACCACCTGGAACTGGTAATAGTGCTGCAAACGGTTGGGGTTCTCGCCGTAGCGGCCATCCTTGGGGCGCCGCGAGGGCTGGACATAAGCGGCTTTCCACGGCTCCGGGCCGAGGGAACGCAGAAACGTGGCGGTATGGCTGGTGCCCGCCCCGACTTCCATGTCGTAAGGCTGGAGCAGCGCGCAACCCTGCGCACCCCAGAAGTTTTGCAATTTGAGAATGATGTCCTGGAAAGTCAGCATGAAGTTTGGCCGGGCTGGAGTCAAAGGGTTGAATTCTACTGGTTTTACGAAGGCGGCAAAACCCCGGCGATATCGGGTAAGCCGTGACAGCGCCGGCACCACCTCAAACGACGGGGCCAGCGGGGCGCTTTACTCGAACAACGGCGCGGGCAAGGGCTGATAACGATCCAGCAAGTCTTTGAGCCATTCGGCAGCGCCGCTCAGTGCCGTTTCGTCGGCGCTGCTCAGGGCGGCCCAATGCTGAGTCAGGTAGGGCAACCAGCTCGGATTGGCTTGGCTGGCGGCGCGCGCTTCGCCGTCGAGCCAAGTCTGCACGGCGAGTCGGGTCTGGTCGCGTTCGCTGGCGGATGCGTTGGACTGCAAGGTTTGCAGGTAATGCCACAGCCGCGTTTCCAGGGGAAATTCGCGTTGCGCGGCGGCGTCGTAACGCGCCACCACATCGTCATCCCATAATCCCCGGCTCACCGCCTGGCGCAGGGCTAGCGGCAAGGGCAATACCCGCTCGGCTTGTGCCGCGTCGTCGGCAATGGCGGCGTCGCTTACCCAAACGCGGATCGACTCGGCAAAGGCGCGCCACGCGGGATCGTTTTCCGGGGTGGGGGTTGGGCTGGCGCTCGGTTCGGCATCGTCTTCCAGAATTGCCAGTCGGCCTTGCGCCGCCAGTTCCCGGCGTTTCAACAGTTTGCGCAGATAGGTTTCGGCGATGGTTTGCCCCGAATAACGGCTGACAAAACGCTGCAAATGCTCGATGGCGCAGGTTAAATCGTCCCCTTCGTTGCGCCGCGCGTAGGCAGTGGCCAGCAATACCGCACAGGAACCATCGGCGGGGTCAATCTGCAACCCGCGTTGGGCATGGGACAAGGCCAGCCCCCAGTCGCGGCGGCGGATCGCCACCTTGGCGAGGGTGGAATTGGCGTGGACATCGTCCGGGTCGAGTTGCAAAACCTGCTGCAACAGGCGTTGCGCCTGGGTCTGGTCGGCGGCGGCGGACGAAGCGGTCAGCAAACGCGCCAGTTCCAGGCGGCTATGCAAATCGGCGGGAAAACGCCGCGTCATCTCCCACAACACCCATTGCGCGCGCGCTTCCTGTCCGGCTTGACGCAAGGCCAGTTCCCAGAGCATCCACAGCCTCGGGTTATCGGCGTCCACGCGCAAGGCGAGGTGGATCCACTGGAACAGACGATCATGGATTTCCGGGTCGCGCAGGGGGTATTTTTCACACAAGGCGCGGGCGCAACGATCCAGGTTGCGCACGAAGTAATAGGCATCACCGGTTTTATGCAAATAGTCTTCGTGGGCGATGAGCAAGGGGTGGATGGTTTTCCAGGCTTGCGCCAGGCTGCCGGATTGTTTTACGGCATGGACAGCTTGGTTATGCACTTCTAACGAACCCGGCGGCTCCAGTTTGTATAGCGCGCTGGGAATGGAAGCCTGCCGTTGCATCACCGCCGCGCTGGATAAGCCCAGCAAACTCAGCAGCGACGCGCTTTTGTCGTCGCCCAGCGGGGCGAACAGGGTGGCGAGGAAAGCGCGGTATTGCGCGGCGTTGAGGCTGGGGTTGCGCGCCATCACGCCGCGCAGCGCTTGCGCCAGTTCTTCCAGCGCCGCCGTGCCCCAGCCCTTGCGGCGTTGGTAACGTTCGATCAAGGCCTGCACTTGCAGGCGCGGGTTGCGCAGGCTGTCGTCGGCGGACAGCGGCAGCCTGGCGAAGGCCAACAGGCCCAGATTGAGGTAACGCAGGGAGCGGGTGCGCCCCGCTTCGACGACGAAGGATTGCCAGAAAAACTGCAACCGGTCGTCGTCCTGCCGGGCGGCCAGCACCTGCCAATAATCGTATTCCGGGTCGCGAAACGCCGAGAGGGTGAGCGCCCCCAGCCAGGGCAGCCACGCGGCGCGCTCGGCCTGCAATGCCGCGCGGGTTTGCGGCAGCGCAAAGACCAGCGGCCATTGCAGGGCTTCGCAGACTTGCGCGGCGTAGGCACCCAGCTTGCGCGCGGGGGGGCGGGCCGCCTGACGTTGCGCGAGCAGCCACGCCGCCAGACCGCTATCCAGACAGTCCGGCAAATCGGCATAAGGATCGGGCTGCGCCTCGGCGGAATCCGGTTCGCCGAGCAGGCGTTCGGAAACCAGACGGCAACTGCGCGGCAGCACCGCCAGCAGGAATTCGTGCGGCGCGCAACGCTCAAACCGGCCGATGTCCGCCGCGCCGCGCAGCAAGTCCGCCACCGCCTGTTGCGGTGCCTGGCGCAGTTGCGCGGCCCAATCTTGCCAGCTCATGCCAGCACCTCGCCGAAATCGGCGCAGTCCGGCAAACCGCGCAATCCTTGCACATGACGGTTGCGCGCCGCGAGCATGGCGGCAGCGTCGTGAAGCGCGTGGGGCCGGGTGATGTAACCGAGCGCCTTGAGGTGGCGGGGTTGATAGTCGATGGGAAAGGTCAGGAGTTCCGGGGTGAAGGTCGCGGGAATTTCAGCGCTCGCCAAATCCAGCGTATAGCCGTAGCTTTCCCCACCGGGCGGCAATGGTGCGGGAATAAAAGCGGCGGAGAATTCCCCGTCCAGCACGGTGGGCCGGGCAAAGCCGGCAACCGCGCCCTTTTTGGCGGACAGCAAACGTGCCTGACGCACTTCCTCCACCGTGTAGCACATCAGGGCCACCGGCAGCGGTTTGTCCGTCATGCTGGGCCAGTGGGTCAGCCCCAGCCGGTCGCGCAGCAGGTGCGGCCAGTCGCTCTTGGCGAGGGATTCCAGATTGCCGCCGAATTCGTTGAGGAAAGTGGCGAACAGCGGGCGCGCCTGGATGCGCTGGGCGTTCCACTGCGCCATGAATTCGGCGCGCAAGGCTTCGTCGCCATCCGACAGCTTTTCCTTGCGCAGGTCTTTTTGCGACCTGAAAAAACGTTGCCAAAAGCGGTTGGCGAGATCAGCCACCAGAAGTTTGTTGAACAAGCCATCCAGCGATTCCAGACGCAGCAAATAGGTGTTGTCCAGTTGCTCGTTCAACTGCGCCCGTTCGTTGACGGCCAGGAAACAATTCGCGCTACGCGGCAAATCCCTGGCGACATGGACGAAGGAACCCAGATAGCCCTTGTGTTCGGCCTTCCACTCCGGGTGGGTGGCGACTTCCCCGACATAGGCGTCGTATTCCGCCGCGCGCGCAGCGGTAACCGCGCGCTCCCAGCGGAAATTGGCCATGGCGCAACGCAACGTGGCGCCCATCGGCACAGCGGCGGCATCGGAGGCAAGTTGTTGAAGGGAATGGGCAAGATTCATGGGAGAGGGGATTATAGCCCAAGCGAGTGGGATGGACACCCCGATATTCGCGCAAAGAATAGGCGGTGAAAACACTGCTGCCGGGTTCTCAGTTTGGCGTCGGATTACTTCCTTGAGCGCCGCCGCGTGGACGTGAGTTTGTTTCGAGTATGGCAAAAGACCTCTTTGGCAACACTTCAAGATGAAGCCATCATAGCCATTAACTATCGATGTGATTTCTACAATTCATTAGATTAATGACTGTCATTTCCCTACCATGGGAACCGTCAACCGACTCACCCACCTCAAGGAGCACCGCCATGAACCCGAACCCCGCATCGGTCACCATCAAAAACCTCGAAGCCGCTTTTGCCGGCGAGGCTATGGCCAACATCAAGTACCGTTACTTCGCCAAGCTGTGCCGCGCCGCCGGCGACGAGGCGACCGCCAGGGTGTTCGAGGAAACGGCCGACCAGGAAGTTCAACACGCTTTCGGCCATCTCGACCTGCTGTTTCCCGCCGCCGCGATGAATCCGGCGCGCTGCCTAGAAATGGCGATAGCCGGCGAAACCCACGAATACACGGAAATGTATCCGTCGTTCCGCCACGCCGCCGAAGCCGAGGGACGTAGCGACGCGGTCAAGGAAATCGACCAGCAGATCGCCGAATCGAAGGAGCACGCCGCGCTGTTCTCGGAAACCCTGGCGAAAGCCGCCAAGCGTTTCGCCGCGCTGGCCCGCGTCGAGGAACGCCACGCCAACCATTACCGCGACCAACTGGCCAAAGTCGGCGCCTAACCCTTCCACACTTGCGAGGAGCATAAATCATGAAACAATTTCAATGCATTATCTGCGGTTATCTCTACAATGAAGCGCAAGGCGATCCGGAACACGGCATCGCGCCGGGCACTGCCTGGGCCGACGTTTCGGAAAGCTGGAGTTGTCCCGACTGCGGCGTAGCCAAAGCGGATTTTGAAATGGTGGAAATCGCCGCGTAGCGGCAGTTAACCCACCCTTGACGAAAAGGAGAGAATCATGGGAAACGCCAAAAAATTTTCGCCGACCAAAATGGATATCGGCATTTCCGAAAAAGACCGGGCCAAAATCGTCGATGGGCTGAACCGCCTGCTCGCCGACACCTACACCCTGTACCTGAAAACCCATAATTTCCACTGGAACGTCACCGGGCCGATGTTCCAGACTCTGCACCTGATGTTCATGGACCTCTACAACGAGCAATGGCTGGCCGTGGACCTGATCGCCGAGCGTATCCGCGCCCTGGGCTTTCCCGCGCCGGGCAGCTATGGAGAATTCGCCGCGCTAACCAGCATCAAGGACAGCGCGGGCCGTCCCAACGCCAAGGAAATGATCCAGCAAATCGTCGAAGGCCAGGAAGCCGTGACCCGCACCGCTCGGGAAATCGTCCCGATCTCGGAAAAATGCGGCGACCAGCCGACCCTCGACCTACTCACCCAGCGTATGCAAATCCATGAGAAAAACGCCTGGATGCTGCGCAGCTTGTTGGAGGAATAGATCATGCGGCCCATCGTCATCCTCGGCAGCGGCCTGGCGGGCGTCAGCCTGGCCCGCGAGTTGCGCAAGCTCGACAAGGAAATCCCGCTGGTCCTGGTCACGGCTGACGATGGCGCTTTCTATTCCAAGCCCAATCTGTCCAATGCCCTTGGCGCCGGCAAAAGCCCCGCCCAACTGGCGCTCACCCCGGCGCCGCAACTCGCCGAGCAACTCCACGCGCGAATCCTCGCGCACACCACGGTCAGCGCCATCCATGCCGTGCAACGGCGCATCGACACCAGCGGCGGGCCGCTCGAATACTCGAAGCTGGTGCTCGCCATCGGCGCCCAGCCGATCCGCCCCGCGCTGGATGGCGACGCTGCCGCCGACGTGCTGACGGTAAACAGCCTCGCCGATTACACGCGGTTTCGCGAACGCCTCGCCGGCAAGCGGCGCATCGCCATTCTCGGCGGTGGCCTGATCGGCTGCGAATTCGCCAACGACCTGTGTCTAGGCGGCTTCGCGGCGACCATTTTCGACCGCGCCAAGCAGCCGTTGGGCCGGCTGTTGCCGCCGCAGGCCGGGCAATTCCTGCGCGCCCGCCTGGAACAGGGCGGCGTGACGTATCACCCGGAAACCAGCTTGATCCGCGTCGAACGGCACAATGGGGGCTACCACCTGAGCGACGACCACGGCGCGGAACATCAGGCTGATCTGGTGCTTTCCGCGGTGGGCCTCCAGCCCGCCGTCGAACTCGCCCGCACCGCCGGACTGACGGTCCGGCGCGGCATCGTGGTGGGGCGCGGTCTGGCGAGCAGCGATCCCCACATCTACGCGCTTGGCGACTGCGCCGAAATCGGCGGGCTGGTGCTGTCCTACGTCCTACCTATCATGCAGGCCGCCCGCGCACTGGCCCAGACTCTCGCCGGCACGCCCGTGGAGGTGAGCTACCCGGCCATGCCGGTGGTGGTGAAAACCCCCGCCTGCCCGACCGTGGTCTGCCCGCCCCCGGCCGCCGCTACCGGTATCTGGCATGAGGAAAGCGGCTCCGCCGGGGTGCGGTCAATCTTCGCGGACGATACCGGCAAAGCCTTGGGCTTCGCGCTGCTGGGTGAGGAAACGACCAAGGAAAAAGTCACCCTCGCTGGGCAAATGCCGGGTTGGCTGTAACACTGCACTCCCGCGATGCTTAGTGAAATTCCGGCTGGCGCAGGTCGGCGAGCAGGGAAGCGTGGCGTTCCTCGATGTCAGCGAATTCCAGCATGAATGCGGTTCCATTTCGCCCCTGCGAACCGGGGAGGGGTTCCATCAAATCCCATAAGCCCTGCGCAGCAAGCTGATCGGGGATTCCGGCGCGCGTCCGTCGTTCAGGCAGTGTTCGATGCGATGGGCGGCCATCGCGCAATCGCTGCCGTAGTGATCGGCCTGGGCAGCCCTGACCCGTTCCGCCACCGGTTGGACGATTTTCATGGCGCTGGTGTGAAACTCCTTTTTCACCGCGTAGGTGCCGTCGTGGCTGGAGCAGCGCTCGATGATCTCGACCGTGGCGCCCGGCACCAGCGCCAGGATTTCGCGGGTCTTCCGGCGGATATTCTGGACGCGCTGGTGGCAGGCGGCGTGGTAGGCCACCTTGCCCAGCGGCTGTTTGAAGACGGTGTCGACCTTACCTTCCTTGTGGCGCAGTAGCAGGTCTTCGAAGGGATCGTAAAACGCGGCGCCGACCTTCAACACCGCGGGGTCGTCGGGAAACAGCAGCGGCAGCTCCATCTTGAACATCAGCACGCAAAAGGGAATCAGGGCGGTGAGATCCCAGCCTTCATCGACCAGTCGCGCCAGTTCGGGAATGTTGATTTCCTTCAGCGCCCGCACCGCTTCCAGGTCGCCTGGTTCCATCGTGGGCATCCCGCAGCAGGTCTGGCGGCGCGGGGTGGTCGACCAGTTCGAAGAGCGTCGGAAAGGCGTGGCACAGGCTTACGCAATGGCGGGTGGGCGCTTCCAGATTGTTTTCGCGGATGGCGTTGGCCATTTCCGTTCCCTCCAGGTGGATGAGGGGCCGCCGACCCCTTGACGCGGCCGGCTCGTCGCTGGCCGTCACGCGGCCATTTCGTTCAAGGCGCGCTCTCAAGTCACTCCCCATAACTGATTGATTTTACGATGTGGTTTCTGAGTGACTTTCGGGCGATTTTCGACTTTTGCCCGATTACCCCGCTAACCCGGCGATTGGGATTGGCTATGACAAATGGATAGTTTTCAACTATTAAACCAAGATTGGCAATTGATTTGATAGATTGCCGTGCGCCACCTACAATGAAATCACCATCCGGTTATAAAGGCGGACAAAATGACCCTCACCGACCTCCGCTACATCGTTGCCCTGGCCCGCGAACGCCACTTCGGGCGGGCCGCCGAAAAATGCTTCGTCGCCCAACCCACCCTTTCGGTAGCGGTGAAAAAACTCGAAGACGAACTGGGACTCGCCATTTTCGAGCGTAGCGCCGGGGAAATCCGCGTCACCCCGGTGGGCGCGCAAATCGTCGCCCAGGCCGAACGGGTGCTCGGCGAATCCGCACGAATCAAGGAAATCGCCCAGCAAGGCAAGGATCCGCTGGCTGGCCCGTTGCGCCTCGGGGTGATCTACACCATCGGCCCCTACCTGCTGCCGCGCCTGGTACCGCTCCTGCGCGAACGCGCCCCGGCCATGCCGCTGGTGATCCAGGAAAACTATACCGAGCGCCTCGTCGAAGCCCTGAAGCGCGGTGAACTGGATCTCATCATCATCGCCCTGCCTCACTCGGAATCCAACCTCGCCGCCCAGGCCGTCTACGATGAAGCCTTCCGCGCCCTGGTTCCCGCCGGTCACTCGTGGACCCGCGAAAAGGCCATCGACCCGGCACGCCTGCTCGACGAACCCCTGCTCATGCTGGGCGCCGGCAACTGTTTCCGCGACCAGGTGCTCGACCTGTGCGCCCACGCCGCCGATGCGGCGCCCGGCAGGGCGCCGCAACTACTGGAAGGCGGTTCGCTGGAAACCATCCGCTACATGGTCGCCGGCGGCATCGGCATCACCGTCATGCCCGCCAGCGCCGTGGACAATCTCCCCCCCGACGACCCGCTGTTGCGCGCCCTGCCCTTCACCCCGCCCGACCCGACACGCCGCGTCGGTCTGGTGTGGCGCACCAGCTTCCCGCGCCTCAAGGTGATCGACGTGGTTAGGCAAGCGATGTTGGACTGCAAATTGGCGGGGACGGCGATGGTGCAGACCACTGCGAGAACGCTCTGAATTACCCGTATTAACGGGGGATTCAGAGCAGGCCAAAGGTTCTTTAGGAACGAAACAAAAGAATGGTATGATGAATTTATAGTGGTTTTAGTAGTTACTTATCGCCGTGAATCCCCCCTCCCATGAAACGCCAAATTCCCAGTCGCCAGCTAAGCAACCGGCTCCGTCACAGCCTCACGCCGTAAACCACAACCTGTTAATTCAGGCACTTGAATTTCATCAAGCGGGAAGGTTTTCCGAAGCAAAAAGTATTTACCATCACCTGCTGTCCCAACAACCTCAAAATTACGTTGTCCTAACCAATTTTGGAACAATGAGCCTCCAGGCCAACAATCTTGAAGAAGGAGTGCGCCTGCTGAAACTATCACTGGAGGTTGAACCAAACCAGCCGAATGCCTTTAGCAATCTGGGGCTTGCGCTCAGTGCCTTAGGGCGGCTGGACGAGGCGCTCTCAAGCTACGAACTCGCCATTAAATTGAAGCCGGATTACGCTGAAGCATTTAATAATCGCGGCAACGTGTTGCGAGACATGAATCGGCTGGATTTGGCACTTGCAAGCTATGAGCAAGCCATTGCATTGAAACCGGGATATGCTCAAGCACTTAACAATCGCGGCAACGCACTCTACGACTTGGGACGACTAAATGACGCACTCGCAAGCTATGATCGTGCAATTGCCTTAAATCCGGATTTTGCGGAGGCATTTAATAATCGCGCCAACACATTGCGGGATCTCAAGCGCCTGGATGAGGCGCTCGCCAGTTGTGAGCGGGCGCTTGCCTTGAAGCCGGGCTTTGCCGAGGCATTCAACAATCTCGGCAACGTATTGAGGGATTTGGGGCAACTGGATAGTGCCCTGGCGGGCTACGAACGAGCTATTTCCCTGAAACCGGATTACGCGGAAGCGCTTAACAATCGTGGAAACGCACTGAGAGCCGCTAAGCGCCTCGATGAGGCGCTCACCAGTTACGATCAGGCTGTTGCCGCAAGGTCAGATTTCGCGCAAGCACACAACAATCGCGGCAATGTGCTAAGGGATTTGAAACGCTTGGATGAAGCACTCGCAAGTTACGATCGGGCAATTACATTTAGGCCCGATTTCGCGGAAGCACACAACAATCGCGGCAACGCACTAAGGGATCTGAAACGACTAAATGAAGCGCTTGAGGGCTATCGACAAGCAATTGCCCTGAAACCGGACTTCATGGAAGCATTTTATAATTGCGGAAACGCATTAAGAGATTTGAAACGATGGGATGAGGCTCTCGTCAGCTACGATCATGCGCTTGCCTTGAAATCGAATTATGCCGAAGCGTTGAATAACCGTGGCAACGTGCTGAGAGACTTGAAGCGACGGGAGGAAGCCCTCGCCAACTACGATCAAGCGATTATCTTGAAGCCGGACTTTGCGGAAGCATTCTATAACCGCAGCAACGTATTGACGGATCTGAGGCGCCTGGATGACGCACTCAAGAATTGCGAGCATGCGATAGCCTTAAATCCGAAATACGCCGAAGCATTTAACAAATGCGGTCACATTCTTAGCGACTTGAACAAACTGGATCAGGCACTCGCAGCTTATGATCGCGCAATTGCCTTAAAACCGGACTTTGCGGAAGCCGTAAATGATCGCGGCAACGTACTGAGAGACCTGAAACGACTTGATGAAGCTTTGGCGAGCTATGACCATGCCATTGCCTTGAAACCGGATTTTGCAGGCGCCTATTGGAACAAGTCGATCTTCAAAATCCTGGTGGGCGACTACCCGGAAGGTTGGCAATTATTTGAATGGCGGTGGAAAATCGAGTCCGGCATTCAAGCCAAGCGAGATTTCGCCCAGCCCCTTTGGCTCGGGCAAGAGTCCATCGCCGACAAGACGATTTTATTGCATGCCGAACAAGGCTTTGGGGATTCCATTCAGTTCTGCCGCTATGCCCCGATGGTGGAAGCACTCGGCGCAAAAGTAATCATCGAAGTTCCCGAGGCATTACTGTCCCTGCTCTCATCCCTGAAAGGAAATTTCACGATAGTCGAAAGAGGAAAGCCGCTCCCCTCTTTTGATTTGCATTGCCCCCTAATGAGCCTGCCACTGGCATTCCAGACCACGACAACAACGATTCCTGCCGCCATCCCCTATCTCTTTGTCAACCCGCTAAAACAAAGAAAATGGCAAGAACGCCTGGCACCCAAGACCATGCCCAGGGTGGGTCTGGTATGGTCCGGCTCGGCGGACCACGAGAACGACCACAACCGCAGCATACCCGCGGCATTAATAGAGCCGCTGACCCGCTTGCCCTTGGAGTTTCACTCCCTGCAAAAGGAAATCAGACCCAGCGATACCTTGGCCTTGCATAAACACAACAAGATCATTTCGCACCAAGAGGATATCGACGACTTTTCTGACACCGCAGCGCTAGCTCAACAGATGGATTTGATAATTTCCGTGGACACGTCAATCGCCCATCTCGCTGGCGCACTGGGAAAACCTTTATGGGTATTGCTTCCCTTCACACCCGATTACCGCTGGATGCTGGATAGAGATGACAGCCCATGGTATCCCACGGCCGGCTTACTCAGACAATCCAGAGCCGGTGATTGGTCAAACGTAGTTGCAGATGCAACTGAACGACTTGCAAGATTATTTCGCTGATTACACCGGTGAGACTATCAAGACGGTTCCTGCCTTTACAAGAGCCAGAGCGGGTAGATTAAGATCGTTCCGGATATCGGACGCCCAATCAGGCATTCGTCAATTCAGCAGGCATCGCACTTCAAATTTCGATCGGCACGTAATGACAATTGCCCCATTTCCGCCTTTGCCCTGGCAGGTGGCGACGTAAGAATTTTGGATTGCTCCAGGAATTGCCGAAACAGCGGGGCATTTACTTCATCCGGATTGTCCAACCCCCAAACCTTGTCCCTCACCCCCTGCACGACAAGATATGTCACAGCGGATTCAATGGCGTCCATCACACACAGTTGCGCCGGTTCATTTCGGGCAAAACCACTTTCCAATTCCAAAATGGAATCCACTTTGACGTATCGAAAAACATTCATATCAAGCTGGAAGGAAAAAATTGTTTTCGTCGTCGATACGCTATTCAGAATTCTTCCAGTGCGGATATCCACAGTACGCAAATTGACAGTAACTTGATCGACCCGGTATTGCGTGGTTGCGCCGACTCCCAGATACTTGGCCCCGTCACCACCGGTCCTGACATTGCTTTCATAGGCGACAATCCCGCCTTCCAGCAATACGCTGGCAGACATCAATTGCGGCAGCGAATTCACATCCTTGGCATCCCCCGCACGAACGATCCTTCTTTCCGTCAACAGGTTTTGAAGATTTTCGCGTTCAACAGGAATAAACCACTGAGAATCGAGAAGCGCTTTTACCAAAAGCGACGATGCCCCCTGCGTCACAGAGGTTGAAAAGCTGCTGTCCGGCGCCGGCTTGTACTGGCCGGATTGATCGCGAAAGGAATAAACGGCTGCGACAATTTTACCTTTTGGACGGGGAAGCCCAATCAGGTTTTCGTGGCTACGAGTGGTAGGAGTCAGGCTTGCAGGAGAGTCCTCAAGTTCAGCCGGAATTTTCAAACTTCCCGCACACCCCGTTAACAACAGAAAGACACAAAGCCCGATTCCGCGCCATATCAATTTGAAATTATCCACGCCTGCCCGTTTCAATAGCTAACCGTCTGTGAACCGACCTGGAAAGTAGTCGACTGGCCGGTTGACTTATCTGTCGTTACGACTTGCATGACTCCGCCACCGACATTGGAGATATTAATCACGAAATCCGTCGTTTCTATGGTTCCGGGGATCAAATTGCCACTTCGGTCAACGACGCCACCCGAGATTGTCGAAGCCATACGGCTTAGAATGGATCGCTGCAAATTTTCGTTGAACTGCTGCAACGGCGTTTGCTGTGTAGTGGATTGTTCCCCTTTGAACTTATTTTGTGCTTGGGCGGAATTGAGCAGATTTACCCCATTTTGAGGGTTTCCTCCAAAAGACGGATTGACCGGCGTATAAACCAATTCGCTGGCATTTGTCGCAAAAGAAAAAATTGCGCAGAACCATATTGCATATTTCATCTAGAAACCCACTTTTTATAAAAAACCGACCTAATATTCAACTTTTCCCATATCCGGATCGACAAACAAATTCGAACGATCCAATTCTTCGTCGACAATTTTTTGATATACGCTGGAAGCCGCGGCATCCGCAATTTCCTTCACCCTGGAACGGCCAGGGGTAAGAAATGTCTGAAAAACCTTCACAAACCGATGTTCGACCCACACCATGCTACCCCACCGGGCAGACGGCCTTTCATAGATTGCCAGGCTGATTTTGCTTGACGCATAGTCCTCCAGCCATTTCCCCGAAAAGTTGCGAAAAAACTCCTGACCAATCAAGGAAAAGGTTTGATTCACCATACTCCCTGGGAAGTCTTGCTCGCCAAAAACCGTTTCGTTCAAGCGCTCGTTATTCTCGATCTTTTCGGTTGATTCAGCCACGCAATGGCTGGCACTCAACAAAAAAATAGCCGCAAACACCCAACAGACTCTTAGGGCCGTCAATTCGTCACCGCCCCTGAATTATTTTTGCCACATTGTTGTTTCCGACCTGATTCAGGTTCACTACTTGGCGGTTTCCGGCCTGAATGATTTCCGCAGAGTTTCCGTTTCCGTTTTGGGTCAAAACGGCCATATTGCCCGAGCCAGCTTGATTGAGCTTTGCATTGTTTGCGTGTCCATTTTGTGAAGATTGCACAATATTCAGCTCACCGGATTGATTCAGGTTTATCGAGTTTTGGCCGAATTGCTCGACATAGGCTTGATTTTTTAAGCCGGACTGCAGGACTTCAGCCAGATTCCGGCTACCGTCCTGCCGGACATCCAGAAAATTCGAGGCCCCGCGCTGAGTCGCGGCAATGACATTCTCGGCGCCGTGCTGCAACACCCGCGCTTCATTGTGGGCGTTGTCAATATCGAGCGGGAGGGCGACAAGTTCACTTTGGGGATAAATATCCTCCGCCATGGACATGCCGCCCATAATAGCAAGCGACACAGTCAGAACAACTAAACAAAAAGCCTTTCCAACCCGCCGGAAATTTGCATTTGTCATCGAGAATCCCATTATTGCGAAGCCCGCATCTTGATTGCCCCTACATCCCCAGCCCATAGGGCTTGCAATAGGCATTGCTGACGTTCGCCAGGGTATCCAGATACGTCAGGCTGCCGGAGGGAGGAATGAAGTAAAAGCCCACGCCATCCGTCGTTACCCCGAGAATCCAGCCGCTCGGATAACTACGCATGAAATACTTCCCGTCGCTGCTCGAAACCGTTGCCGCCCGAGCGTTGAATACCGGGCTGTACAAGGCTTCCGCGCAATAAAACACCGCTTCCGCGCCAACCGACGGACTTGGGCTGGGCGTTACGCTGACTCCGGCCGTCGCCGTGCTGCTGCCTGCCGAGTTGTGGGCGGTAACGCTGCAAGAATACTGCACGCCTGCGGTCAGCCCGGTCACGATCAACGGGGAGGTTGTTCCGGTAACGGTTTTGGTTATCCCGCCGCCGGTACAACTCACCGTGTAGCTATCTATGGCGGCTCCACCGTTAGTCGCCGGGGCGGAGAAACTCAGCGTGGCTTGCTGGATACCGGGAACAACCGTTACCGACTGCGGTGCGGATGGCGCCGTAACCAGGGCACTAGGTGTAACGTTGACGCTGGTCGAAGCAGTGCTGCTGCCTGCCGAGTTATGGGCAGTGACGCTGCACGAATACTGCACACCTGCGGTCAACCCGGTAACGACCAGTGGCGAGGTCGTTCCGGTGGCAGTCTTGGTTACCCCGCCGTCGGTACAACTTGCCGTATAGCTATCAATCACGGCACCGCCGTTGGTGGCTGGCGCCAAGAAACTCAGGGTGGCTTGCTGGGTGCCGGGAACAACCGTTACCGACTGTGGCGCGGAAGGCGCGGTGGTCGAAGATCCAGCCGTGGCAACGACGCTGGTTGAGGCAACGCTATCGCCTGCCACGTTATGGGCGGTGACACTGCAGGAGTATTGCACTCCCGCTGTCAGCCCGGTTATGACGAGTGGGGAAGTTGACCCAGTAGCGGTTTTAGTAATGCCGCCGCCGGTACAACTGACCGTGTAGCTATCTATCGCGGCGCCGCCCGTTGAGGCAGGTGCGCTAAAGCTGAGGGTGATTTGCTGGGCACCGGCGGTGACTGAAATGGATTGCGGCGCAGTGGGTGTTGACGCGGATGAGGAACCCGCGCCAAGGTTGACCATGCGGATGCGCTCATTAAACATATCGCTAATATATAAGTTTCCACTGACATCCAAAACAAGACTGGCTGGGAATTTCAGGCTTGAAGATATAGCCGGGATACCATCCCCGCTATAAGTACCAGTACCATTTCCAGCCACTGTTGAGATCAGCCCGGTGTCGATTGAGACTTTCCGGACACGATGATTGTAATAATCTGCGATATAGATATTGCCCCGACCATCAAGCGTTATACCGGAGGGATAAGCCAAGCTTGAATTTGTTGCCAAACCATCCCCATTAAATCCATATGTATCATTTCCGGCAACGGTGCTGATAATTCCTGACTCGACCGCTACTTTCCTGATGCGGTGCTCTTCGGCAATATACAAATTTCCCAGCCTATCGACTTGCACATCCCTTGGCGCTGCAAGTTTGTAGGAAGTTGCCAGCTGCCCATCAGCAACTGAGCCGCCACTACCGGAATTTCCAGCTACTGTCTGTATTACACCATTGGTTACTTTACGTATTCGGTTATTTCCCCAATCCGCAATATAAAGGTTATCTGCACTGTCAAAAGCAAGGTGAATGGGCGCGTTAATTTTTGCTGCTGTCGCCGGCCCGGCATCCCCCCCAAATCCCGCATTTCCATTTCCTGCCACGGTTGAAATAACCCCAGTCGCGGCCGAAACTTTTCGAATGCGATGCCCGCCATGCTCAGCTATATACAGATCTCCCAAGCTGTCCAACGCCACCCCCGATGGCCAATTCAACTGTGCAGAAGTTGCCAGACCACCGTCCCCCCCAGAGCCGGCCCCCCCTGTACCGGCTATCGTCGAAATAATTCCCGTGCTAGCCGCGACCTTACGAACGTAATTGTTATAAGAATCGGCGAAATATATATTTCCTAAGGCATCCATCGCTATTCCATTAGGGGCATTAAGCGTCGCGTTAGTAGCAATCCCCCCATCGCCGCTATAGCCAGTAGTTCCATTTCCCGCCACGGTCGTGACGGTTCCCACCGGAATAGCTCCCGCTACCGAAATTTGAAGTAACAGGAATATGGCTAAGTAACGTTGCGCAATCTGCCGGAATGAGGATGTAGACGAATTTATCCCTGCTCGGAAGCTCTCTATACGGTTCATGGCGTTCCCTTTATGAGGGATGAGTGACGCAAAGCACACCCATCCCACCTGAAAATTGGCTAGAAATTATCGTGTTGAATGTCAAAACCCCAGCCCATAGGGCTTGCAATACGCATTGCTGACGTTCGCCAGGGTATCCAGATACGTCAGGCTACCGGCGGGGGGGATGAAGTAAAAACCCGCGCCATCCGTCGTTACGCCGAGAATCCATCCGCTCGGGTAACTACGCATGAAATACTTCCCGTCGCCGCTCGAAACCGTTGCCACCCGCGCATTGAATACCGGGCTATACAAGGTCTCCGCACAATAAAATACCGCTTCCGCGCCAACCGAAGGACTGGGACTGGGCGTTACGCTGACTCCGGCCGTCGCCGAGCTGCTGCCTGCCGAGTTGTGGGCGGTAACGCTGCAAGAATACTGCACGCCTGCGGTCAGTCCGGTCACGACCAACGGAGAGGTTGTTCCAGTGACAGTTTGGGTTACGCCGCCAACCGTGCAACTCGCCGTGTAGCTGTCGATTGCGGCTCCACCGTTGGTCGCTGGCGTTGAGAAACTCAGCGTGACTTGCTGGATACCTGAAGTAATCGTCACCGACTGCGGCGCGGATGGCGCGGTGACCGGAGACGCGGGGGTGACGTTGACCACGGTGGATGCCGGACCGTTACCAACTGAATTGTGCGCAAACACACTGCAGGCATATGTCATTCCACCGGTCAGCGCAGAAAGAGTTAGCGGCGAATTGGCCCCGCTGACGGTTTTGGTAACCCCGCCGCCGGAGCAACTAGCAGTATAGCTGTCGATTGCTGCACCGCCATTGGAAGCGGGTGCGGTGAAACTCAAGGTAACCTGCTGGATGCCCGACGTGACGGAAACCGATTGCGGCGCCGTGGGAGCCGTTACCGGGGAACTTGGAACGACGCTGACCGCAGCGGATGCCACGCCGTTTCCCACCGAATTGTGAGCATATACGCTGCACGAATACACCGTTCCACCGGCCAGGCCGGTAACGGTGAGCGGCGAACTTGGCCCACTGGCAGTTTGGGTGACGCCGCCGGCGGTGCAACTGGCGGTATAGCTGTCGATGGTTGCTCCGCCATTGGATGCGGGGGCGGTGAAGCTTAATGTCGCCTGAAGAATACCGGAAGCTGCGGCAACGGTTTGCGGGGCGCTGGGGGCAATAATGGAAACTGCGCTTGGCCCCAGGTTGACCATGCGGATACGACTATTTGAATTGTCCGCAAAATATAACCCCCCTGAAATATCTAATACCAATCCAGTTGGGAAACCTATTGTTGCCGATGTTGAACTCCCTCCATCTCCGCTAAAACCGGATGTTCCTGTACCCGCAACTGTTGAGATGATTCCTGTACCGGCAGCTACCTTGCGAATTCTATTGTTATTGCCATCAGAAATATACAAATCACCAGTTACAGTTGTGACCATATCGTATGGAAAGAAAATGCTGCTATTGGTCGCTACACCACCATCACCATTGAAGGCTGCATTTCCATTTCCTGCAACTGTGCTAATTTGTCCAGTACCAACCGATACAAAACGGACCCTGTGGTTGCCACTATCCGCAATATAAATATTCCCTGCCCCATCTACTGTCACCCCGTATGGGGAGGACAAATGCGCGGAAGTCGCCATTCCTCCATCTCCGCTGAACCCGCTAGATGTGCCGGTGCCTGCTACAGTCGATATTATTCCTTGAGTGCTTATTTTTCGAATGGCATGGTTGTTCACGTCGGCGACATATAAGTTTCCCGCATTATCAAATGCCATTCCTGCTGGATAATTTAGACTGGCTACAGTACTCCCCCCTCCATCCCCTCCAAAAGCACCAGTTCCATTTCCGGCGATTGTAGTAATAATTCCTGTGGCAGCATTAATTTTCCGAATTCGATGATTCCAATGGTCCGCGATATAAACATTCCCGGAATTGTCTACTCTTACAGCGATCGGATAGTTCAACATGGCTGAGGCTGCAGCACCTCCATCGCCGCTATACCCGTTAATTCCCGTGCCTGCCAGTGTGGAAATTACTCCAGTAGCAGCAGACACCTTACGAATTCGGTGTCCATAAGTATCCGCAATGTACAGATTGCCGGATTGATCCAACGCAACACCTTGGGGGTTGTGTAAAGCTGCCGATTTGGCAGCCCCCCCATCACCGCTATAACCGGTGGTTCCGTTTCCCGCTACGGTCGTAATAGTCCCCACCGGAATAGCCCCCGCTACCGAAATTTGAAGTAACAGGAATATGGCTAAGTAACATTGCGCAATCTGCCGGAATGAGGATGTAGACGAATTTATCCCTGCTCGGAAGCTCTCTATACGGTTCATGGCGTTCCCTTTATGAGGGATGAGTGACGCAAAGCACACCCATCCCACCTGAAAATTGGCTAGAAATTATCGTGTTGAATGTCAAAACCCCAGCCCATAGGGCTTGCAATAGGCATTGCTGACGTTCGCCAGGGTATCCAGATACGTCAGGCTGCCGGAGGG
>JAGXQV010000173.1 GCA_018336195.1 Sulfuricella sp. | reverse complement strand
CTTGAATCCGCTTTCGCTTACCCAAGACAACTCGTAACAAGCGCCCACACTTATCGGCTGTAAGTTGTTAAAGAACGTTGCTTCGTTCGAAGCGAGGTGCGCATTATACAGAGCCTTTTTGCTGCGTCAAGCTCTAATTTCGCTTCACCTCTTTTCCTCTTCGCCGCGTTTCGCTGCGGTGCGTCGAGAAGGTGCGCATTATACGGACCAATCTCGCCCGGTCAACCGTTTTGTGTAACTATTTTTAAACCTTTATGAACTCTTCATTTCAATCAAGGCCGTAGAACAGAGGTAGCTCCGTATAGCTGGACAGAATTTTCTGTTTCTTAATTCTACTTTGTCAGATTCTTTCCGCTCCATCTTTTGACGTAGACTGAGGATTTTGTTTTTTGCGCACATGGCTTTGCTTGGCGGCTCGCCGTGCCTTAATGTCGGCGGGCAATGATGTCGGGCAACTCCGGCGCGGTCATTCGGCGCTTGGGCAGCATATGCGCCATGGCAGTAACCAGATCGTTAAGCGAGAGCATCGGCCAAGTCTGGCGATGAGCCATTTTCTGCTTGACCAGGAACAGCGTTGCCATCATCACCAGAGCCATGTGGTGATGCCAGGCATCCCAGCGACGTACTTGGTAGTCCGCCATGCCGCACTCGCTTTGGGCTCCCGGAAAGTGTGCTCGATGAAGAAACGTTGCGCCCGTACCCGCGCCAATTCCTTCGGTTCCGTCTGCGCCGACGCGTTCGACAGGCAATAGTGGGAAAGTTCTGTTGCCCCCGTTTCGCGGCGCACCATCAAATGCCCGTAGCGGGCTTGCGCCCAGGGATCCACCCAAATCGACTTCGCCGTGCTCACCAGACGTTTCGGGCGGCGCCCACGGCCTGTCCATTGCGCCACAGCAGGACACGGGGCTTCCAGATAGATCGCCTGATCCTTGTGCACGTCCGCGACAAAGCGCACCTTGCGGTCATCCAGCCCGCGCAGGAAGGGCGGTTCCTTGCCGCCGCCTTGCAACGATCCGGCTCGTCCAGCCACTTCTTGGGTAAATCATGTGCTGCATGGCTTGATGATCCACCGCATTGACCTCACTCATGCGCAGCATGTTGCCGCGCTCGGATTGGAAAAGGCCACGCACGTAGCCGTAAAAGACTGGAGTGGCGTCGCGGGTTCGGCTGACAAAAAATCCTGAAAACCGCTGAAGATGGGCGCCGAGAGCTTCTGGAAGACCAGAAAGCAAATAGCCTTTTGGTTGATGGGGGCGCACGCTTCGCCCATCCTATGTGGTTTGTTTCATGTTGACTGACTACCGGCCCAGCAGCGCCTCCAGCCGCTGCGGATCATTCTCGGTGCGCACCTTCCGATACAATTCTTCCGCCTCGGGAAACCCGCCCCGCAGCATATTCAGCCATTGCTTGAGAAAACCGTGGGCGGATTTTGGCGCTGCGGCGTACATCCTCTCGAAATACTCGCGCAGCCACGGCAGGAGCGCCTCCCAGGGCATGGCTTGCGTGCTGTGGCGAATGGACCGCGCCAGATCGGGACGCGCCACCAGGCCGCGCCCCAGCATCACGTCGGCGCAACCGCTGACTTCGCGGATTTTTTCCCAGTCGCGGCGATTCCACACGTCGCCGTTGGCGATCACCGGGATCGCGACTGCTTCGCGTATCCGGGCGATCCATTCCCAGTGCGCCGGGGGACGAAAGGCTTCCGCGCGGGTGCGGGCGTGGACCGTGAGTTCATCGGCCCCGCCCGCTTGCAGGGCGCGCGCGCAGTCGAGGGTGAGTGCGGTGTCGTTCAGCCCGAGGCGCATTTTTGCAGTGACCGGCAGGCCTTCCGGCACGGCGCGGCGTACTGCGGCGACGATGGCGTGCAGCCGTTCGGGTTGGGCGAGCAGCGCCGCTCCGGCACCGTGGCGGTTGACGGTGGGCGCGGGACAGCCGAAATTGAGGTCGATGCCCGGTGCGCCCAGTTCGGCGGCGCGTGCGGCATTTTCGGCAAGAACGACGGGATCGTGGCCGAGCAGTTGCACGCGCACCGGCACCCCGGCGGGCGTACAGCCGCCGTTGACCAGTTCGGGGACGGTGGCGAGGAAGATGCGCGGCGGCAGGAGGTTGCCGTCGGCGCGCAGGAATTCCGCGACGCACAGGTCGATACCGCCGATGCGCGTGAGAATGTCGCGCATAATGCCGTTGACCAAGCCTTCCATGGGGGCGAGGATGAGTCTCATGAGGGGGGCATTGTAAAGGCAATGTTAAAGGCAATGTTTAGTGTTGAGTTTTTAGTGTTTAGTGGCGGTCGCCGCGCGGGCGCGTCTGGTTGATGGATAAGGGCGCTATGACGAAGCATTTTCTAACGCTGTTGCTGCTGGTTTTCTCTACCAGCGCGTGGGCCGACATGCGGTTCTTCGACCAACTCGAAGCCAAGTCCGGCAAATCTTTGACCCTCGACCAGCGTTTTCAGGTGAGCAAGGCGCTGAAAGCCTGCGACGATCAGGAGCGCGACCAGGATGCCCGGCTGGTCGGCGAAGTGGCGCGCCTTACCGGCCTGCCCGCCGGCCAGATCCTGCAAATGGCGCGGCTGGAGGGGAGCCTCGCGGCGAAAATCGAGTCGACCCTGAAACGCAAGCTCGGCGAATCCCTGGTCCGCCAGATCCGCGCCGCCGAGGAGGCCCGCCGCAGTTCCATCCAGGCGGCCCGCCAAGCCGTGGCGGCGCGCCTGGGAAGCATTTCCGGCCTATCCCCCCAAACGGTGATTGATATGTTGCCGGGGTTCGGGCTATAAAGGGGGCGTTGCCTTTCTATCGGAAAAAGCCATGCGCCCCGCCCACCTGATGACCATTCTCGATCGTGAATTTCAGAGCGTCCAAGCCGGCCACCATACCCCGGTGATGTTGTGGGGGCCGCCCGGGGTGGGCAAGTCGCAGATGGTGGCGCAGGTCGGCACCCGCCACGGTGCGCCGGTGGTGGATATTCGCCTCTCCCAGATGGAGCCATCCGATTTGCGCGGTATCCCCTATCGCGTCGAAAGCCGCGTCGAATGGGCACCTCCTTCGATGTTGCCGCACGCCGGCGACCCGCCGCGCGGCATCCTGTTCCTCGACGAGATCAATGCCGCGCCGCCCAGCGTTTCCGCTGCCGCTTACCAGTTGATCCTCGACCGCCGTCTCGGCGACTACCGGGTGCCGGAAGGCTGGGCGATTTTCGCCGCCGGCAACCGCCAGGGCGACCGGGGCGTCACCTACACCATGCCCGCGCCGCTCGCTAACCGCTTTTCCCATTTCGAGGTGGAAACCCATCTCGACGACTGGGTGGCGTGGGCCTATCAAGCAGGCATCGACGCGCGCCTGATCGCTTTCCTGCGCTTTCGTCCCGAATTGCTCTTTGATTTCGATCCGGCTTCCAACCCGGTGGCTTTCCCCAGTCCGCGCACCTGGGAATTCGCCCACCGCACCCTGCAAAAATTCGGCGAGGAAGGCTCCTTGCTCCTCGACACCCTCAAAGCCTGCGTCGGCCCGGCTGCCGGTATCGAACTCCATGCCTTCGCTGCCAACCTGGAACGGATGCCGGATCTCGACGCCATCGTGCGCGGCGAGGACGTTGCCGCGCCTCAGGAAATCGACCTGCAATACGCCGTCGCCTCGGCGCTGGTGGGCCGTGCGCTACGCGCCAAGGGCAGCCCCGACGCCAAAACCGTCTATGGCAATATTCTCGACTACGCCGCCCGCCTGCCGCTACGTGAAATGGGCATCATGCTGGTCTCCGACATGCACCGCGCCATCGGCCAGGAACTCTTCAACGTGCCGCAGTTCGGGGTGTGGGCGAACGCGGTGGCGGATTTGATGTTGTATGACATGTAAACACACCCTCGAAAGTGCGCTTCTCCTCTGGCTGGGGTGGATTTCGCTGTGCATCGCCTTGTTCGGTGCGGTGATCAGTTTGGCCGACCCGGTGGGGCTGATGATCCCCTTCGCTGCGCTGATTCTGGCGGGGATTTCCAGCGTCGGGGGAAATCTGCGTTTCGTTCGGATAGTAGGGGGGATGGTCGTGGCGACGATTATTGGAGTTTCCCAATTTGCTCCACCCACGCCGCCCACATCGACTATCACGCTGTTGGGTTTCATCGCGGCGATGTTTTCGCCTGCCTATCTGATCGCCTGGGGATTAACTGTCCTCGGGCGCCGACGAGCACGGCGCCGTCTTGCCGCCATTTCGCCGGCCAGCGCAGCCTGATCCCATGTCCGCCATCGAAACCAAGCTCGCCGCCGCGCGCACCCGCTTGATCCTCGACAAGCCCTTTCTCGGCGCGCTGGTGATGCGCCTGCCGATGAAAGCGGCGGATCCCGATTGGTGCCCGACGGTCGCCACCGATGCCCGGCATTTTTATTACAACCCCGACTACATCGAACGCCTGAACCTGGAGCAGACCCAGTTTATGCTCGCCCACGAGGCGCTGCATTGCGCGCTTTCCCATTTCGCGCGGCGCCACCATCGCGTCCAGCACCGCTGGGACTTGGCCTGCGATTTCGCGATTAATCCGCTGCTGGTCAAGGACGGTCTCAAACCGCCGCCCGGCGCGATCATCCTCGACCTCTACGAGGGCATGACGGCGGAAGAGATCTATCCGTCGCTGCACGACAACGATAGCGACCAGTTGCTCGACAAGCACCTCTACGATGGCGACGGCGGCAGCGGTGCCGGCAGCGGGCAAAACACCGAACTGGAGCAATCCGCCGGCAGCGCTGGGCAAAGCCCGGAACGCACTGAAAACGGCAAGGGCGGCGGCATCCAGGCCGAAGAACCTAGTCAGGGTGCCAGCCCCCCCCCGCTCACCGTGCAGGAGCGCGAAGAGCTGGAAAGCCGTTGGCAGCAATACCTGGCGTCGGCGGCGCAGTCAGCGCAAAGCGCCGGCAAGCTCTCCGGCAGCATGGCGCGCCTGGTTGATCACCTGCGTCAGCCCAAGCTGCCGTGGCGCATGTTGCTGGCGCGTTACATGACGATGAGCGCACGCGACGA
Organism: Sulfuricella sp.; assembly: GCA_018336195.1. Taxonomy (GTDB): domain Bacteria; phylum Pseudomonadota; class Gammaproteobacteria; order Burkholderiales; family Sulfuricellaceae; genus JAGXQV01. The sequence continues at coordinate 9,770 of JAGXQV010000173.1, read as the reverse complement.
CTACACCTGGCAGCGCCCGTCGCGCCGCGAAGGCGCCATGATTTTCCCCAGCCTGCGCAGCGCCCAGGTGGAAGTGGCGGTGGCGCTCGACGTCAGCGGCTCGATCAGCGATGCCGACATCGGCGAATTCCTCTCCGAAGTAGATGCCCTGAAAAGCCAGATGCGCGCCCGCGTCACGCTGCTCGCTTGCGATACCGCGCTGTGCGAGGGTGCCCCGTGGTTCTACGAAGCCTGGGATGCCCTGCGCGCCCCGCGCCAGTTCGCGGGCGGCGGCGGCACCCGCTTCGGGCCGGTATTCGAGTGGCTGGACAAGCAAGCCAGCCGCCCCGATCTGCTGGTCTATTTCACCGATGCGGAAGGCGAATTTCCCGCCGCCCCGCCCGATTACCCGGTGCTGTGGCTGGTTAAAGGCAAAGCGACGGTGCCGTGGGGGCAGCGGATACAGTTGAATTAGACGTGGTTTGTGCCCAGGCGGTCGGTTTGGCGGGAATTCTCGCGTGGACAAGATCAAGATAGGGTCGTGCCCACGGACTGACATTTGTCGTGCGCATCCTGGATGGTGCTGATCAGTGCAGCGAGCAGGGGTTGTTCGATGTCCTCGCGCCATTGCAGACCAATGCTACGTTCCACGCTGAGTCCCAAAACCCGGCGGGTGGTGAGACCGGGCGGCACCAGACCTTGCGGGGCGAGGGTGATGGCGTGACCGGCCAGCACCAGTTGGAAGGCCAGTTCGTCGCGTTCGGCGCGCACCCGCACGTCAAGCTTGATGCCCGCCGCTTTGAACTGGGCACGTCCGGCGGCGTCGAGTTCGCAGCGCGAGCGATGGATGAAAGGCTGACCGGCGAGGTCGCGCAGCGACAGCGCGCCGTTCGAAGCTGCCAACGGGTGGCTGGGGGCGAGCACGGCGACCAGGGCTTCGCGCCACAACACCTGGGCATGGGGGGTGAGGTCGGCGACGTTGTTCCAGCACGCCGCCACCCGTCCCTGGGCGAACCAACCGGCGACGCGCTCGGCGCTGCCTTCCCACAGGTCGAGACGTTGCCCCGGCTCACGTTCGCCAAAAAGACGATAGACAGCGCCGACCACGCTTTGCGGCAGAGTGTCGAGGACGCCGACACGCAACGGTGCGGTTTGCCCGGCGAATTCGCCGCGAAAGCTGTTGCGGGCGCTTTCGCAGCAGTTGAGGATTTCCAGGGCTCTATGGTAGAAGCGCCGCCCCGCCGAAGTGAGACGCAGGGGCCGATTGGGCGGTTGACTGCGGTCGAATAGTGCGCCGCCGAGTTCTTCTTCGAGGGCTTTGAGTCCGGCGGAAATCGAGGGTTGCGAAATGTGCAGGCGTTCCGCTGCCTTGATGACGCTGCCGTAATCGACCACGGCGACGAGAAAGCGCAGGTGCTGGAACTTCATCATAGATAAAACCTTTTACCGCAAATAGAAATACAATAATTTACCTATGTAGAGCTTAACACTAAACTGGTGCCGTCATTCACTTTATTAAAACAAGGAGACAACGTGAACGCACGGCTTCCCCCACTGGAATTCCTGCAACGCCAACTGGACGGTAGTCTGCCTGCCGACGCCGCCACCACCATGCAATATCCCACCGCCGTTTCGCGACTACTGGGCTTTCGGATTGCCGCCATTGACGCCGGTTTCGCGCAACTTGAATTCGAGGCGGATGCCGAGCGCCACGGCAACCAGCAGGGTACGGTGCACGGCGGCATGCTTTGCGAACTGGCCGACGCGACCATCGGCACCGCGCACTCGACCGCGATTCGGGACGGCGAGACCTTCACCAGCATCGAGCTCAAGATGAATTTCTTCCGTCCGGTGTGGAGGTCACTGCTCACCGCCACCGCCAGACAGGTGCAACACGGCAAGACATTGACCCATTACCACTGCGAAATCACTCGCGAGGATGGCAAAATGGTCGCTCTCGCCACCAGCACGGTGATGACCTTGCGCGGCACCTCCGCGACGGGGCGTTAACCAGGAAGCACATTGGAGCGAAATCGCCAATACCTCCCGCCTTCACGTCCTTGCGCAAAACTCCCGCGACAACGGCTATGCGGAGGCCGCCGGGCGCATCCTCGACCTTGCCCGCCGGCAACCCGGGCTTCCGCGGTTCCGAGTCGGTGCGTCAGTATCGTTAAGGTGTGCCGAGGTACGAGGCACATCGGTCGAACCATTGTCGGGGATGCGCTTCGTTCGTCGGCACATCTTCGGGCTTGAAAGGGGAATAGTGCAGCGGCGCCTGGATGCGCCGAAGAAGCCGGTCTCGACTGAGACGGCGGCGCTTCCGGCGCTGGACGGTTTTCGCGTATCCTACGCGGCATCCGGCATATTCAGCGTCAATCATGGAACTTACCCCCGAAGACAGCCTGCGCCTCAACGTCCTGCTCGCCAGCGGCGTGCAGGCGATCCGCATCGACGAGCAGAATTTGGTGCTGCACGGCCTCACGCCGCGCGGCGAAGCCAACATTCCCCTGCATCCCGAGGGACGCAAGGAATCCTATCTGCGCCTGGTGCGCGAACTCCTGTCGGGGCACGCGCTCGGTTCGCCCGGCGGTTTCCCGATTTACCTGCGTAACTGGACGCGCTCCGGCCAGCCGATGGGCGACAACCTGGATAAATTGCTCCTGCTGGGCGAACCCGAGGCAGTGGTGTCGGTCGCCTATTCGCCCAAGATCACCGCCGAACTCGCCCGTCTGGCCTGGTGGGCAATGCCGGTCGCCGACAACGCGCGACGCATGCTGGAACGTCCGTGGGTGGCGGATAGCGATATCGGCAAGGAGTTGGCGGCGTTTCTCATTGAACACCTGCCTTTCGAGAGCAGCCCCCACGTCGTCATGGATACGCTGCGGATCGTCCTCCACCCCGGCTTGATCGATGGAGAAACCCGCCTCCGCCTGTGGAACAAGGCGAGCCGCGACAACGCCTGTTACGTGCCGTTCCTCGAACGGCTTCCCGACGACTTGCCGGTTGCGGTCCAGGCGGGCCGTCCGGTGCTGCTCGACGCGCTGGTCGCGCAGGGCAATCCCGCCGCCATTCTCCTCACCCGGGTGTTCGCGGCGCCCGGCCAAGCGTTTCTCCACGCCGCCGCGGAAGCCGTTTCCCGCCCCGCCGACCAGGATGTGGCAGTGGGCGCCTTTAATGCCATCGCCGCTTATTTTTCCGCCCTGCGCCCCGCTTCGCCGTGCACTGCCATCGCCGACTTAGAGGAAAGCGCGCGCCGCCAGTTGGCCGATTCCGCCGCTGCGCAAGCCGTCCTTGGCGTCGCCCCGGAGTTGGACGAGGTCCTGTTCGCGCTATTCGTCCTTGCCCAAATGGACGCCGAAATCGCTCGCCCCATCCTCTCCCGCACGACCGCCGAAGGCTCGCTGATGCGCAGGAAACTGGAACCGGTGACCCAGGTGCTGCTGCGCCAAATCGCGGTGCTGCGCGGAAAAGCCGGGTAAAAAAATGGGGAGCGCGCGGCTCCCCTCAGGCAGGTAATCCGCTTATTTTTCGGCGGCGCGTTCCGGCATCAGCAGGCGTGACATGTAGTCGGCTACCGCTTCGCTGTCGGCATCCGGGTAATCCTTCACCACCTTGACCATCTTGGGGTTGGCGTTGCGACGCTTGCCGTCGCGGATGTCGCGAATTTCCCGCGCCAAGTACTTGTAATGCTGGCCGGCCAGCACCGGGTAGAATTTTGCGGCGTTACCTTCGCCATTTTCCCCGTGGCAAACCTGACAATCCTTGAAGTACAAATCCTTGCCGCGCGCCAGTGCGGTGCCGAGTCCTTTGCCGTTGTCGCGGGGAATCTTCATGTTTTGCAGATACACGGCGATGTCGGCGATTTCCTGGGGGGTGACCACGTGCTTGCCGGCGAAGGGGAACATTTTCGGGTTGTCGCGGCGCCCTTCGCGGGTGTCGGCCATCTGCTTGATGATTACCGTGGAATGCTGGCCGGCGAGTTGCGGGTAGGTGCCGTCCGAGATGCCCGCACCACTGGGTTTGTGGCAGCCCTGGCAGCCTTGGTAGGCCTCCTTGCCGCGCTCGGCGTTACCCTTGAGTTTGGAGATTTCCTTCTTTTCTCCGGTGTCGGCATTCCACACATAGTTCGGCGATTCGATACCTTCCGATTTCGGCTGCTGGGGCGGGGCAGCCAGGAGCGTTGCGGGGAGAAGGGCCAACGACAGGAGCAGCAGGTTTTTGTTCATGGTGGGGGTCCTTATTTCATGCTCATAATGTATTCGGATACCGCTTTCATTTCCTGTTCCGACATGCGCATCGCCAGCGACTGCATGACCAAGCCCTTGTCGTTTTCGCGCTCGCCGGCGGCAAAACGTTTGAGTTGCTGGTAGGTGTAGGCGGAATGCTGGCCGGCCAGGTGCGGGTATTTGTCGGTGCCGCTGGCGTCTTGCAGATGACAGCCATAGCAGGCGGGAACGCCGTTGTCCGGGCTGCCCTCGGTGTAGAATTTCTTGCCGGATTCGACCAGTTCCGGTGCCTTGGGGGCGTTGGGCTTGTTCTTTTGCCCGGCGAAATAGACGGCCAGATTGGTTATGTCGCCGTCGCTCAACCCTGCGACGATGCCGCCCATGATGTCGCTTTTGCGTTTGCCGTTTTTGAATTCCTTGAGTTGCTTGAGCAGGTATTCGCCCTGCTTGCCGGCCAGCTTGGGAAATTCCGGGTTGGTCGGTTCGGTGCCGTTGCCGTCGATGCCGTGACAGGCGATACAAATCTGCCCCACGATTTGCTTGCCCTTTTCCGCGTCGCCCTTGGGCGGGGCTGCTTGCACGCTTCCGGTTGCCAGGCCGGCAACGATCAGCGTCGCGATATTCAAATGCTTCACGCCTTACTCCTTGATTTGACCACTAATTAAGTATTTATTTTACATTTAATCGAACAAAAAAACGTTGACAATTGTCAACTAATTTGCTCGTAACTTACTGAATTAGGGTCATGTTCCACTTCGAAATGAAACATGGCATGAAGGCGGCGTGCAGAGCGTACCAGGAGTACGGTCTGCACGTTTACTTGGGAATGGGGCTAGAGGGTGCCGTAGGAATGCAGGCCGGTGAGGAACATGTTGACGCCGACGAAGGCGAATGCGGTGACGAGCAGGCCGATCACCGCCCACCACGCCAGCATCGGGCCGCGCAGGCCTTTCACTAGACGGATGTGCAGCCAGGCGGCGTAATTCAGCCAAACGATCAGCGCCCAGGTTTCCTTGGGATCCCACGACCAGTAGCCGCCCCAGGCTTCGGCGGCCCACATCGCGCCGAGGATGGTGGCGACGGTGAAGAAAGCGAAGCCGATGGCGATGGCCTTGTACATCACGTCGTCGAGGATCTCCTTGGCGGGCAGGCGTCCGGCGAGGATGCGCTTGTCGGCGAGCAGGTAGGCGACACCAATCATCGCGGCCAGCGCAAAAGCGCCGTAGCCGACGAAGTTGGTCGGGACGTGGAGCTTCATCCAGTAGGACTGCAATGCGGGCACCAGCGGCTGGATGTGATGGGCTTCACGGTCGAAGGTGTACCACAGGATGAAACCCACCGCCGCGCTGATCACCGGCAGGACGAAGGCGCCCATCTGGCGGTTCTGGTAGCGGCCCTCGTAGTAGAGATAGAGCAGGGCGGTGAGGATGGCGAAGAGGATGAAGACTTCATAGAGGTTGCTGAGCGGAATGTGGCCGACATCGGCGCTAATCAGGTAGGACTCGTACCAGCGCACCAGCAGGCCGATGGTGCCCATCGCGGCGGCGCACCAGGTGATGGCGGCGGACACCCGGTTGGCGAAATCCGAGCGGGCCACCAGGCCGAACCAGTAACCGGCGGTGGCCATCACGAACAGCGCGCTCATCCACATGATGGACGATTGGCTGGAGAACAGGTATTTGAGGAAGAACGCCTTGTTGGCCCGGGCCAGGTCGCCGTGGTACTGGGCTACGCCGAACAGCGCCAGCAGGCCCACTGCCAGCATGAAGGGGCGCAGCGGTTTCCAGAACCAGCCCAGCGCGCCGAAGGACACGGCGATGAGGATCAGGATGCCTTTTTCGTAACCGTCCATGACCCCGCCGTACAGGCTCAGCGCATAGATTCCGCCGCCGGCAAGCAGCGCGGCGAACAGCCAGTCGAACCAGTTGAGGGTCTTCAGCAGGGAGGGACGTTCGTAATAGTTTGAGGTGGCTTCAGCTTCCATGGGTCATCCTTTTGACAGCAGTTCGGCAAGATTACGCTGGTGCCGTTCGAATTCCTTGTCGAAATCGATGGTTTTGCGGTTGCACGACATGGCGAACAGGGTCGTTCCGGCACTGGGTTTGACCAGCAGCCAGATGCGCCGTTCGCGGATGTAGAACATGAAGAATATCCCGAGGGTCAGCAGGAACGACCCGGCATACACGATGTTCTTGCCCGGCGAACGGGCGATTTGCAGGCCGGTGGCGGTGACTTCGGTGAAATCGGTGAGTTGCAGGTAGACCGGTGCGCCGAAGAAAAAGCTGTCGTTGAGGGCATTGAGGCTGTCGCGCACAAACTGCAGCGAGTCGCTGCTGACTTCGGCGGGCTTCAGGCCGGCGCGGCTGCGCGACAACTGGTTGGCTTCGAACAGGGCGCGTTCCAGCACCTTGATGTAGGTGTCGGCGGCTTTTTCGCGCTCGGCTTCGGGGAGGGTTTCCTCGATGAATTTGCCGAGGGCGTCGAAACCGCGGTTCGAGAACAGTTCGAGGATTTTCATCGCACTGTCGTGGAGCTTGGCGCGCAGAGCCGGGTTGGATTTGTCCGGGAGTGCGCCGTCGGTGAAGCGCCGCGCGATTTCCGGGTGCAGGCTCTTGTCGAACAGGGTGGCGCGCAGGCGCATGTAGCCTTCCAGCGTGCCGTTTTCGTCGGCAGGGAAACGGATGTAACGGAACGGTTCGGCGGGGCTGGCGCGCATCCCGCTGATCCAATAACTGCGTCCATCGATGGCGATGGCTTGCATGTAGTTGTGGTATTCGTGGGCCTGCCCTTGGGCATCGCGCAGCTTGTACTGGTAGCTCGGGCCGACGTTGCGCAGGTTTTTCTTGGTTGAACCAGCGGCGCCCTCTTCCATCACCTTGCCCATGCCTTGCAGGAATCCGGGTTTTTCCTGGTTTGGTTCGGCTTCGCCGGCATCCTGGATGTTGAATTTGCGGAAATCGCCGAACTCGACGCTATAGGCCAGCGCCCCATTGGACATCTGGGCGGTCTGGTTGACCACGCCGTCGAAAGGGAAGGACTTGGATGACGGGGAATAGAGGTTCCAGCCCTGCAGTTTGAGCTTGGAACCGCCGTCGCCGAAGCTCGCCTGGTAGATGGCGATGCCCTTGTAGATCAGGGGATGGTTGACCGCGATGGTGGTTTCGAAGGATTTCTTGGTGTCCGGATCGGTGATGATCAGGTCGCTTTCGAAGGTCTTGGGCTGACCGGTAGGGTAGTGCTCGATGCGGAATTTCTTGAGCTTGATGAGGAACGGCAGTTCCTGTACCAGATAGCCGTCGGCGACGTTGAGAAACACCACGTCGGCGTCGCCGTTCTCGGGAATGGTGATGCTGCCGCGAAATGACAGGTTGGCCGTGGAAAGCCGGCTGATGGCCGGTACTTGGTCTTGCGGCAGGTCGCGTTTTTCGATTTTCTTCCAACCCAGGGTTTCCTGGATCTTCAGCGGCACGTTGCCGTCGATCAGCCCGCCCAGGCAGATGATGACGATGGCCGCATGGGTGAAGATATAGCCGAGACGGGTGTAGCTGCCGGCCTTGGCGGCGATCAGCGTATCGCCGGACGGGCTGGGGGCGACCTTGAAGCGGAAACCCTGGCCCGTCAGGTAGCGGGTGATGGTCTCGCCGGCATTCGCGGGGGCCGGGAATTCGCTGCGATGGGCGAAACTGCGCAGCGACGATTCGTTGGCGTGCTCGCGGAACGTGCGGATCTCGCGGAGCATCAGCGGTACCTGGCGATACAGGCACAATCCGGTGGACAGTACCAGGAATACCAGGATCAGCAGAAACCACCAGGAGTGGTAAACGTCGAACAGTCCCAGCAGGCGGAACACGTCGAACCAGAACGCCCCGAATTCGATGACGTAGCTGGAGTAGGCCTGGTTCTGCTGCAATACCGTGCCGATCGCCGAGGCAATCGCGAGCACCGTCAGCAGGCTGATGGCGAAACGCATCGAACTGAGCAGTTCGAACAGCGTGTGGTGAGCGAGACGCTGGCGCCCGCTGGGAGTAGAGGTAACTGAAGATTCCATCAGGGCTAAAAAAAGGGTGACTTGCGCCACCCTTTTTGATTGTTGCGGCGTTACGCCGCAGGATTATTTGAGGCCGCTGATGTATTCAGCCAGCGCCTTGATGTCGGCATCGCTCAGTTTGGCGGCTACGCCCTGCATCATCTTGCCGGGGTCGTTGGCGCGTTCGCCGGTACGGAAAGTCCTCAACTGGGCTTCGATGTAGTCGGCATGTTGCCCAGCCAAGCGCGGGTACTGGGCCGGGATGCCGTTGGCGTTCTGGCCGTGGCAACCGACACAGGCCGGAATGTTGTGCGACAGGTTGCCGCCGCGATAGAGTTTTTCACCCTTTTCGGCCAGTGCCTTGTCCTTGACTTCGCCGCCGTTGGGCTTCTGGCCGTTGAAATAGGCGCCGAGGTTCTTCATGTCTTCCGGCGACAGTCCGGCAGCCATGCCCATCATGATCGGATTGGCGCGTTCACCGGATTTGAAGTTCTGCAGTTGCTTGGTGATGTAGCCGGCGTGTTGGCCGGACAACTTGGGGTTGGCCGCCAGAGGGCTGTTGCCATCGGCACCGTGACAACCCACGCAGATGGTGTTGACGATTTGTTGCGCCTTGGCCGGATCGGCCTTGGCCGCCGGCGCGGCGGCTTCGTTTGCTTGCACTCCCATGGCGGCGAACAACCCTGCCGCAACTGCCATCACGATGGCTTTTTTCATTGTTTAGCTCCTTGCTTGAAATTCGGTGAACCGGCCACAAACCAAAAATAACACGGCATTCTATATCAAAATTGTCTTATGTTATAGGCTCAGTTATCAATCGAATCCACTCCCCGCGCAGGAAAAACCCTGGCGCAAACCGGGTAACCATCGCGTGATTTCCCAAATACGGCGGGGTTTGGCGGCGCAGGTCTGGTGAGAGGGAGGCGTGATGGACGGCCTAATTGGCGTTCAGCGCACCCATTCCATCCCGTTCCTTCCAGGGGGCGACTTTCAGGAGCAGCAGCATTCCCGGTAGCGCCAATCCCGTGCACAGGATGAAGAAGTTGAACCAGCCGACGCTTTCCACCAGGTAGCCGGTGGCAGCGTTGGCGAAGGTGCGCGGTACGGCGGCCAGGCTGGTGAACAGGGCGAATTGGGTGGCAGTGTAGAGCGGGTGGGTGGTGCGGGCGATGAAGGCGACGAAGGCCGTGGTGCCCAAGCCCACGCCGAGGGCTTCGAAGCTGATTACGGCGGCCAGCAGCACCTTGTCGCCGCCGACCTGCGCCAGCCAAGCGAAGCCCAGGATCGACACCACCTGCACCACGCCGAACAGCCACAAGGCGCGGTTGATGCCCAGCTTTATCATCCATACCCCGCCCAGCAGGCCACCGATGACGCTGGGCCACAGTCCGGCGTTTTTGGCGATCAGGCCGATTTCCGATTTGCTGAAGCCCATGTCGAGGTAGAACGGCGTCGCCAGCGCGGTCGCCATGCTGTCGCCGAGTTTGTAGAGGAAGATGAAGGCGAGGATCAGCGCCGCCTGGCGCCAGCCGGCGCGG
>JAGXQV010000172.1 GCA_018336195.1 Sulfuricella sp. | reverse complement strand
TTCGTCCCACCTTGCCCTACTTTTTTCCACTATATCGGCAAAAATAACCCCGGTCAAGATTATTTGTGGAAATTTCCTTTTAACGACAAGCAGTTACGATGGTTTTTTCAATTAATTTTATTCTTGTTAAAAAATAACAAGATAGCGCAATAAGTGAAAGTAACTTATTAGAATGTGTTGTGAGGTGAGTGCTGCAATGCACTGAAAAAAATAGAAAATTTGATTGCGCTCTGAAGCGGTGGGATGTTTGTGGGAAGAAAAGTGCAGCCGATCCCCTAATAAGGCGCCATGCCATGACAGCGGCATGAATTGGAAAGGGAAATTGTTGTATAGGGATGGGGGGAAGTCAGCCGATAAGCCGGGTTCTGTCGTGGACAGTCATTCCTCTAGGCCTTGAGTTACCCCAAGGCTCAAGCAGCCTACCCGCAGGCTCGGCGAGCAACGTCACAGCCTGCCTATTTGGCCTTGCTCCGGATGGAGGTTACCGCGTTTCACGTCCACCCCGGCCGAAACCGGGGTTTACTCGTCTCTGTGGCCCTATTCCTCGCCTCGCGGCGGCCGGCCATTAACCGGCATCCTGCTCTATGGAGCCCGGACTTTCCTCTCCCCGCTTGCGCGGGCAGCGACTGCCTGGCTAACTTCCCGGCGGCATTGTAACAGGTGCGGCGAGGGGCAGGTCACGGATTTATCCCACCCCGCCGCGGCCTCTCCCTGAGTCTTTCCCCAAAAATAAGGGCGCTCGACCCGGGTTGCCGGGAGCGGCTCTGGGTCAAGTGGGAGGCCTATGGTCCGGACCATCTATACATGGACGAGATCAAGTGTGGGGAGTACAGCGCTTGCGGCTACCACGACCTGTACAGCCTGATTTATCGGCAGATGGTTGAGAGTCCGCAAGACCTGATCTGGCCGGCTTACGCCAACCGCCATCCCAGCGTTTCCCCAGCCCGTAGCGGCACCAGCGTCGCATCCCCGAACGGCAGTTCGGCGGGCACCGTCCAGTTTTCCTTGAGCAGGGTGATTTTGCCGAGGTTGCGCGGCAGGCCGTAGAAATCCGCGCCGTGGAAGCTGGCGAAGGCTTCCAGGCGTTCCAGGGCGCCGGCCTGCTCGAAGGCGTCCGCGTAGAGTTCGATGGCGGCGTGGGCGGTGTACATGCCGGCGCAGCCGCAGGCGGTTTCCTTGGCGCCCTTGGCGTGGGGGGCGCTGTCGGTGCCGAGGAAGAATTTGGGGTTGCCGCCGGTGGCAGCGGCAACCAGCGCCTGGCGATGCTCTTCGCGCTTCAGTACCGGCAGGCAGTAATGATGGGGACGGATCCCGCCGCTGAACATGGCGTTACGGTTCATCAGCAGGTGATGGGCGGTGAGGGTGGCGGCGACCTTGCTTGACGCCCCCTCCACGAACTGCACGCCGTCGCGGGTGGTGAGGTGTTCCAGCACTACTCGCAGGCCGGGGAAATCGCGCACCAGCGGCGCGAGGGTGCGGTCGATAAAAACTTTCTCGCGGTCGAACACGTCGACCGCTGGGTCGGTGACTTCGCCGTGCACCAGCAAAGGTAGGTCGTGCTTTTCCATGGCCTCCAGAGCGGTGCGACACTTCGCCACGTCGGTCACGCCGCTGTCGGAATTGGTGGTGGCACCGGAGGGATAGAGTTTCACTCCATGCACCGCGCCGCTGGCTTTGGCACGGGCGATTTCGTCGGGCGGGGTGTTGTCGGTGAGATACAGAGTCATCAGTGGTTCGAACGCCATTCCCGTCGGCAGCGCGGCGCGAATCCGGTCGCGATAGGCGAGCGCCAGTTCGGTAGTGGTGACCGGGGGGCGCAGATTGGGCATGACGATGGCGCGCCCGAAGCGCGCGGCGGTGTCGGGCAGGACGCTGGTCATGGCCGCGCCGTCGCGTAGGTGAAGGTGCCAATCGTCGGGGCGGGTGATTACAAGTTTGCTCATGTTATAATCCAAGCTCATAAAAATATTGGGATTCTTGTCAGCGATGCGATTCCATGGCGCACTTCTTCTGGTTCTGTTGTGGTTGCCTGCGCTCGCTGGCGCGCAACCCGACGGGGCGGTCCTGTTTTCCCGCCATTGCGGTGCCTGTCACGGTGAAGACGGGTCGGGTGGCATCGGTGTGCCGCTCTCGCTGCCTTCTTTCCAGGCCACCATCGACGACGGCTATTTGCGCCGTTCCATCCGTAACGGGCGGCCGGGGCGGGTGATGCCGGCCTTCCCGACGTTCTCCGACGCCGAGGTCGATGCCATCGTCCAATTCGTGCGCGGCTGGAACAAGAGCGCCGCACTTACCTATTTGCGGCCCCCGGTGCGCGGCGACATCCCGCACGGCAGGCAATTGTACGCCAAACACTGCGCCGCCTGTCATGGCGAAACCGGCGGCGGCGGCAAGGGCACCGGGATTACCCTGCCGCGTCCGCGGGTCACCAGCATCGTCGCCCCGGCGCTCAACAACCCCGGCTTCCTGGCTTCCGCCACCGACTCGATGATTAAGGACACCCTGATGAAGGGCCGCGCCGGCACACCGATGATTTCTTTCCTGAAGAAAGGTCTGAAGGAAAAGGATGTCAACGATGTCGTCGCCTTCGTGCGCAGCTTCGCCCGCACCGCTCGTGCCGATAGCGCCACTTTGCTGCGTTCCGAGGAAGCGGTATTTACCGTCGATTCGCCTTACGACCTGAAAACCACGGTGGAGAACATCAAGCGCGCGGTCGGCTCGAACAACTACGTGTTCATCCGCGAACAACCCCTGACCTACGGAATGACCGCGGAAGGCTCGGAAGACCCCAAGCAGCACATCGTGTATTTCTGCAATTTCAACCAGATGAACGAGGCCATCATCACCGATCCGCGTGTCGGGATGTTCCTGCCGTGCCGCATCACCGTGGTGGAACAGGACGGCAAGGTGAAAATGATGACCATCAATCCCAAGAAGCTCAGCGCGGTTTTCAACAACTCGGAACTCAACAACATGTGCGACGAGATGGCGGTTCGCTACATATCCATCATGGAGGAGGCGGCGCTATGAAAAAGCTGTTTGCCATCCTCCTCCTGGCGCTGGCTTGCAGCGCCCCGGCCCAAGCCGATAAGTTACAGATCATTCGCGCCCCGCAGTCCTACCCGGAAGCCATGTCGACCCTCCAGGCGGCGATTTCCTCGCGCGGCTACAAGATTACCCGGGTGCAGAACATCGACGTGGGGATAAGCAAGACCGGCCATACCATCGACTATTACAAGGTGGTGTTCTACGGCAACCTCGAAGAAACCGCCGGGCTGGCGCGCAAACACCCTGAGTTGATTCCCTACCTGCCGCTCAACATCGTGATCTTCGCCGAAGATTCCAACACTGTCGTTACCGCGGTGCGGCCCACGGTGTTCGCCGAATTTTTCCCCGATCCCGAGTTGAAGCCGATATTCGAGCGCTGGGAAAAAGACCTGCTCGCTATCCTCGACGAGGTGCGCGAGGCGAAGTAGCGATAAAGGTTCTGTTCACCATCCTCGAAAGGAAGCCCCAATGGATTTGTATCTCTGCGAAGACATTCTCAAGGCGGAAAACCAGGATGACCTGCTTGTAAAAACCCAGCGCGTAGTCGAGTACATTGGGTATGAAACCTTTGTCTACTATTTTTCCAAGGGCGTCAAAGCGAAAACGAAAGTAAAAGTCGAACCAGATATCTTTTTCTTTGGCACCATGCCGGAACGCTGGTACCAGCAATATGCCAACCAAAAATATGAGGCTATCGACCCGGCCTTTCTGCACTGCGCCAAGAGTAGCGTTCCAATTGTTTGGACGCATAAACTGTTTACTGCCCCCAAGATAATTGACATGCACCACGAGAGCGTCGAACTTGGCGTTAGCGGCGGCGCTACTTTTTCGATTCCCCGCAATGGGCGCGCCGGCGTGGGGGTATTCAGTTTGGCCCGCGCCCAAGACACCGACAAGGCGGCGCCTTTTGCACGGAAGACTCTGGGGGACGGGATGTTTCTGGTCGCCCAAGTCGATACGGCAATGCAGCGTATCGCTTCCTCCACATCGTCAAAAAGTCTCCCGACCATTAAATTGACGCCTCGCGAGTACGATTGTCTGCTGTACGCGGCGCACGGCAATAGTTATGCGGATATCGCCGCCATCATTTGTCGTAGTCACGATAATGTGGTGTTCCACCTTGGGAATGCAAAAGAAAAGCTGGGCGCCGCCAATATTACCGAGGCTGTCGCCATTGCCATGTCGCGTGGATTGATCGTACCTTGAACGCAACCGCGCAAATTCAGCCTTGACCGAAAAACGCAATTTTTCCGTGATTTAGCGCAAAAACTACAAGTTTTTGTAGTTACCTCGCGCGCCGTCTTTTGCTTTCATAACGCACCAAGAATAGAGCTGCGTTATGGGGAGCAAAGGTGACGACCGCACCGCTACGAAAAACAAGGATATTGACGAGAAGGGAAAAAGAATGCCTGCTCCATTCGGCGCACGGACAAACCGCATCGCAAATTTCCCGAATGCTGAATGTTACCTACGATACCGTGGTGTTTCATCTCTCCAACGCCTGCCGCAAGCTCGGCGCATCCAACCGAACCGAGGCTGTTGCGATTGCCATCACCCTAGGATTGATAAAGTCGCATCAAAAGCTTGACGCCGAGCGCGGATAAACCTCATCAAATTCAATCCAGCCCTTTGCCTCGGGCCATGACCTTGCCCAATTCGCGAAAAACCGATTGCTGGGATGGTTCCATGGCACGGTAGGAGGCAATCAGGCTTTCTTCCTCATCGACGGACGCATCGTCTATGGCACCTGGTATTTGTTCCGCCATCGCAATCAATGTCGACAACGGCAATTCATATGCCGTAGCAAGCGCGACATAGAGTTCCAAAGGCGCTTTTTTCTTTCCGGCCTCGATACGCTGAATACCGGAACTATCTGCCCCACGGATATCGCCGAGTTGTCCGGTCAGATATTCCAACGTCCAGCCACGTTTAATCCGCAACTTCTTGAGAACTTCACCAAGCGCTTTATACATGCCGCCGATTTTGCGGCTTGCCGAAATTCGGGCAATGCACGTCATGCAAAATATTGCACAATATGCAACTTTCAACGATACTTCCCACGTATTTGGCTTGGAGGCTCTTGTTGTCGAAAAGCCAAACTTCGTGAAGAACACCATCCGTAATCGGCAACTTATGCAAAAAACTACAATTTTTGGTAGTTACCCCAGAACAAAAATTTTGTTTTCATTACAAGCACTAATCAGCCGCAGGTAACGGAGAAAACGAAGTATGCAAGCCCAGTGGGCCGCACAGCCCTACCCTTATGTCCAGGCCATCGACGCCTACCGTCGGGGAGATTTCCCCGCAGCGTGCGAGTGGCTGGAGGCAGCAGCGGCAACCGCGCCGGAGCACGCCGAGACGCGCCACCTGCTGGGCGTCCTGCTGGCCGGGGAAAAGCGCTTTAACGATGCCCTTGCCCATTTCCGCGCTGCGATCGAATTCGCACCGCAACGCCACGATTTCCGCTGCAACTACGCGCTTTCCCTGCATGAAAGCGGCGACAGCGAACAGGCGGCAGCAATATTCCGCGCGGTGCTCGACCAGCATCCGGACTTCGCTCCCGCCCTCAACGGACTGGGCAGCGCGCTCTACGCGCTCGGCGAATTGAGCGGCGCGGAGCAGGCGTTCCGCCGCGCCCTGCAAGTCCAGCCCGGCAATCCGCAACACCACAACAACCTCGGCAATGTCCTCAAGGAACGTGGCCTGCCGGAACAGGCGCTGCCTTTCTACCGGCAAGCGCTGTCCCTGCAACCCGCCTATGCCGAAGCGGGCTTCAATCTGGGCGTTTCCCTCAAGGAGCTGGATAGGGTTGATGAAGCGCGTTTCTGTTTCGAGCGCGTTTTGCAGATCAACCCGGATTACCCGCAAGCCGCCGAACAGCTCGAACAGGTCGCCGCGTTCTGGCGCGCGCCGTTGCCGGGCAAGCGCCTTGTCCTGCGCCCTTACGGCGAGAACGACGCGCCGTTTCTGCATTCCTGCTTCTGCAATGCCGGCTTCATGGCGCATTACCACCAATTCCTCTCAACCAGCGAACCCCAGGTGAAGCTTGCCGCCGCGCTGCGCCAATCGGCGCGGATTCTGCCGTGGCGCAGTCGCGCGGCGGACTGGGTGATTTATCGCCGTGGCGAAATCGAACAGCCCATCGGCCTCGCCAACCTGGCCGACCTCGACCTGCACCATCGCCGCGCCGAATTGCTGATCGGCATTCCCGCCGGCCCGCAGCGCCAATCCGGGGCCGGACTGGAGGCAACTCTGCTGGCGGCGGACTTCGCCTTCAACCAGGCCCGCCTCAACAAACTCACCTCGCTGGTTTACGAAGGCAACGGCCTTGCCCAGCACAACACCCTGAAACTCGGTTTCAAGCAGGAAGGCTATCGCCCGCAACACCTGCGCACGGCGGATGGCGGCTATCTGGGGGTATTCGAGAACGGCCTGACGGTCGCGGATTTCCGCGCCAACCGGCGGCTGGCGAAGTTATCGCAGCGCTTGTTGGGGCGGGATGTGACGGTGGGGAAACATGAATAGGTTGGCATACGCAAAAAATGGTGGTTGGGTTAAGCGGCCTTATCGCGCAACCCCACCTTGCCTCTGAATAGGCCCACAACCCAAGGTTCTGTAACGATTTTTTTGTTTGATGATTTACTCAGTGGAGGAATTGAAGATGAAAAGCAATACCAGGAAGGCAACCACCAACAAATGGCAACGTTCGGCGCTGGCGCTGGCGGTGGCATCCGCATTGGGTTTGGGAACGAATGCGGCGTTTGCCGTCGCGCCGGTGGTCAACACCTACTCGCCCGCCGACAACGCGACGGGCGCGGGAACCACGTACAGCCTGCAACTGACCTTCGACCAGAATGTGACAGCGATCACCGGCAAGAACATCGTGATCAAGAAAAGCGCCGACGACTCGGTGGTGGAAACCATCGCCGCCGACAACACCAGCAGGGTTTCGGTGTCCGGCGGCAAGGCCACCATCAGCCACGCCGCCACCCTTGGCCTGTCCACGGGATATTACGTGCAAATCGACGCCGGTGCATTCAGGAACGCCAGCGTCGAGGACTACGCCGGTATTGCCGACGCTACCACCTGGAATTTCACTACTGTGGCGGGAGCTACCGTCACCAGTTACACCCCCGCCAACGGCGCCACCAATTTCCCGGAAAACGACAAGCTGTTCTTGTATTTCAGCGAGGCCATGACGGCGGCTGCCGGCAAGAACCTCACGATCTACAAGGCGTCGGATAATTCCGTGGTGGAAACCGTTGCCGCCAATGACACAACCAAGGTCACGGTGTCCGGCTCGACCGTTTATGTCAAGCCCGCCGCCGCCCTCGCGGCGGGAGGCTACTACGTCCAGATCGACGCAGGCGCCTTCACCGGTAATACCTCCAGTGCCAGTTACGCAGGTATTGCGGACACCACTACCTGGGCTTTCACGTCCATAGCGGATACCACCGCGCCAACCACAACACTCAGCCCCGCCGACAACGCCAGCGGCGTTACTCCCAGCGCCAATCTGGTGCTATCTTTCAACGAAGTGGTCGCCGCGGTGGCGGGCAAGAACATCACGATTTACAAGTCGGACGGCACGCTGGTAGAAACCATCGCTGCCAACAACACCGGCAAGGTAACGCTTACACCCGCTGGGTTCTCCGGAAACAGCACCGACGTCACTATCAACCCGACCGCCGATCTGGCTTTCAACACCGCCTACTACGTCCAGATCGACAGCGGCGCGTTCGTCGATACCGCGACCACGCCCAACGCCTACGCGGGCATTGCCGACGCCACCACCTGGAACTTCACCACGGCGGCGGGTGCGACGCCCACCAGCTTCAGCCCCGCCAACGGCGCCGCCAATTTCGTCGAGAACGCCAATCTGTCGCTGACTTTCGGCGAGAACGTGACGGCGGTTACGGGTAAAAACATCAGAGTTTACAATTCGAGCAACACCCTGATTGAAACCATAGCCGCCAACGATACGACCAAGGTCATGGTGTCCAGCGGAACAGTCACCGTCAACCCCGCCGCCAACCTGCCGGCGGGAAGCTATTACGTCCAGATCGATGCAGGCGCGTTCACCGGCAACACTTCCGGCGCGGGCTACGCGGGCATCGCCGATACGATGACTTGGGCTTTCACCTCGGTTGCCGATACCACCGTGCCGGCGGCGTATGGCTTTACACCGACCGATAACGCCGCCGGGATTTCGCCCACCGCCAATCTGTCGTTTTCCCTTGGTGAACCCGTCACGGCGGTGGCCGGCAAAAACATCGTCATCAAAAAATCGTCGGATAATTCAGTGGTGGAAAGCATCGCCGCTAACGATACCGCCAAAGTGACGGTATCCGGCTCGAAGGGCGCCATCACCATCAATCCCACAACCGACCTGGCCTTCGGCACCGGCTATTACGTGCAGATCGACAGCGGCGCGTTCGTCGATACCGCCACCGCGCCCAATGCCTACGCGGGCATTGCCGATGCCACCACCTGGAACTTCACCACGGCGGCGGGGGCGACCATCACCGGCTCCACGCCGACGAACGGCGCCATCAATTTTTCGGAAACAGCCAACTTGGTTTTGAATTTCGGTGAAGGCGTAACGGCGGTCACGGGAAAGAACATCAAGATTTACAAGGCTTCGGACAACTCCGTAGTGGAAACCATCGCCGCCGGCGATACCAGCAAGGTGACGATTTCTTCCTCCAAGGGCAGTGCCAGCGTCACCATCAACCCCGCCGCCAATTTGCCGGTGGGAAGCTACTACGTCCAGATCGACGCGGGTGCCTTCACCGGTAATACCTCCAGCGCCGGTTACGCGGGTATTGCGGACACCACCACCTGGGCTTTCACCACCGTCGCCGACACCGCCGCGCCGACCGCGTCCAGCTATGTGCCGGCGGACAACGCCACCGCCATTGCACCAGGTGCCGATCTGAAGCTGTATTTCAACGAAGCCGTGACAGCGGTTGCCGGCAAGAACGTCAAGATTTACAAGGCATCGGACAATGCCCTGGTGGAAAGTATCGCCGCCAACGATACCGCCAAGGTGACGGTGTCCGGCTCCAAGGTCACGATAAACCCGGCGGCGGACTTGGCGCTCAGCACCGGCTATTACATGCAGATCGATAGCGGCGCGTTCGTCGATACTGCTTCCACACCCAACCCCTACGCTGGCATTGCCGATGCCACCACTTGGAACTTCACCACGGCGGCAGGCGCGACTGTGACCAGCTATTACCCGGCCAACGGCGCAACCAATTTTCCGGAAACCGCCGGCCTGGTTTTGTGGCTCAGTGAAAACGTGACGCCGGTCGCTGGCAAGACCATCCGGATTTACAAGTCGTCCGACAACTCCCTGGTAGAAAGCATCGCCGCCAACGATACGGCGAAGATTGGCATCGGTAGCCTTTCCGGCGCTTACTATCTCGCCATCTGGCCTTCCGCTACCCTGGCACCGGGCGGCTACTACGTGCAAATCGATGCCGGAGCCGCTGTCGGCGCCGTTTCCGGAGCGAGCTACGCGGGCATCGCCGATGCCACCACTTGGGCATTCACTACGGTTGCCGATACCACCGCACCGACCGTCTACAGCCTGACGCCCTCGAACAGCGCCACCTCGGCGCAACCGGGCGCCAATCTGGTCGTGGTGTTCTCGGAAAAAGTGACTGCGGTGGCGGGCAAGAACGTCACCATCAAGAAAGTTTCCGATGGCTCGGCAGTGGAAACCATCGCTGCGGATGATACGTCCAAGGTCACGGTGTTCGGCGGCACGGTCACCATCAACCCCGCCGCCGACCTGGCCTATTCGACGGATTATTACGTGACGATCGATGCCGGCGCATTCGTCGACAAGGCTACCACACCGAATCCCTACGCCGGGATATCCAGTGCGATCGCATGGAAATTCACTACCCAGGCCGACCCGACGCCGGCCTACACGCCGCCGAGTTCGGGTTCTTCATCCTCCGGCACACCGACTACCACCACCGTCGCCCCCGGCGGCACATCCACCATCGGCAATACTTCAACCCCGGTTGAAGCCGGCGAAGGTAGTACGTTAACCGTCACCGACGGCACCAGCGGTGCCACCATCAACCTGCCCACGCCGTCAACCGGCAGTGACACGTCCAAGCCGGTGACCTTCAAGATCGGCGGCATGGACATGGGCGTCAAGCCGCTGGATAGCGGCTCCGTGGTCAAGACCGCCACCGTCAAGGTGAACGGCGCCGATACCACGGTGCTGACGGTCACCGCCGGCAAGGCGGAGATGAAGGCCAGCGGCACCAATCAGCCGCTGATGGCCTTGGGTAGCGGCGACAATGCGGTGGTGGTGTCTTCTTCGGGTGCCGATGCCAAGGTGACGGCCTCGGTGGACAAGACCACCGGCGTGACCAGCCTTACCTTGGCGGC
>JAGXQV010000171.1 GCA_018336195.1 Sulfuricella sp. | reverse complement strand
TTCCATTCGGAAATCTGGTTCGGATGAACGTCAAACTGCTCAGCCAATTCTGCCAGCGTCTTGTCGCCTTTGATCGCCGCTAGGGCCACCTTGGCCTTGAATCCTGGTGCGTGATTCCTTCTCGTCCTTTTCATGTGCTTGCTCCTAATGCGCCGTGGTCTCCATGGCTTGGGTTGAGCAAGGCTATCACTTAACGACCTGTCCGAATTCCCGGCTCCACCTCTCCTACTGAACGTTCAAACACAGCATAAGCTTGGGCATGCATTCCCCGATTTGTTAAGAAATTTGCCCAGCTGTCGAGAACCTCGAGGAGTTTGAGTCCATGCTGCTGCGGGTCTGACTTAGCCAGCGGTTCGGTGATTTCCACTGCGCGTCCATAAGCCGTGCAAGCCTCGTCAAACTTGGTCTGGTTCTGAGGTGAATCTATCGAGTTAGGCAGCGCATTCATTTCTTTTGCCGCGGCCTTACAACATCAACAAATACAGTTCCAACGCCCCCCCGAAATCGGAATTCCAGCCACCTTGATCTATCACGATCTCAAATGAGCGCGTAGCAGCATCAACGTCTTGCCCTTCAACTTGAAGCTCGCTAGCCGGAATACGCAACTCATCAAATGCCGTTCCCCGAAAGAACGCGACTTTTGCGATGGGGTGACATTGGGAATCAATACAGAGAAATGCATGAATCTCTGGCATAGCGTCATCAGAACAGTCGACGACATTTCTCTGAGCATCGAGCAAACTCAGCGGGCATCGCAAGAATTCACCGCCACCACCAACGGCAGGGGGTTGCGAACACACCCAAATGTGGCTGTTTACTTCAATCGGCAAAGCGTCCATATTCCTGTCAGTGCGTGTGGCAGCGCCGAGTAGAGGCAAAGCAAACAGGTCGCAAGTAGCGTCCTTGATCTCGTTGAACCAGTGGATGAACATTTCTCTGGCCGCTAATTGTTTGCTGCCCGCATAGCCGAACTGCGACAAAAACAAAAACTTTTTGCGGGGAATAGCCTTAGCAATATTCACCACCATTTCATTCCTCTCCGAATCCCAGCCAATAGCCACTTCCGCTTCGTCAATGCGCTGCATACCCAGTTGCGGAAAGAGGTTGGGAATAATGACGGTGATCTGATTGTCGGATGACTTTTCCGTATTGGCCTGGATGGCAATGCTTTTTCCTGACACCAACAAGCAAACTTCGGGTAGTTCTTTGGGAACGCCGCTTTCCCAATACAACCAGATAATCACGTCATCGTCATCGCGGATGATTCTGACCGGATAAACTGTCCCGCCCCCGGCAGTTTTGATGGCGGCTATCAGGTCATCCTTGCCGTTGGCAGCCGCCTGGGCGCTATTTGCTGTGTAGGTGGCGGAAACACATCCGAATCCCCTGGCGAGGGTTTGCATGATTTGAAAGGGATAGACAATGGCGTTAATGGCTTGGTTGATGGAGTCATGCGCCAATTGCGTTAGGCGAATTCCAGGAAGAACTGGTTCGGGACTAATACCTAGCCGTTCATAGATCATTTTGTCCAAATCAATCCCTTTTCTTTCAATCTGAGCTAATTCAGCATCGAATGACTCGCTTTCCAATTCCCGTAAAAATTTTTCCTCATCATAGGATTCCAGCACGTCCGCCACGATTTTCGATTTCGAATAGTCTTTCATCATAAGCTCCTAAATTTCTTTAACCGAACAGGTGGTTGCGAGTGGCAAAGGCGTAATGCATGGCGTAACCATTTTTCGGAACCTGGGGAATACGATTTGCCCATATTGTTGTGTGGTCTTGAAAGCCGTGAGCAACGATATTCATATCCACACCAAAGCCATTACGAGTTAGCAAGGACACAATTTCATCCCGGCTAAACCCTAATGTTCGCCAGAAGATTACCTCGTAACCAACTTTATTGAAGCCGTGTTGGGATACCTCAATAATGTACTTCCCGAGTTTTGGATCGTAATCGACCCAGTGACCATAACTTCGAAGCAACTCCAAAAAATTGGACCGTAGCTTAGTTGCATCTTTTCTTTGAATACCTAGCGCTTCTCCAATAGCATCCAGATCAAAATTTTGGTTCATGTAGTTATCGAGCATAACGTCGTGGACAAGCCCGATATCAATGCCAATGAAGTGCTTGTCAATAAAATCCTGTATTGAATTGAAGTGCTCCATGTATTCATTCAACTTTTTGAAGATCTGTATTTCTTCACACTGGTCACCCGCAGAAGTGCAGGACTTTGGAAGTTCTTTGGGGGCAACAGTGTCGTCATCGTCTTCTTCCTCCGGTTTGAGAACTTGAAGACTAACCTCATGCTCCATTTTTTTTAATTTTTCTTCTTTTATGTCCAATGCTCTATTCTTGACACGCCCATAAAAATAACTAACAAAGGGAACCCCATTTGGTGGTACCGGGTCTTGCCATCGGCCTGATGCAATTAACTCAGTACACGCCTGCAAAACGACTTCCGCACAGTCTTGTTCATCCAGCAAATCGAAGTGACGACACGTCCAACCGATCATTTTCTTGATAAATTGATTAACATTGTGGTCGGAAAAATCGAATCCAATCATCTCAAAATCCCCTTCGTCTATCGTGATGGCTTAGCATTAAGTATGGCTATAGTAAGCTCAAATACTCTTGAAATCCCGTGCATTTTTTATAGTTGTCACGAGCCTTCCTAAACCCCGCCCCATAAACCGGATCCATCGACTTCAATAATTCCTCACGGTGCCTGTCTGACTCAATGCCGGGGTGGTGGCGCAGGAATAAATACCCCCAAAGATTGGCGGTGCCTTCCTCGGTAACGTGGTCGAGATTCAGGCCATTGGCGGCACTGTAAACGTGGAACATCTCGTGAGCCAACACCGAACCAGCCTGGAGGTAGTCCAGCTCACGCAGGATGTACACCTCGACATTGCTAATCCAGCGCCGGCCCAGAATCGGGATGTGGTTTTCGGTATATT
The DNA here is from genome assembly GCA_018336195.1 of Sulfuricella sp. Lineage (GTDB taxonomy): Bacteria > Pseudomonadota > Gammaproteobacteria > Burkholderiales > Sulfuricellaceae > JAGXQV01. Next base: position 6,569 of record JAGXQV010000171.1, on the reverse strand, counting down.
TGGCTTTGCCCAGGAGTATCCGTTGTTCACGAGGCACCAGTGTATTGGCGCTTTTCACGAGAACCGCTTCGGGTGGGAGCCACAGGGAAATATCTACCCCCATGCGATCCTGGATGAAATGGGAAACTTCCTCATACAGTTCCGCGAGCAGTGCCGCCGAATTTACCCGGCGGGTCGCGCATTGGTGGCATAGCCAGCGGCTCCCTGGCGGATATTCGTTGGAAGGTGGCGTGATGACTATCTCACCGCATTTGCCGCAGTGCATCATGCCTCTAGCCGTTGGCTGGGCGCTACCCGCCACGCAATTCGGTGGATCGCGACGGCCAAATATCCAGGAAAGCAGGCCCATCGCTATACCCGTCCGACATTGAGCTTTACGTTGCCGAAGCGCAGCATCTCTCCCGGATGGACTATCACCGGTGCGCCTTTCGGCAATTGCTCCCAACTGCCACTACGATTGCGCCAACTCCCGTAAGTGCTACGGTCTGTCACCCGGAGCAGTGGCCCTTCGCGCTGGAGAATGGCGTGTTTTGCCGAGACGGAAGGGTCTCCTCCCAAGTCGTTGCGGCCCAGAAGCAGATAACTACCGCTGACCACAATGTTGCTGCCATCCGCCCGCACCAGCACCGGCGTGGGTAGTGCCGTCCGGCAATGCGGGCAGGTCGTCTTGGTGGAGTCGATGAAGACCGGCATGCCACATTGCTCGCAAGCGATGAGCTGTCCATTCGCGAGAATGTTCGAGGTTGCCCTGGCGAAGTCGGCAGCTCCAGGACGTAACAAAGGATTGCCACTCCACGCCTGGCGGATCAGCGATTCCAGTTCCAGCGGCAGCATTTGCGGTGGCAGACCGGCACCGCTACTCAGCCCCTTGCCGTAACGATCTCCGTTCCACCCGCCCGCGAGGCGACGCTGGTTGAATTCGTCCACGCTTGCTGCGCCATAGGTGTCATCCTCCCCGGTAAGCAACAGATAACAAAGGACATTGAGCGCATACACGTCGCTCTGGTAGCTGATGAAGGGAGCGACGTTTTCGCCGCGCTGCAAGCGCGAACGCAGTTCCGGCGCCAACACAAAGTGTTCGCCAACGCAGGGCGCCGGAATGGTGACGCGCTGGGTTACGAAGTTGTCGATGTCTATGAACATCACGTCACCTGAGGGCGTAATCATGATGTTTTGGCTCTGGACATCACCGTGGATGAGGCCATGAGCATGAAGCTTGGCGAGCGCGATCCAGAGCATCGCAACCAGTTTGAACGAAGCGAAATAATCCAGTTGCCCGGCTTCAAACAGGGATTCCAGAAGGACTCCCTCCACAAAGTCGGTGACATATCCTTCCAGAGCGCCAGTCGAGATGGTGGAACGCGGCATGGCAACCGGCAGCGACGACGGCAGGCCGAGTTTCATCAACTGCTTGGCGCGTGGCATTTCGCTGTTACCCGGCCGAAAAAGCTTGATAGCCACCACATTGCCTGTGGCATCGGTTGCCTTGTACACGTCTGCCTGACTGCCTGAGCCCAGCGAAGCGACAATCTTGAACTTTTGCCCATTGTCGTCTGTTATGGTTCGACCGATCATGATTTTCTCCTTAAGGAACGTGCTCGATTAAATCGAATGGTTGCGTCGCAAAACGGATGCTTTAGGGGTTCGCAACGAGACCAGAGTCATGTTGTCGTCCGCGTAGTAGCCCTTGTCATCAAATGCCTGGGCAAACGAATCGACGATGTTTTCGACTACGGACTGGAGCGAATGCCCTTCTTCAACTTGGCTGTGCAAGGCATCCAGGACTTCTTGCGGATTCGTCCTGTCCACGATGCCGTCGCTTCCCAGAAAGAGGATGTCGCCGGGCAGACGTGGAATACATTGTTGCTTGGGTATGCCATCGCTGATGGGGCCGAGCGAGGCTGTGACCATGTTTTGCGCTTCGCCCTTGTCCGGGATGGTGACGGCCTCGATTTTGCCATCGGCACGGCGCAGGAATGCCCCGCCATCGCCTTGCGAAACGATGTGGTAATACTTGTCGGTTGCCACTGCAACGATGGCCGTGCTGCGAAATCCCTCATAGGCATCGTTGCCGAATTTGAGAATGGATGCTTCGCGGAAACGCTCGATCAGCAAGCGGTAGGCCTCGTTCAAGCGTTTCTCAACCGGTTGCTTTAACGTACCACCACCACAAAGCGCCTCGGTAAGTGCAAGCGCGGCAAATTTGCTGGCGATATGACCGTCAGCCAGCCCTCCCAGGCCATCAAAACTCATCATTACATTGGCGCCGTCCAGAGAACTGAACAGGAGACCCGTATCTTCGTTACGCTTACGTACCGGACCGGTGATCGAGACGACCGCCCCCTGCGCTCCATCGACAGGCGATATGTTCCATTTTTGGTTGCGCAACTCATCCAGCATTTCCTGAGGGCTATACTGCTCCTCGGCCATTTTCTCGGCCAATTCGAGCAATATCGAGGTCTCCTTGTATCGCCTTCCCCCGGGAGGGAACGCCACCACTTCGTGAGCAGTGTTTTGATTTGCCGGCGATTGGGCATTGCAGGCTTGTGTGTCGATTGGCGTTGAAAAGACCTGCGCCTGCCCCCTGCCCGTCTGCTCAGTAGCCAACTTCGACGCGGGTTTAGGCATGTCCGAGATCGCCTTTCCGGTCGGAAATGTGGAACGGCGCTGGCGATAATGTAAGGCAGCCAGTTCAAGTGCTGACAACAACGCCAGCGTGCCAGCGGCACCGAAGGTACCTCCAACCCCAAACATTTGCAGTTCGCGTCTGGAATAGCTGCCCAACCCTGCCCCCTTGTTTTCGGCTTGAGCTTGAGTCATTTCAGGAGCGCGGGCATTACCGCCAACTGGCTGGGATGTGGGGTTCTCAGTAATTGCCGGTGCGGCGGCCTCAATGGCTGGCGTTGCAGTTGACGACTGCGCCGGGATTGCGCCCCTATCCCCGGGGGCATTGACCTGTGGCTGACTACCGGTGGTCAGGTCGCCGGTTGGTTTGGCAACGACCGCCGCTTGCGTCACAGGAACATCCGGATTTGCCGTTGCGGTAACGTTATCCGGCTGACCACTTTTGACGTTTAAGCCAGCTTTGGCAGTCGTGTTGGCAGCCTTGGGAAGGGCCTGCTTCACCTCGGCAGCGAGCGGTTTTTCTGCCTTGGCGCCGTGAGATTCACCAGCGGGCTTCGAGTCAGCGCCTTGGCTTTCCTTATTCTTGACCACCGGAGGATTTTGCAACACCTTGGTTTGTACAGTGCCGACGGGTTTGGCGGAAGCGCCACTGACCGGCGTAGCGACAAGCGGTTCGGCTTTCGTTTGATACTCACTCGCAACCGGGGCGTTGGTTTGAACTTGTGCCCCAGATGCCGCTTTGTTCACATCCTTCGATATCGCGGGCGGCGTGGCGGCTTTTGCCGCATCTGTCACGGCTGTCTTGTCTTCAGCGGTCATTTTCTTCTCCTGGTGAGTGTGCTGGCCGTCCTTGGTCGGTGAAGTCTTCTCGGCCTGAATGGCTGTCGGCTCGCCGGTAGTTGCCGGTGCGTCGGATGCCAACGTAAAGCCCTGTATGGAAAGCGCCAGGGAGACGGCCAGCACACGGAGTTTGAATGGGGTATTCATGGCTTACTCCTTAGCGAAGTTGACGCAATGCAGTCTTGGCGAGGTACTTAGCGCGTTCGAGCCAAGTCTTCATGCGGATGAAAAAACGGGTGCTTCTGACAAATTGCCATTGACGCTTTAGCCGCACGCCAATTTGACTTGCCCACGGCTTGGCATTGCGCCACATGTGCGGCAACGCGGCACGCCAGCCGCCGACACGGGTAGCAGCCCAATTGGGGGGGGCCATGTATGGCACCTGCACCGCTGGTGATTGCAGAACCTGCGATACCATTTCCGCTTCATGCTGGGTAAGCGTCACGCGGTGCAGAGGTTTACAGTTCGGGCTGGTATTCATACGGCCTCCTGTTTGTTTGGGTTGAAGTACCTGCTGGTTATATAAGCGTCGTTCCACCCGGAAGTACGTCCTTTTTTGCTATGCCGCGTGCAATTTTCTGGCGCGATCCTTTAGGCCGTTTTCCCACCCCCGGTTATAGGCGGCCAGATAGTCATCCAGGTAGCCTTGGCTGAGCAGCGACTTGGCGACGGACGGGCGATGATTTTTCGATTTGCCATGGAACGCGTCGCTATAGCCGTGTTCGTTACCTTCCTGTTCCGCACGAGGAAACAATTTCATGGTGTTCTCCTTTTGAGTTGAGGGCTGGGCGGGGAGAATTCTCCCTGCCTGTTTCCTTTAAGCGTTCCCAGGAGGGGAAATGACGGGATTTTTAAATAAATATTTTTTGGGGAAGGATTACGGATGCCCCACCTGATAAGGCATGGGGCCGGCATGGGCGAAGGCCGCCAAGGTCGACAGGAAGAGGAAGATCAGGATGGTCACAGCATTGCCCCCCTGGCAGAGTGACCGGTGGGTTTGCGGTTTAAACCGCAAGTTTGCGTGGAATTCATGGCAATCTCCTTAAGAGGTTGAATGGCGACAGGAAGAATTTCTGCCGTTACCCCTTAAAGCGTTTGCCTTGGCTATTGTGCTGATTTTTCCAGTAAATATTTGTTACGCGGTTCTGGCGCTTTGGCCGATCACTGCGAACGGAGCCCAGAAATAGGGCTTGACAAAGGGCCGCTTAGGGCCGATATATCGGGCCGATATCTCTTTTAGTTGCTTCTGGTTTGGATGGTTGGCGAGACGCGTGTCAAGCCAGTCTTTTAGCTGTTCCTTTCCCATTTCCTGCAAGAACTGCTGTGCCCTGGCTACCAGGCTCGACCAGGGTTCTCCCGGGCACTCCTTGGCAAAGCCATACAACGTGTCAAAGAATATAAATGATGCAACGGCATCGACCCGCCATAACGGCCCGATGACCGTCGCCGCACCACGTACATTGAGCTGCGCGGCCAGCCCAGCGGAGGCAAGCAGTTCATGCGCTTCCGACCCGCTCAGCAAGGCTTCGCACGCCGCCGTGGTGAAACAGCTCCCCGGCATCTCCACCGCCCCGAGCGCCCAGGCCGGCAAGCGAGTCTCGGCATTCAACTGGAAGTGACTGTGCAGCGGATCAAACGCGGTGAATTTGCCATGCACTACCCAATGCCCCCGCCCACTGTCGGACAGCGCCAGCAGTCCATCCGGAAGCGTGGTCTGCGAACCTTTGGTCGGTGTGACGCCCAGATGGTTTGCCACGGCACTGGCCTCGACTTCGGCAAATGGGGTGTTCTTGAAATCGTCGTCGAACAGCACCTGCTGGTTCTGGAGATTGCGGCGCTCCACAAACAATGCAGAAAGACTGACCGCCCTCTCTAGGAAGCCCGGTTGCACCCATTCCACCGCCTCGAAGGGGAACTGGGCGAGCCGTCCCGGCCAGAGCACGATCAGGTGGGATTCTTCCCGCTGCTGCGCCTGATCCTTGAGCCATTCGATCAGAATACGAGCCGGAGAATCGGGAGCGGTAAAACACTCCCAGGCCGGAGTGAATTCTTCAGGAAGTTGTTCTGCATCCGAAGTGCTTTCCACAAAGCCCCGCCAGGCATCGAGCAAGGGTTTCCAGTCCGTACCGGTCAGGCCGGGCAAGGTTTCCAGACTGGGGGGACCTGAACGGCTCAGCCACAGCACATGCAGACGATCTTCGTCATCGAAGAAGGGCTGCACCAATGCCGCCCCTTCCGTCAATTTGGCTTGGCACTTTTGGTAGGTAGGAATCTCCAGCACCAATCCCTGGCGTTGGGCTTCTTCCAGCCAGACCGTGAAGGGGCGATAGAGCGCATTGGTATGTGGCAGGATGCCCTTGGCGAGATCATCGAATACTGTCATGAGGACAGCGATAGATGCTTCCTTCCGGACTTCATATTGTTTGAGCGGCTGGCGGGCGCCATTCAGGGCAATGCGGCCCCGCTCAAGGTGGCTCCAGATGACATTCAGGTCGGGATCGGGCTGAGCGAGCTGCTTATGCATATCGAGTTGAACGAGTTCATGGAGGCGCTTGCCAAGCTTCCCGGCATAGGAACGCATCGGGTAGGCGCCCATCAGTTCTCCCAAGCCCTTCTTGTGGTGCTGCCACATCTGGAATGGGTCGGCTTCTTGTGGAAGACGTCGGTGATGACGGTCAACAAGTACGGCAGAGAGTTGCGTGACGGTGTCACCGAAGATCAGGCTGCTCAGGGCGAGATGGGTATAGGCCTCGGGCACTGGAGAATCATTAAGGACAACGCTTCGCCAGTCGAGTATCCCCTCCCCTTCCTGCCAGTGGTATAGAAGGCGCGACAGGGCTTGAAGCCGGGTGGGCGGTTCCTTGCTGGGCAGGTTATTGATGGTCAGACCGGTGACGGTGTCCCACGCAATTGAGAGTAGCTCGCGTATCGGTTGTAGATTGCCGTTGGCATAACTAGATAGCACCGTGTTAAGGGCACTTCTATAAATTCCCGCCTTTCTGGATAATCTGAATTATCGGTACACCCACCCGTGACCACGCCATGCAAAACAGCCTGTTTGACTTACAGAATCGCTATGCCAGCCTCTCTGAGGCAGGCGACCC
>JAGXQV010000170.1 GCA_018336195.1 Sulfuricella sp. | reverse complement strand
AATAATTTACTTGGGTCGGTTGCATTTTCGCTCTCCTCAATTTGATGTTCACACTTCAACTTAGGATCGCTTTGCAGCCAACTCAAGCTAATCATAGGTTCTACGACGACTGGATCATTCGGAATAAGGTGAATTGGGTGAGGCTTTATAAGTATGTAACGGCAGACCGAATAGATATTTTGAAGAAAGGCTGCATACGTTTTTCTTCCCCCAAAGCTTTAAATGATCCGTTTGAGCTTTGTCCCCATATTGCGCAAGTCTCGGGAGGCGGTTCTATTGATGGTGCTCAAGTGCAAAAGTACAACAATGTTCTTCGTGAGCACTTCTTAAGCCCTCGGAGAGAAAACAGCGGACTTGAATTCCCCGCTTCATTGTTGCGTTCCGCAATTGAGTCACCTGACATTGCAGAGAGAGACTTCATGCTTGAGCGTTTTCTTGCAACTGTTGTTCAGCACAAGTTTCAAGACGGCCTCAATCAGACAATTGGAATACTCTGCTTATCTGAACGTCCGGATAGCCTACTGATGTGGTCCCACTATGCAGATGCTCACCAAGGGTTTGTGATCGAATTTGATTCTGACACACCATTTTTTGACCAGAGAATTACTATCTCAGACGAACTTCGGCATTTGAGAAAAGTAGTCTATGAGAAAAAGAGACCGTCTTTAGGTCTCATGAATCTGACATCCACCGCTCTTTTCCTTACAAAAAGTGAGGAGTGGAGCTACGAGCTTGAGTGGCGAATGTTAATGCCATTAGATCAAGCGTGTGAAATTCGCAGCAGTACACAAGGAATGGTTCACCTTTTTGAATTTCCAAAGAATTCAATCAAGCGATTAATATTCGGGTGCAGGATGACGGAACAGAAAAAACAAGAAATTAAAGAAATATTGTTTTCAGAGAGTGCATATACCCACGTGACTGTTACCCAAAGTGTTCTCGACGAAGAACATTATTCGTTGAATCTTCTAGAGATTCCATTGAGTGGGTTGTGACTTTTGTAGCCCGCATGGCAAGCGTAGCCCGCAGGCGCAATAACCGCAGGGCATTGCGTCGAATGTAACCACCAGTAACAAAGGAGCACCATGATGCACCTCGATATTGCGGCCTTGCCGGTCGCTGAAAAACTCCAGTTAATGGAATCGCTTTGGGAATCCCTTTGCCGCGAAGACTCAGGCGAGCCAGCCGTGCCGGCGTGGCACAAGGAGGTGTTGGCGGAGCGCTTGAGCCGGCTCGACAACGGCGATGAACCGCTATCCACCTGGCAGGATGCCAAAAAGCGCATACGTGAACAGACCGAAGGCCGCTGATGCAAGTGCGTATCAGCCGTTCTGCGGAACAGGATTTGCTGAATGGATTTGCCTTCTACGAAAGCAATCAGGAAGGTGTCGGCAGCTATTTCCTCGATAGCCTTTACGCGGAAATTGATGCTCTGGCGCTTTACGGCGGAATTCATCCGAAGCCCGATGGGCGCCTGCACAGGGCTTTGGCAAGGCGCTTCCCGTTTGCGATTTACTATGAGCGCCGGGATGATGAAATTCTCGTCATCGCGATTTTGGATTGTCGCCAAAACCCGGCCTCAATCACAAAGCGGATAAAATCACAGCAAGCGTAGCCCGGAGAGCGCAGCGGAATCCGGGACCGCCGGCAGGCGGGTGACAAGCGGGTGGTTCATTCGATAATACGAGGATGCGCCGAGGTACGAAGCGCATCGTTCGAGTAACCCCGCTGCCCCCGGCTATCAATTGCCCCACGCGCAAGCGCGACAAATTTCCCCCTCCTTGATGAGTGTAGTTCAATGAACTACACTTGACCTATGAATTTCGAATGGGATGAGGCTAAAAGCGAAGCCTGTTTCCGCGAGCGCGGTTTCGATTTCGCCTATGCGGCGCGGGTGTTTTTCGATCCCGATCGGCTTGTTCATGCCGATACCCGGCACAGCTACGGGGAAGCGCGCTACCAACTGATGGGCAAGGTCGATCAGCGCCTGTTTGTGGTGGTATACACTCCACGCTTTGACGCGATGCGCATCATCTCGGCGCGCAAGGCCAACCAGCGAGAGGTAAGAGACTATGAAGACAGTACGCAGAACAATTGATCCCTCCGCAGCACCGGGACGCATCGACCCCGCGCGCGTGGACGCCACCACCGAGGAGGAGATCGCCGCGCATCAGGCAGTCGACGAGGCCGGGGCGATGCTGGATGCCGCCAAATTTGCGCGGCGGGTGAGAAAACGCCTGGGCTTGAGCCAAGCGGAGTTTTCGCAGCGTATCGACGTATCGCTCGAAACCATCCGCAACTGGGAACAGGGCAAGCGCTGCCCGACCGGCGCGGCCAAGGCGTTGCTGAAGGTGCTGGATAAGGCGCCCGAGGCGGCCCTGGCGGCGCTCGACTGGGCAAGGTAGCCAGGAGAAAGGAGATGGCCGTGCGCATCGTCAGGCTGGGCAGCCCACGCCTGGAAGGCGAAGGCACCCGCATCGGGACGGTCCGCCGCCCGCCGCGGGGCGTGCCTAAATCGGAGTTCGCATCGGGGAATTGGTACGACGTGTGGCTGCCCAATTTGGCGCCGAGCGTCGAGACCGTCAAGCTCGCCCAACAGGCCGCGACGCCCGCCGAATGGGCGGCTTTCGTCAAGCGCTACCGGACGGAAATGGCGGCGCCCGACAACGCGCACCTCATCGAACTGCTTGCCGCCTTGTCGCGCCACAGCGATTTTTCGGTGGGCTGCTATTGCGTGGACGAGGCGCATTGTCACCGTTCGGTGCTGCGCGAGCTGCTCGCCGAGAAAGGCGCGGACTTCGGCACGCCGGTGAGTGCTGAAACGCTTGCCGCTCCCCGGTGTTCCTCATGACCTCCGAAACTTTTTCCTACTCGAAGTTCACCGTTTCCGCCTTCTAATATTCGCTTAAGCTTGGCGGCGTATTCTGGGTTCCGTCGTAATCCACTAAGGAGCCAAAAATGCCTGCCTCTCACCCCATCGGTCAGCACGTCTACGATCCGCTGCTGCGCCTGATCCACGCCTGGAACGCCTTGGCCATTCTCGGCCTGGCCATCACCGCACAACTTGCCGAAGGATTCGAGCACGGCCCGTGGGAACCCTTCCTGTGGCGCCTCCACATCCAGTTCGGCTACGCCCTGATCGGCGGCCTGGTCGCGCGCTTCCTGTGGGGCTTGGTCGGCCCCGCCACGGCGCGCTGGTCGGACCTCTGGCATCCCCGCGAATGGGCAGCCATGCTGCGCGGACGCCTCTCCTTTCCGCCGCGCTTCGGCCATGACGTGCGCGCCAGCGCGGCCTTTCTCGCTCTCTACGCGGTGCTGCTGGCGATGGCCGGCAGCGGCCTTGCCCTGGCCGCCATCGAGCACAACCTAGGGCCGCTAACCGCCAGCCTCGGCGACGACACCGGCCTCAAGCATTTCTTCAAGGAACCCCACGAGGTCGGCTTTGCCCTGGTGTTGGGTTTCATCGCCCTGCACCTGGGGGCGCTGGCTTTTCACCGTTTCGTGTTGCGTAACCCGGTCGACCAGGCGATGGTCACCGGGATCCAACATTTTCCCAAGGAGACCCACCATGCATAAGATTCTGACCTTGTTGCTCGTATTGGTTGCCGGCAATGCCAGCGCAGCCGCCCCCGCCGACCTGCTCCAGGGCTACGTCGCCGAAGCCCGCCAGGCCAACCCCGCTTTCACGCCGCAGGCCAGTCGCGGCGAGGCGTTCTTCCGCGAGGAGCGTGCCGGCGAGTCGGGCCGCACCGCCTGCGCGACTTGCCACACCGACGATCCCCGCAAGGAAGGGCGAACCCGCGTCCACAAGGCCATCGCCCCGCTGGCGCCGGTCGCCAACCGGGAGCGCCTGACGGATGCCGCCAAGGCCGAGAAATGGTTTGGCCGCAATTGCAAGGACGTGGTCGGGCGGGCCTGCAGCGCGGCCGAGAAGGCGGATTTCGTCGCCTGGCTGATTTCGCTTCGTTGAGGAGAACAAGATGCGCAAATATCTACCCAAACTCATCACCCTGGTCGTCGCCAGCGGCGTGTCCGGCTGGCTGTTCGCCGGCGGCCACGAAGGCGGCGGGCTTCCCGCGCTCGACAACAATTTGTGGCGCCAGGAATGCGGCTCCTGCCACAGCGCTTTCCATCCGGGGCTGCTGCCCGAGCGTTCCTGGCGCAAGCTGATGGGCGGCCTGGAACGCCACTTCGGCGAGAATGCCGGACTCGATCCGGCAAGCCGCAAGACCATCACCGAATTTCTCGCCGCCAACGCCGCCGACCGCATCGACGCGCGCCGCGCCCGTAAGGTCGCCGCCTCGATTCCGCCCGGCCAGACGCCGCTGCGCATCAGCGAAACAGCCTGGTTCGAGCGCAAGCACAACGAACTGGGAGCCGCCGTGTGGAAGCGTAAGGACGTCGCTTCGCGCGCCAACTGCGGCGCCTGTCATGCGGGTGCCGAACACGGACGCTACAGCGAGCACGAAATTGCCGTACCCGGTCAAGGGCGTTGGAGGGGGTGAAATGAATACCTTATTGCACGAATGAACGCCACGCGGTCCGCCTGAACCGGACAATTGAAGCGCTCAGGTTGCTCGGATAAACTCAGCCCTTTGCAACGATCAGGATGGCATATTTTGGACATCACCGCGAAGTTCGACATCGACCGGGAATTGAAGCGGTGGGCGCTTGACGGCGCCCGCAAGGCGCTCAAGGTCGGAAAGCTCCACCAGATCGCCGACCGGGCATCGGAATCCGCGATTGCCCAAGGCGCGCCGGTGGAATGTGAAAAAGGTTGTAGCAAATGCTGCCACTACCGCATCGACATCACCCAGACCGAGGCGGATATCCTCTCCGAATATACCGGGAGAACCCGGAAAACGCCGGATCGACCGCGTGACATGTTTCAGGAGCCGATTCCCTGTCCGTTCCTCGTGGAGAATCAATGCACCGTTTATCCGGTGCGCCCGTTGCAGTGCCGCGGCTATTTCGCCCTGGTCCCCGCCGCCGGCTCCGACCTGGTTTCGTGCAGATCGGCCAGCCTGGCAGACTATCGGACGGCAAGACTCCATGTCCTGCGCCCGCCGCAAGCGCTGGTCGCGGCATTGCTGGGGCTGGAGGGGGCGTCAAATCGGTTTGCCGATATTCGCGATTACTTTCCCTCCGTTCGCTGATTCGCTTGTGCGTTGATCCCCTCAACTCGGTATCCATATCCGAAGGCGCTTGACAGGATAAAACTAAATAACTAATCTTTTGGTTATGAAATCCGATTATGCCCAAGCCATTCCCGAACAGTGGCAAGCCATGTCGAAGGTGTTCAGCGCCCTGGGCGACGAGCATCGCCAGCGCATCCTGCTGCTCTTCGAGCGCGGCGAACGGCTCAACGTCGGGCAGATCGTCGCGGCTTCCCCGCTTTCCCGTTCGGCGGTGGCGCATCATCTGAAAACCTTGCGCGACGCCAACGTGCTGCATTCCGAGAAGGTTGGCAAGGAGGTGTATTTCTGGATCAACGCGGAATTCGTCGCGATGTCCCTACAAAATGTACTGGATTACATACGCGAAACCCTGTAAATTTTTTTGGGGTTTCGTAACTAAAAAATTAGTTGTTTAGCCATAAGCGGAGGCTATATGTTGAAGTCGTTATTGCGCAGCGTGTTTCGAGTCGTATTGGGTATTCTGTTCCGGGTGCAGGTGCGCGGCGACGCCACGGCGCTCAATGAAAAGCGCCTGCTGATTATCGCCAACCACGAATCTTTTCTCGATGGCATTCTCTTAGGCGTCTTCCTGCCGGTGAATCCGGTCTTCGTGGTGCATACCGGGGTGACGCGCTCGTGGGCGTTTCGCCAAATCCTCAAGCTGGTCGATTACCTGTCGGTCGATCCCACCAGCCCGATGGCGATGAAAAAAGTCATCAAGCTCATCGAAGCCGGGCGCCCGGTGATGATCTTCCCGGAAGGGCGCATCACCGTGACCGGCAGCCTGATGAAGGTCTACGACGGCCCGGCCTTCGTCGCCGCCAAGACCGGCGCGACCCTCGTTCCGGTGCGCCTCGACGGCCCTTCGCGCACCTATTTCAGCCGCACTTCCGGGCATTATCCGCGCCGTCTCCTGCCGCGCGTGACCCTCTCGATATTGCCTGCGACGCAGTTGCCCATGCCTGCCGCCGCCAGCGCCAAGCTGCGCCGCCGCAAGGCCGGCGAGGGAATGCGCCGCCTTATGCAGGACATGATTTTCTCGTCCCAGCCCAAGGAAACCCTCTACGCCGGTTTCCTCGACGCCCTCGACATCCACGGTCGTTCGCGGCGCGTGGTGGAGGACATGAAACAGATCGAATATTCCTACGGCGACCTCTTAAAAATGGCGCTGGCGCTGGGGCGGCTGACCACCAAAATCTCCCGCGAGGGGGAAAACGTCGGGTTGCTGCTGCCCAACCTCGCCGCCACCGCCGCACTCCTGATCGGCATGGGCGCGTTCCGCCGTATTCCGGCCATGCTCAACTACACCGCCGGAACCGAAGGGATGCAAAACGCCTGCACGGCGGCGCGGGTGGAGACCATCATCTCGTCGCGCAAATTCATCGAGACCGCCAAGCTGGAAGCCACCATCGCCGCCCTGCAAGGGGTAAAAGTGGTGTATCTGGAAGACCTGTCGGGCCGCTTTACCTTCGCCGACAAGCTGTGGCTGGTCGGGTATGCGCTACGTTTTCCCCGTTCCGTGGCACTGCCCACCTCGCCCGACGAACCGGCGGTGGTGCTGTTCACCTCGGGTTCGGAAGGCAAACCGAAAGGGGTGGTGTTGTCGCATCGCGCGCTGCTCTCCAACATCGCGCAAATCCGTGCAGTGATCGACTTTTCCGTCGAAGACAAAATCCTCAATGCCCTGCCGATGTTCCACTCGTTTGGGCTGACCGCCGGCACCCTGTTGCCGCTGCTCTCCGGGGCCAACATCTTCCTCTACCCGACGCCCTTGCATTACCGCATTATTCCCGAGCTGGCCTACGACCGGAACTGCTCGGTGCTGCTCGGCACCAGCACCTTCCTCGCCAACTACGCACGCTTCGCGCACCCTTACGATTTTTACCGGCTGCGCTACGTCATCGCCGGGGCGGAAAAGCTCAATGAAACCGTGCGCACCACCTGGTTCGAGAAATTCGGGGTGCGCATCCTGGAAGGCTATGGCGCCACTGAAACCGCCCCGGTGCTGGCGGTCAACACCCCCATGGCCTATCGCACCGGCACGGTCGGCCAGCTCCTGCCCGGCATCGAAGCGCGCCTGGCCCCCGTGCCGGGCATCGAAGGCGGCGGCATCCTCCATGTGCGCGGCCCCAACCTGATGTCCGGCTATTACCGCTTTGAGCGCCCCGGCCAACTGGAAGCCCCGGCCTCCGACGAATGCGGCCCCGGCTGGTACGACACCGGCGACGTGGTGGAAATCGACGACGACGGCTTCGTCGCCATCAAGGGCCGCGTCAAGCGCTTCGCCAAAGTCGCCGGGGAAATGGTCTCGCTCGAAGTGGTCGAAAAAATCGCCCGCCTCGCCTCGCCCGCCGCCGAACACGGCGCCAGCACCCAGCCCGACCCGCAACGCGGCGAAACCATCATCCTCTTCACCACCGACGCAGACCTCACCCGCGAACGCCTCCAGGAATCGGCCAAAACCCAAGGCTGGCCGGAACTCGCCGTACCGCGCAAGATATTAAGGTTGGAATCCCTGCCGCTGCTGGGAACCGGGAAGGTGGATTACGTGAGCTTGAAGAAGCTGGCGGAGGGGGTGTGAAGCAACGCCGCAAATTTCTGATCGCCGGCGGGGTAGCCCTCGCCGGCTTGTTCGGCGGCGGCGCAGCGCTGGCAGCGCGCCTTGCCAACCCTTGCAAAGCCGCGCTGCCCCCGGAACTGGCGAACCACGAGCTGGTGCAAGCCGCCTGGGAAGAACTCGATCCCGCCCAGGTGTGGGATGCCCACACCCACCTCATCGGGGTGGGCGACGGCGCCAGCGGTTGCTGGGCCAATCCGCGCATGGACAGCCTGCTCAACCCGCTGGATTACGTGCAGAAGCTCTTTTTCATGAACGCCGGCTGCGCCCATCGTGCCCCGCGCGGGCAGGTGGATGCGGCTTATGCGGCGCGTTTGCGCAATCTCGTCGAGGGGATGCGCCCCGGCTTCAAGATGTTGCTGTTCGCCTTCGACTGGTTTCACGATTCCAAGGGTCAGCCGGTGCGCGAGCGCAGCACCTTTCACACCCCCGACACCTACGCGGCGGCGCTGGTAAAGGCGCACCCGGACAAGTTCTCGTGGGCCGCGTCGATTCATCCCTATCGTCAGGACGCGCTGGATGCCCTGGAAAACGCCGTGCAGAGCGGCGCGAAGGCCATCAAATGGCTGCCGGCGGCGATGAATATCGACCCCTCATCGCCGCGTTGCGACGCTTTTTACGACGCGCTCGCCAAACACAAACTGCCCCTCATCACCCATGCCGGCGAGGAAAAAGCCGCGCGCGGCGACGACCTGCAACACCTCGGCAATCCGCTCCTGTTGCGCCGCGCCCTGGAGCGCGGGGGGCGGGTGGTGGTGGCGCACTGCGCCTCGCTGGGCGAGGATCGCGACCTGGATCGCGGTGCCAACGGCCCGTGGACGGACTCGCTGAAACTCTTCGCCCGCCTGATGGACGAGCCGCAATACCGCGATACCCTTTACGCCGACATCTCCGCGCTGCCCCAGATCAACCGCACCGGCCACATCCGCACGGTGTTGGAACGGGAGGATTGGCACCCGCGCCTGCTGAACGGATCGGATTACCCGCTGCCGGGGGTGATGCCGCTCTTTTCCACCGCCAAACTGGCGCGCCTCAAACTACTCGATAAAACCGCCGTGCCGGTGCTGGATGCGATCCGCGAACACAACCCGCTGCTTTACGATTTTGTTTTGAAGCGGCATCTGAACGCCGACGGCAAGCGCTTTCCCCATGGGATATTCGAGACGCGGCGGTTTTTTGAGCGGAATGCAGAGAAGTAGCCGACGGTAATGGTGGGACATTTTTGAAAGGGAAAACCTCGTGAACGAAATAACAGAAGCCAAACCACCCCAACTCGACCTCCCCCTCCTATCGCTCCCCATGGTCGCGGTGCTGCTTGCGCAATTCCTTTCCGCGCTGGGTGACAACGCCTTGCTGGTGGCGGCCATTGCGCTGGTCAAGGCGCAGGGCGAGGCGGGGTTGATACCGCTGTTGCAGGAATTTTTCGTGATTCCCTACATTTTCCTCGCGCCGTTCGTCGGGCCGCTTGCCGATACCCTGCCCAAGGGGCGGGTGATGTTCCTTTCCAATGCCTGCAAGCTGGCCGGGGCCGGGCTGATGTTCGCCGGGGCCAATCCGCTGGCGGCTTACGGGCTGGTGGGGATGGGTGCGGCAGCCTATTCACCGGCCAAGTACGGGATACTTTCGCAGCTTTTCGGGCCGCAGAAACTGGTCAAGGCCAACGGCATGTTGGAAGCCTCGACCATCGTCGCGATTCTGCTCGGCGTGGTGGCGGGCGGGTTGCTCGCCGACACTTCCCTGAACGCGGCATTTCTTGGGGTGATCGGCGCTTACACCCTGGCGGCGGTCTTCAACCTGCTGATTCCGCGCTTGCCGCCCGAGCATCCGCTGGGGCATTTCAATCCGCTGATCCTGCTCGGCGATTTCGCCGTCGCCCTGAAAACCATGCTGCGCTGCGCCGACACCCGCTTCAGCCTGATCGGCACCAGCGTGTTCTGGGGAACCGGCACCACCCTGCGCCTGATGTTGTTTGCCTGGGTGCCGGCGGTGCTGTTGATCGCCGACAACCAGATGCCCGCCAACCTGATGGGGGTGGTGTCGGTGGGCATCGTTTTCGGCGCGGTGGCGGCGGGGATGCTCATCAGCCTGGAGAAAGTGAATCGCGCCCTGCTCGGCGGCATCCTGCTCGGGCCGCTGGTGCTGTTGATCGCACAGGCAAACAGCCTGCCGCTCGCCGCCGTGTTGCTGGTGTCGGTGGGCATGGCGGGCGGCGCGTTCGTGGTGCCGCTCAACGCCTTGTTGCAGGAGCGCGGTCACCACAGCGTCGGCGCGGGGCGCGCCCTGGCGGTGCAAAATTTGTTCGAGAACGGCGCGATGTTGATCTTCGTTGGAGCCTACAGCCTGTGCGTCCACTGGGGCATTTCCGTGACGGCGACCATGACCGGCTTCGGCCTGGTGGTGTTGGTGGGCATCGCCGGGCTGGCGATTATGCGGGTGCGGGGTGAACCAAGCCCGGATGCAGCACAGCGGAATCCGGGGGGACTTAGGAACGACCACGAAACAACTTCCCGATTTTGCCAAAAATCGTAGCTTGATAGTGGTCATTCAATTTGAAGTATGCGGGGCTATGGAAGAGTTAAAAATGTAGGTTGGGCTGAGGCACGAAGCCCAACAGGGGGCTTCGCCCCAAAACCAACCTTACTGGCAGACCAACTCAACCCGTCGGCAAGGTCTGATCGAAGGAAGTATTAGGTCTGTTGGGCTTCGCGATGAAGCCGCTCAGACCAACCTACATTGGGCGGCATCACTTTCCAGGTTGGTTGGTCTAAAACGGGAAGTTATTTCGTAGGCATTCCTTATCGACTGCAAGCAATAGGAACAGGAAATCAATATGAACGCCTTTCTGCAAATTATCTGGATGATCTTCAAAATCGCGCTGTTCGGCTTGGCTCTGCTGCTGATGTTCGGCGGCGGAGCGTGCGGGATATTCTTCGTGTTTGGTGGCTTTCACGACCAATCCATGCTGGGCTGGGGGGTGCTGGCGTTGTTCGGCGCTTTGGTCAGCGGGGTGGCCGCCGTGAAACTCGCCAAATCCTTCAAGAACCGCGCCCCGCAACAGCCGCAGGCCAACCAACCGGCGCCCGACGACGGCAGCGGCTGGGACAAGGTGGAGTAAGTGGCATTTTGCGGTTGGCGCGAAGTCCGCGTGGCGAGCCGTCGCTAGTATTGTCTGAAGGGGAGAAACGACGATGTGGATAATCGGTTTTCTGGTCGGTGGATTTTTCGGCGCGCTTTCCGGCAATGGGGCCATGGCGCTGAGCGGCGGGGTTCTCGGCTTGTTGGTGGCGGGGGTGCTGAGCGCCAAATCCCAGATACGGGAAAAGGAGTGGCTGGGCTTGAACAAACGCCTGGATCGCCTCGAAACCCGTCTGGAGGAAATCGAGGCGCAACTGGCGCAGCCGACCGTGGCGCCCCGCGCCGAGGAGGTGCGGCCCGCCGCCCGGATTGCGACAGCGCCGCCGGTCGAGGCTCGCGCCACGGCGGATGAATTGCCGTCAGCCATCCCAGGGCCGGAGTTGCCGTGGTTACACCCGGAACTGGAATTGCTGCGGCGCAACCCGCAACCGGAGTCGCCGCCGCCCCGCCCGGAGGCGGAAATAAAGCGGCCTCGCCCGGAGCCGGAATCGAAGCGGGCCAGCCCGGCAATTGGTGCGGTAGAGTCCGAACCCGGCTTTTGGGCGCGTTTGCTTCAGGGCAATCCACTCGCCAAGATCGGGGTGGTGCTGCTGTTTTTCGGCATCGCTTCGGCGCTCAAGGTGGCGGCGCAACATGCGGTGTTTCCGCTGGAGGCGCGGCTTGCGCTGGCGGTTGGCGGTGCGCTGATTTTACTGGTGCTGGGCTGGCGCAAGCGCGAAGTCCAGCCGATGTTTGGCCTGGCGATGCAAGGCGGCGGGATTGCCATCCTGTATCTGCTGGTTTACCTGACTTTTTCCTATTTCGCACTGATCGGCGCGCAAGCCGCCTTCGCCGGATTTGCCGTGCTGGGCGTGGCTTGCGTGGTGCTGGCGTTGGCGCAAAACGGGGTATCGCTGGCGGTGCTGGGCATGGCCGGCGCATTTGTCGCGCCCTTGCTGGCGGCGGGGAATGGCGGCGAGCCAGTCCG
>JAGXQV010000169.1 GCA_018336195.1 Sulfuricella sp. | reverse complement strand
GGCTTGGGCCGCGCTGGAAATCGCGGCCCAGGCCGCTCCTACCGGGATGCGACCTTGTCGCCGGTCGCCTTGCGGTATTCCGCCACCAGGTCGGCGGCACTGGCGAAGCCATCGACGCGCACCCACGGCGCCTGGGGAGAAGCGCGCATCAGGGTCAGCGGGATGTGGTTCATCTTGTCGCCCCGATAGGCATCGAAAGCCTTCTGCACGGCAATCGATTCGGCCTGGCTGCCGGTCAGGAACTGCCAATTCGGCCCGGCGTGGAACTTCGCGGCATATTCCTTGAGGCGTGCCGGCGTATCCTGGTCGGGATCGATGGAAATCGAGATCATGTTCACCTTGGCGCCTTCCTTGTCCAACTTGCCCTGCACTTCCGAGAAAGTGGCGCTCAGCACCGGGCAAATGGTGGTGCAGGTGGTATAGATGAAATTCACCATCACCGGCCCCTTGGCCAATGCCGCATTCAGGGCGACTTTTTCGCCGTCCACGCCGGTCAGCTTCACGTCGGGAACGGGGTAGGAAGCCACGCTGCGTATCGTCGGTTTCTGGTCGAGCAGGGCGGCATGCATGCTGTGATCTTGCGCCATGGCCGCGTGATCGTGATGCATCATCGCCTCATGGTCGTGGTGCATCGCGTCATGCTCGTCCGCGAGCGCCGCCAGGGGACTTGCCAGCAAACACGCGGTCATCCCGACGGCGAGCGCCAGGGCGCCTTTTCCGGCGGAATATCGGGCTGGGGAAGTAAGGGTCGTCTTGCTCATGTGAGTTCTCCTGTTTACGAGGTTTACGGTATTTTGCAAATCAAAACCATGCCGGTTCCACACGTAAAGCTAGGGGGTATTCACGGAAAAGGCAGTAAGGTAAACACTGTATTTTTGAGCGTGCCCGGTTCCCGGCGACGCCTATGAAAACCGCAAGGTTTCGGCGGCAACCAGGCGTTCCTGGGCATAGGCCTGCAGGGTCACCTCGCAGTAGTCGCCCTCCTGGAACGACACGGTAAGCCGCGCCAGTTCCCTGGGCGAACACCCCACCACGGCAACCGTGCCGCTCTGCTGGCTGCGGGAAAATCCCGACGGACCTCGCTTGGTGGAGACCAGTTCGTAACGCAATCGGGCCGACTGGTTGGATTCCAGATAAGGCACCACGCAGATCCGCGAACCGTCCGGTTCAGCCTTCATCCATACTTTGTAATTTCCGCTCTCGCTCATGGCAACTGAACTCCCATGCAAAGAATCATATGCCTCGTCCGAATCCAAAAAGGGGCGGGGAATCCCCCGCCCCGATCCAGACAAACACCCGCGCTTAGCGGCCCTGGGTAATGGTGGCGCTGTTGCCGGCGCCGCCGCCCTGGCTAATGGTCGCCACCTGGAACGAACCGGACTGGAGAATCGTCGCGGTATTCGGCAGTACCGACGACATGCCCACGCCGCTCTGGGTAATGGTGGCGCTCAGGCTGCTGCCCAGTTGGTCGACCTTGGCGAGGTTATATGCCGCGGACTGATTGATCGTCGCCACGTTCAAGTCGCCGACCTGGCTGATGTCGGCGTTGCTGCCCATGGCATTCGCCTGGGTAATCGTGGCGTTGTTGCCCGTGCCATTCTGCAGAATATTGGCAATTGCGCTGTCGCTCATGGCGGTCTGGCTGATCGAAGCCGTGTTGGTGGAACCGCTCTGGGTGATCGTGGCGCTGGCATACCGGGAGTTATCCTGCAAAACGTTGGCAATATGCCCCGCGCCGCCCTGGTTAATCGCGACGGTCGCATAATCGCTGCCGTTCAACTGGTTAACTGTCGCCATCTGGTTGGACCCGCTCTGGGTGACCGCGACGTCGGAATATTGGGAGTTGTTTTGCACGATGCCGGCGATTTGGCCGGTGCCGCTCTGGGTGATGGCCGCGGTGACGTAATCGCTGCCATTCAACTGGCTGATGGAGGCGTTATTGGCGCTGCCGGTCTGGTTGGTGGTGGCGGTGGCGAACCAGACGCTGTCCTGGTTGATCGATGCGATATGGGATACCCCGTCCTGGGTAATCGTGGCGCCGCTGAGGACGCCATCGCCCATCGAGCTGGTCTGGGTGATGGTGGCATTGTGGAGTGAGCCGGTCTGGTTGATGGTGGCCAGATTGTTCAGGGAGCTGTCCTGCTTGATCAACGCCGTCAGGGAATCGCCGGTAAGCTGGTTGATCAGGGCGACGTTGGTGCCCTCGGAAGGATCGAGCAGCAGATTGGTCTGATCGACCTCCGCCTTGCTATTGGTCGCGGCGGTCTGGTTGATGGTCGCCACGTCGCCATTGGTGTTGGCATCCTGAACGAAGGTGGCGGTCGATCCTCCCGCGTTGTTCTGAACGACCCCCATGTAACCGGCGGTACCGGAACCCGTCACCGTGGCGGTTCCGCAATTGGTGCCGCAATTGATCTGGGTAATGTCCGCATCGTTACCCGACCCGGTTTCATTGATAACAGCAGTAGCGCCGGTGACGAGAGGACCCTGAATGACCTGGGCGATATTGGAATCGCCGTTCTGGGTCACCGTGGCGGTATTGGCGGCGAATGCCCCGCTGCTGAAGCTGAAGGCAAGGGCGATGGCGGTCGACAAAATGGTACGTTTCATGACTAACTCCTTTGATGGTAGTGGTGGTGGTAATAAAAAAAGTACAACGGGTAAAAAAGGGCGGACGCGCTTAACGAACCTGGTCGATACGCGCCACATAGTTGTTGCCGTACAGGGAGACCGCGACTGCGGATCCATTGCCCGTCTGGCTGACAGCCATGAGATTGTTGTTGCCTTCAAGGCGGACCTGGGCTTGGTTGTTTTGCCCGGCTTGCGTGGTCTGGGAGGCGTTGCCTTGGCCGATCAACAGCGTGGTGCTGATGTTGCCGCTGCCGTTCTGGGCGATTTGTGCGGAGTTGGCGAGACCCGTCTGGGCGATGGTGGCGCTGTTCTGGCTGCCGAGTTGCCCGATCAAGCCGACGTTGAACGCGCCGCTTTGCTCGATATGACCGATATTGCCGGTCATTGGGCCGAGTTCCGAAGTCGGCGCCAAATCCACGGCCGGTACCGCGGCCATGACCTTCATGCTGCACACCAACAATGCCACTGCCAGGGAAAAGCTTTTTTGCTTCAACACGATTCTTCCTCCTCACATGGACCAGACGGGGAAACCCGCCGCATGAGGTGAAGAATGGGTGATGCCATGGCAACCCGCCATGAGTGGAAAACCTGAACTTTTTTAGTTTGTGCAGGAACCCGCGGGAAAACCTAAATGGTTTTCCTCATGCCGCAAATACACGTTGCGCGGCCCGGGGTGGGGTCGAGGCGGTAGAAGGTTCCGGAGGGCGCCGCAGGGGCGTGAAGGAGGGAAAAGACCGCAAAGACGGGGATGATGGCGGGCCTATCCTGCCGCCGTCTCTACGTTGAATCCCTGTCGGCAAAATCGGGGGGGAGGTAGGGTAGGTGAGTCCCTACTGTATTCATTTCGTCCACAAGCGCCGGATGATCGTCGCCACAGAGCGGCACTCCGAATATGCCACCGGCGCCTTTACTACGTATTCATCCAGTTTGACGTCGCGCTGACGCGGCGAGATGAATGGCATGCCCGACGAATCGTAAACGCTAAAAACCTGTAGCTCTTTGGTTTTCGCGCTACGCTCCTTGACGACGGCGATCTCGCCGTTGGCAAGCCGCACGACGGCGCCGGGCGGATACATGCCCAATTCCTTGGCCAGTGCTTCGCAAACATCGGCGCCGAACTGAGTGTGTTTTCCATGAAAAATTTCTCCAATAACCATGCCGGGAACTTTGGCGTGACGGAAAAGCTTCCCTTTGATCATCGCCGTATAGCTGTCCACCATGCCTACCATGCGCGCGCCGACACTGAGGCCAACCCCGGAAAGCCCATTCGGATAACCGCTGCCGTCCACCCGCTCATGATGGTTGGTTATCGCCGATATCCAGGCCTCATCGTCGACCCCGGCACGCTTCAGGATTTCCACGCCTTTCAGCGGGTGGCGCCGGATGGCATCAGTCTGCTCGGCGCTCAGAGGCTCGATCTGTTTTTCGAGATAAAGCATGTTTACCAGGCCGATATCGTAAGTCAGTGCGGCGCACATGACCGCGACAAGCTCATCGTCCGCCATGCCCAGCCTGCGCCCGAGCAACGAACACAGCACGGCGGAATGGACGTGATGGGAAAGCAGGTAGGGATTATGAAAATCCAAATGGACTGCGGCGATGGCCGCGTCCGCGTCACGCACGGTAGCTGCATGAATCTCCCGGACCAAGGCAACCACACGCTCGCCGGCATCGGTAGCGGGCGATGTCCCGAAAAAGGCGGTAAACGCTGTTTTCAGGCGCAAGGTTAATGCCCCAATCTCGTCGAAGACCGGCGGTAAAACCGCCTTGACGGGAGCTATTGGCCGGCTTGGCACATCGGTTTCCTCATCCACGAACAAACCGTAGGCAAGCAGCCTTTCGACCTGCTGTTGGAGGGAAACCATCACGCCCTTGCGCAACAATAGACAACCGCTCTTGTCGTAAACCGACCGCGGTAGCGGCTGCCCGACTTTGATATCGGTGAGCGGCATCAGTCTCATCATGATCTCCAGTTCTTGCTACTGACCCGGCCCAAGAAAATATTGACGTGTAGGTCGGCCTACAGGCCGGCTTGCCGGGCTAAAAGCCCGGCCTACATTGAAGACAATATCGTTCCGCATCAATAATCCATGGCGCACATGCAATGCGCAATGCACGCCACGTCGCCCGCTACGCCTGTTGCAGCGATTTCGCCATTGCCTTCTTCAAGTCCATGATGGTGGCTATCGTGTCCTTCGATGCCATGGACAATGAATTCAAGAACAGCGCCCTGGCGCCCGCCCGATCGCGGGCTTCCACCTTCTTCACCACGTCTGCCGCACAACGGTGGAAATTCGCATTTTTGGTCACCAGCCCCTTGTAATGGGGGTGGCCGTTGAATCTTGCCCCCTCGCCGTAAATCCACCTGCTCAGGCCGCACTCACTGGTGAATGGCTCAGTGCCCGTGCCGTCGATAAACTGGGACACCCGAACTTTCCATTTGATGTGTGCTGCAATGGCATCCTCGAAAGTCATTTTCAATCTCCTGGTTAGTGAAACGGGTTGGTACGAGGAAACTCGTACTCGGACAGCATCGCCTGGTTCTGTTTCTCCGGCGGTGGCTGGAGATCGGCGTCGTACTGGGTAAACTGCCGCCTTTGCTCTTCCAGGTAGCTTAGAAACAGGGGCAACTTGCTGTCCTCCTGATTTTTCAACGCCCACAGTTTGTCGTTCGCGCCCTGGACGATCAGGTGGATGACCGCGGATTCGATGGCATCCATGACGCACAGTTGTACCGGCTCGTTGCGGGTGTAGCCGGCTTCCAGTTCCACCAGGTTCTTGTAACTGACGAAACGAAACAGCCCGGTATCCAAAGCCTGCGAGAGGATGGTCTTGGTAGTGGAGACGTTACCCAGAATCCTGCCGGTACGGATATCGACCGCCCGCAGATTGATGGTCACCTGGTCGGTGCGGTATTGCTCGGATCCCCCGACCCCGAGGTAACGGGCGCCGGCCCCGCCGGTGCGCACATTGCTCTCGTAGGCGACGATGCCCCCCTGGAGCAGGACGTGAGCCGGCAATAGCGTCGAGATATCCAGCGCGCCACCTTCTCCGGCGGGCTTTTCCACCGCGCGGATGACTTTTCGCTCGGTCAGCAGATCCTGCAAGCCTTCCCGCTCCACCGGGATGAACCACTGGGAATCCAGTAGCGCTTTCACCAGCAGCGAGGCGGCCCCCTGGGTTACCGATGTAGAAAAGGAACTGTCCGGTGCGGGTTTGTACTGCCCGGTCTGATCGCGGAAGCTGTACACCGCTACCGTGATCTTGCCTTTCGGCGGGGGGAGGCTGACCAGGTCGCGATGGTGCGCCGTAGGCGGCGTCAACTGCGCGGCGGAATTTCCAATGCCGCTTTTGGCGGGATTTCTGTCGACACGTCCGGTGGTCGCACAGCCGCTTGCCAGCAGTGCAACAACCAGTACCGAAAATAACGGCCGCGTCAATCGGCTGAATTTAGCGTTCACGGTTTATTTCCTTCCTGAAAATGAATAATGCGGCGATGGCCCATGTCCATTACTGGGCGACCTGGAAGGAGGTAAAGCTTCCGGTCGTTTTGTCGGTCGTGGTGACCTTCAGCGAGCCGCCGCCGAGGTCTTGAATCGTGATGGAAAAATCCTTGGTCTGGACCGTACCGGGGAGGAGCTTGCCGGATGGCCCGATGATGTTGCCGGTGAGAGAGGTGGCGACACTGTTCAGGACTACCCGTTGCAGCATGTCGTTGAACTGCTGCAAGGCGGTTTGCGCCTGGGCACCGGTGGGCGCCGTGGCGGGCGGAGTGGTGGTGTCCTGTGCCTGCGCATTGCCCATCAGCACCGCGCCATTCAGCGGATTGCCGCCGAAACTCGGATTGATCGGGACATAGACAAGCTCGCTGGCACACGCCGTCGCCGGCAACAGCGCAATCAAACAAGCGGTCAAGGTAAGTTTTTTCATGAGTGGCCTCCTTCAATATCTGAATGGATTGAGTAATTGAACCTGAATTGCCGTCGTCACAATTCGTCCCGCGCCAGATCCGGGTCGACGAACAGCGCTTTCTGAATATCCAGTTCGGTTACACGGTTGCAGACAAGCTGTGCCGCGCCTTCCGCAGTGGACTTGAGCTTCGCCTTGGTAGGGGCCAAAAAGGCCCGGAAGGCCATTTGATGCTCGTATTCCACCCACACCAGGCTGCCCCAGCTTGCCGACGGGCGTTCGTAGATGGTCAGGATGCGATGGTCGAGGCAGGGCAGTTCTTTCCAGGCATTGGCGAAGTTGCTGCTGAATTCATGCCCGACGAACGTCAACGTCTGGTCGATCACCAATCCGGTAATAAGGTCGTCGCCGTTCGGCGGGGTGTTTTCCCTGGCAATCGCCATCCCGCTCATCAAGTGGACCAACACGATCCAGATGGCCCAACGGCGAGGATGCGCAATGGCAATGCCGCGAGAAAAAATGCGTGAAAAGCAAGTTACAGTCATTTCCTGAACCTCCGAATACGTGATTGGCTACCGGATTCAGGTACATCGTCACGGTAGGCAACCCTGTATTACTTTAGGTTCAAGGGAGCAGATTTTCTCTTGGTAAATGACCGTATTAGTTTCTACAGGCAACACTGTATTTTTTGTCGGAAGGGTCGGCGACATCCATCAGCAATGATGAACAAACATGCTAATAAACAACATCATACAATTTTTTACCGACTAGCCTCTCGGCGTTGCCCCATGGTGAAGCAGGGAATGACCGGTCATCCGGGAACACCTGTAGTCAACCCGGAAAACCGCAGTTCTTTTGAAGACCGCCTTATCCGCAATATACGGGTAATACCCGATTGTTCCTCGGCCCCATCCCACTAACCTGAATGACGGCGACCCTGTATCCGTGCTCCCCATGGATTCCGGCTTCGCTTGTCCTTCGATTTACCCACCGTTCGGTTACAGGCTTTTTTTCGATACACAACAGGAGAGATCATCATGATTAGCAGACGCGATTTTTTGAAGACAGGCGCGATGGCCACAACCGGGATACTGGTGCCGCTGGGATTGAGTGCACGGACCCTGCCACCGGGCGTTGTGCCGGCATTCCCCGCCGCATCCCCGGTCTTGTCGAAATTCACCAACCAGCTATTCGTTCCGCCCACCACTACCCCCGATGCAAGCGGCGTGGTGAACCTGTCGATGGAAAACAACATCTGGAACTTCCATGATGACACTGCCCAGTTATCACCGACCCCGACGTTCGGCTACATGGTCAACGGCATCCGCGCGCCCTATCTCGGGGCAACCATCATCGCCCAGCGCGGCAAACCGGTTACGCTGAACGCCACCAATAACCTCGGCGTTCACCCGATGGCGCCGTGGATCAGTACCAGCAACGGCGTTCCCGGTATCCAGGCGGGCGATGCAACGGCACCCCGCGCCGCGGTCCACCACCATGGCGGCTATAATCTGGAAGGCGCCGATGGCGGTCCTTTCGACTGGTTTCCGGGGAATACCAACAATCCCCTGTTGGCGAACAAAACCTACACCTACAACTACGCCAACGATATGCAGGCGGCTACCCAGTGGTACCACGACCACGCCGTGGGCATTACCCGTCTCAACGTCTATGCCGGTCTGGCGGGCTGCTACTGGCTGCGGGATCAGTACGACACCGGCTTGGCCGGCAATTCCCTGGGGCTGCCCTACAACGTGCTTAACGGGTCCACCTACGAGATCCCCCTGGTGCTCCAGGACAAGGCCTTCGTCAACGCTGCGCCCTATTCCAGTCTCAACTACACCGCCAATGCTCCCACCTGGCTACCGGAATTCTTCGGCGACGTATCGGTGGTGAACGGCAAGGCATGGCCGAACCTCAACGTGGAGCAGGCGGTTTACCGCTTCCGCCTGATTAATGGCGCGGAAGCGCGCCTCTTCAATTTGAGCCTGTCCAACGGCGGGCTGATCTACCAGATCGGTACCGAAGCCGGGCTGTTGAATGCCCCGGTACGCATGAGCGCACTGTTGCTGGCGCCGGGCGAGCGTGCCGATATCCTGCTGGACTTCACGAAAGTTGCGTTGGGCAGCAAGATCATCCTGCAAAACAATGCTCCGGCACCCTTCCCTTCCGGCGGCGGCGGTGTGGCGATTCCCCAACTCATGCAGTTCACGGTGAGTTCCGCAGCGAGCGGCGCGGCAGTCACCGTTATCCCGGCGACCTTGCGCAGCAACACCGATCCGACCAAACCGGCAATGCTTCTGCCGGCAAAAAAAGCCGCACTGGCTACCGTTCAACAAGTCAACGTGCTGCTTTATGAAGTCATGGGACCGGGCGGACCGGCGCTGGATACGGTCAATCTCCTGCGCCTGGATGAAGCATTGCAAAGCGTCAATGCCGTCAAGATGACACGCAATACGCTGGTGCAGTGGAACATCATCAACATGACCGGCGATGTGCATCCGTTGCACACCCACTTGTTCAATTTCCTGATCAGCAACCGGCAGAACTTCAATACCGTCACTTATCAGGCGACCTTGGACGTCTTGCCGTTCCGCAACATCAGTGCGACCAACCAAAGTATTTCGGTGCCGAATATGCTGACCGGGGTGATACCCGACCCGGCGACCTTCGTAACCGGAAGTGCTTATCCGCCGGCACCCAACGAGGCGGGCTGGAAGGACACGGTAATGTGTCCTCCCGGCCAAGTTACCCGCATCCTTGCGCCAATCGGTTACGTGCCATCCCTGGATAGCGCAACGCCGGCAGGCACCGTTTCGGGTGTGCCGTATGGCCAAAACATCTACAACAAGTCGGGGATTTACGGCACACAGTATCCCGGCGGAGCATTTACCGGTAGCTTCGTGTACCACTGCCATATCTTGGATCACGAAGAAAACGACATGATGCAGATGTTCCAGGTCAATCCTTAAGAGAAGCAGGAAAATAAGGGAACGACAGGGGCCGATGGCCCCTGTCGTTTTTTGTACCCATCCGGATGGGTTTCCCCATTTTTGCCGACATCACTGAAACGGCGAGCTTTCAGGAAATGCTCGATGTTTGAGTGATAGTTCCACTTCATCCAGAAGGCGCGGTGGGTAAGAAGACAGTGAGTGCTTGCGGTTCATTATTGCCAGATTAACTTAAGGCTCGCTGAATGGGTGATTGTTTCTGTACAACCTGTTGTTTTATAAAGATACGTTGCGATAAGTAAGTGTCGGCTTCCTGAACAACCGGTATTTTCTCCATCGCAAAAGCTCGCCTGATGAGGGACAATTGTCATTTATCTTGCTGTTTAGTATCGATATATCGATCCATGAAATCGCTGTTTGAGTGAATGTGGCTTGTCCGGCATACACCCGTAATCTCCTACATGCGTGGAAAGCACGTCGTTAGAGTGATGATTGTTTAGTTATTCCACGAATAACAACGTGTTACGAATAAAACTTGATTATTGCTCCAGATGGTCGAACTATTGGGATAACTATTTCAATACCGATGGTTAATGAAAATAGTTCGTGGAATGGGTGATGTTTTACTTGAGTAATGGCTGTGTTGAAAAGTGGGTACTTAGCGTAAGAACTAGTACTGGCGGGCTGGTGTGAATTTAAAGCACGATGTTTGAGTGATGTTTCTAGTATGAATATGTCTGAATCCGATCCGTGTTTATTCTGAGAAAGCAATTGCCGTGCTTCATGCTATTTCCCGAGGATGCTTTATAACTGATTAAAAGAAATAGATTAAAAAAGATTAGAAACGATTAGCAAGTGCTGAAAATCGATAATTTATTAGTTAAGTCAGTATGTTGTAGGAATGACCAATCACTGATACAGCGAGGTTTGGTCACTCTAACCACGTGCTTTGCTCACCCAAACGGCGATCTTGCCGTCACTCTACGAGCGAGGTTTAATCACTCTAGCAACGAGCTTTATCCTCTATCCGGCGTGCTTCGTCACTCATTCAGCGATGTCCGTCACTCAAAAGGCGAAGTCGCTGGTCAAGCTGTCATCCGGGAATTCCGGACGTCACTCATAAGGCGATGTTCAGTCCTGATAAGGCGAACATCGACACTCAAAATACGATGTTGTTGGTAAGAAGATCGTGGTAGATTCCAAAAAATCGAAAAAGGGGTATTTAATGAACGAGCAGTCCGATCCACCGCCAGAAGCCAAGGGCGGCCTTACCAAAGGAGCCGACCTGTTGGCGAAGGTCGAGCAGATGGAGAAGAACGCCCGGGCCAGGAAATTTTCCACCGAGGTCATCCAGTTGCCGTTGTGGGACGATCGCGTTCGCGGTCTGCCGAATGCCCTGGCCCGCTCTGCCCTGTTTACCTCGGCAAATCGCAACGAAGCGCGGGACAATTACACCCGTCATCCCATAACCGCCGTAAATGGGGTGGAAATCTACTATACCGGCACCGAATTGCGCCAGGACGACCTGGATGTTTTTTTGCAGGTCATCCATTTGGCGAGAACCATGCCGCTAGGCGAGATCGTCGAGTTCAGCGGCTATTCGCTACTGCGCGCCCTGGGCTGGAATCCCTCGAAGGAAAACTATACCCGGCTTAAAGGCTGTATCGACCGGCTTTCCGCTAATACCGTGCATGTCCACTTCAACGATGGCGACGAGAAGCGGGGGTACGGCGGTTCGATGTTTCGTAAATTCGCGTGGGACGAGAACGCCAAGAAGGGCAGTTCCCAGCGCTGGAAAATCTGGCTGGAAAAGGAAATTGTCGGGTTGTTCGGTGATCGCGACTATACCAAAATCGATTGGGAACAACGCCTGCAGTTGCCGCCGCTGGCGAAATGGCTGCACCAGTTTTATTTCACCCACAAGGAGCCGTTCGGCTATAAAGCGGAAACGATCAAAGGGCTGTGCGGCTCCCGGATCAAGGAGTTATCCAAGTTTCGCTATAAACTGAAAGAAGCCCTGAAAACCCTCGTCGATGTCGGTTTCCTGGATTCGTGGGCAATCGACCGAAAGACCGATGTCGTACTGGTCAAGCGAACCGACCGTAAACGACTTTCCGCCTGCCACTAGAAGCTTGCGCCGGAGCGGCCAGCGTGCTGCTCATCCCTGACGACGCATTACCACCGGGTTTTTATTGCCCTCCAATGCCGACAACTTTTGTCGGGAATTCTGGTCCAATTCATCGTCACAAATCCATCTGCGAACTGGAGGCGAACCATGCAACTTCATATCCACGACATTCATGGCTGGGATTTCATCGCACGCAGCAGATTGTCGATCCTTACGATGCTTTTCCTGTATGCGTTGCCACTGTCGGTAATTCCGCCGGTAATGATCTACTATGCGGGAATCAACTATGGGGGAGGATTGCTGCCTGCCCTGAGCGAGAGCCAATTGCAGATTATCGGAGCCGTGTTTTTCCTGGCCGAGATCGTCATGGTGTTCTTGATGGCCGGGGTGATTCACCGTCTGGGCGAAGTGGTGGACATCGAGGCGGACTATGATGACGCCTTCAAGTTGGCCGTCGTGATACCCATACCCTTGTGGCTGGCGCCGTTGTTCCTGGTGATCCCCAGTTATACGGTCAATTTGGTGATGGGGTCGTTGGCGATTGTCGCAGCGGGGATCCTGGCATTCCGGGCGGTACCCGAGATTTTCAAGATCGAGGAGAAAGGCCGTGCAATGTTGCTGTCCAGTCTGGTGATGTTTGCCGGCATGGTGGCCTGGGTTGCGCTGATGCTCCTTACCCTGATTACCTGGAGCGCGGTGACATCCACGCTTTCCTTGTGAGTTGAATTCGGCTCACCATCTTGCCGCCGGCCCGCATGGGCCGGCGCTTTTGTTTACAGACCGATCAACTCGGCATGTACGCCGGTCTGCTTGACCAGTCCCAGCAAGTTATGCGAAGAGGTGCTGTCGGCATTGTAAGTGACCATCAGCAGGTGCGGATCGTGATCGCAGGTGCATGCGCTGATTACGCCGGCATCGGCGCGCAACTGATCTTCGAGGCGGCGCATGTCGTCAAGGGCGAGCGTTTCATCAACGTGTATCATCAGGTCGGGGGTCGAGATTTCCATGAGCGTACTCCTTAACGGTTGACAAAATTCAGTATGGAGTTCGATTTCGTCCTGTCAAGATTCGTCGGCGGTGGGAAGCCGGCGTATTCCTCCCGATTTACTTTTCGACCCGGTTGCGTCCCCCGTCCTTGGCGCGATACAGCGCCCGGTCGGCGTCCTGTACCAAGGCTTCGCTGTTGGCGTGAGCCGGTTTGATGGCGGCGACACCGATGCTTATCGTCGCCGCAATCAATTGTTCCTCGAATACAAAGTGCTCTTTTTCCACGCTGCGGCGGATTCGCTCGGCAATCCGCAGCGCCGCCGGAAGCTCGGTATTTGGGCAAATCAGTTGGAATTCCTCGCCGCCATAGCGGAAAACCAGGTCGTTGGTGCGCGCGCAACGCCGCAGCACCTCGCCCATCCGACGCAGCAATGCATCGCCGGCGTCGTGGCCGTAACGATCATTGATCGACTTGAAATGGTCGATGTCGAGCATCATGCAGGCCAGGGGCAGATTGTTGGCGCGCGCGAAAACCCATTCCGAGGCCAGGAAATCCAGGCCGTGGCGGCGATTCGGCAACTGCGTCAGCGGATCGGTGAGCGCCGCCTTCACCAGACGCTGGTGGGTGTCCGCCCATTCATCGGAGGAATGGATGTTGGCGTTGCGTCCGCGGCGGATTTCCAGGCGCAGCAACTGCAAGCGCTCGGCGGTACGCAGGCGCAGGCGTAGCAGGCTCACGGTGACCGGCATGAACAGGACGTCGTCGGCGCCGCTTTCCACGGCTTGCAAAACCCGGCTTTCGTCTTCCAGGTCGGCGATCAGCATTACATGGATATCCTTCCCCAGCGGGCTTTCGCGCAGGGAACGGCAGAGGGACAGGCCATCGATTTCCGGTGCGTCCAGGTCGGCAATCACGACTTCCGGTGCTTCGCGTAGCGCCATGATCAAGCCGTCCATGCCGTTTTCCGCATGTCTCACCGTGTGTCCGTCCCCTTCCAGGTCGGCGGCGAGCGCTGCCGCCCCAAGCTGCGGCAGTCCCACCAGCAGGATCCGCAGATGCGGGCCGGTGGCGGATTGGCTGGCGTTGCTATCGACATCGCTGAAGGTTTCGCGCCGATTCAACGGCGGCGTCGATACCAGCAAGTCGGCAAAGGGAGGCAGTTCGCGGGTTTTCAGTTGGAGATTGTGTCCCCATTCTTGCCATTCCTGGACAACGCGGTCGGCCATCAGGGTCAGATCGGCGGCGAGGATGCCCAGATGGGCGCCATTGGTGAACAGATCGGGCACCATGCTCCAGCGCTGTTCGTCGGGCGCGATGCAGATGTCGGCCAGTGCCCGCGAGAAATGCAGGGAGCGGGTCAGCAACTGGTAGCGCGAGCCGTCGGGAAAGCCCGATTCATTGGGCGCTTCGCAATGATAGGTGGCCGTTACCATGATTTCCGGCAAGCCCCATTCGGTCAGCATGGTGGCGCCGAGTTCGCGATGATCGGTGGCGAAAGCGCTCTGTTCCAGCGTGAGCAGCCATTCACGGTCGCCGCCGGCCTGGACCAGCACTTCGCTGTAGGCTTTCGGGAATATCGACGCCAGCGCCAGTTCGCCGACAGAGGAAAGCAAGCCGGTGGTAAAGTTTTCCTCGGCCGCAATCTGGGCCAGCGGTGCGATGTTCTTGCAGGCGATGGCTGTTGCCAAGGAGTGCGACCAGAACGCGGAAAAGTCGAAATTGGCGCAAGTGCCGCTACGGTTGCTGTGGAGTATCGAAAAGGCCAGAACCAGGTCGCGTACGCGAAACGCCCCCAACGCGATAATCGCCTTGGAAAGCGAGACGATCGCCCGCCCGCTGGAAAACGCCGCGGCGTTGGCAAACTTGAGAATACGCCCGGCGATGGCCGGGTCGGATTGCACCAAGTGGACCAGATCGTTGACCTGGTAATCGTCGCGCTGCATCAGCTTGATGATCGCAAATGCTACCCCTTGCGGCGACGGCAAATGACCCGAGGCTTTCAGTTCCGCATAGCGGGAAGGATCCATTAGCTTCATCGCTACGGCTTTCCTTAGTCTCTTATCAGCCCAATGATGTCAAAATCTGACACCAATGCGGTTTGAATTCTGCGGTGATGGGTGATGAGGAATGGCTGATGAAAACCACCCTCCCATTACCCATTACCCATCCCCCATCCCCTTGTTTTGCTCCGGCTCATCCGGCTTAGGGGGGCGACATTTTTAATTTAGCACAGCACGGAATACCCGAATGGCATATTCGGGTTTTTGGTGCTTTCCGGCTCAGAACCAGAACGACGTGTCCTTTTCCAGAAATTCGCGGTATGGCATGTAGTGCGAGCCGTCACAGGAGAATTTCAGGCTGATCATGCCGTTGAAAATGTTGATCGAGGCCGTGCGCAAATAGATGATCGGATCGGCGAGGCGCAGCGATTGCATGGTGCCCAGAATCCGTCCGATGTCGGACTGTCGAATCGTCGCATCCGCCGGGTAGGGCCGGGGTGGGTAGACCAGGCAAATATCCGGGTCGCTCAAGGCCTCGTGATCGAGGATACGGTAGCGGAACGGATCGTCCACGGTCCAGATCGTCGCCTGGCTGCTGGAAAAGAATATCTGGCACTGGAATACGGCGCGCTGGGTGAGCAGTTCCTCAAGGATGGAAATCCACTCCTTGTGGCTGTCCATCAGGCTTTCAGCGCGGCTTTGCTGAAACAGCGTGCCGCGGATCGCCGGATCGCCCTTCACCTGTCGCCAATCGTCCGGCTCATCGTAGAGTTCCGAGGTCACCGGCAAATCGCACAAGTCGAAGTCGGCGCCCAGGTAGCCCGCCGTCCCGGAATCCGTGCACACCGCCTGGAGAGCGGTGAGCGAGGGCCGCTGGCCATTCACGCTGATGTAGGCATCGGAAAGCAGGAATCCCCAGGACGGTATTTCCTCCTTCATGTAGGGACGCTCCGAACGGTCGCGGCCGAAATGTTCCGGCTGATGCCCCGCCCGTCCGATGCTGTCGCTTATCTGAATGCCGTCGGTACCCACGCAGTACAGAGAGGTGCAATGCGGGATGCTGGCGAAATGCCCGGCAAGAATATCCCGCAGTTGCTCGCGTTCCCCCCAGGCCGGCGCGCACTGCGCGGCCAGATTGGCCAGCGGCTCATGCAGCTTGCGCGCCAGTTCTTCCCGTTGCAGGTAAATGCTGTCTTTCCACGAGTTATTCATAAGGCATCCGCGGGGCTACCGCATGGCCGTTGCGCGGGCTTCAGAAAAAAGCCTCTCGGGAGAGTCCGCTGCCCTTGAAGTGTTGCCCCAGGTTTTGCATCGCTTCCACCTGGATTTGTCTGACCCGTTCGCGGGTCAGGCTGAGGGTCTCGGCGATCTTTGCGAGGGTCTGAACGCTGTGGCCGTTGAGGCCGAAGCGCCGCTCCATCACGCAGCGCTGGTTCTTGCCCAACGAATCGATCCCGCTACGCACCAGCATCTCGATTCTGGCCTGCTGCAATGGTGCGTCGGGCGTGATGCTGTTTTCGTCGGCGATGGCATCGCCCAGGGAAAGCGTCGGGTCGATGTCGAGCGGCGTGTCCAGGGAGATGATGTTTTGCAGCGCTTCAATGTGCTGGGAGGTCTGCGTGCTTTTGTTTTTTTCGCGGATTACGTGGATCGGGACGCGGATGGTACGCGACTGGTTGATGATGGCATGTTCGATATTCTGGCGTATCCACCAGGTTACATAGGTGGAAATGCGGAAGCCCCGTTCGGGATCGAATTTTTCCAGGGCATGCATCAGCCCCAGGTTGCCTTCCTCGATCAAGTCGAGCAGCGTCAGACCCCGGTTGGCATAATGCTTGGCGATACTGACCACCAGCCGCAGATTGCACTCGATCAGGCGTTGCCGTGCAGCGCTGTCGCCCCCTTTGGACAGGCAGGCGAGGCGATACTCCTCGTCGGGAGTCAGCAGGCTGTTTTTGCCTATTTCCTTGAGATAAGTGAACGTGATGTCTCCCTGAAAATCATCATCGGCGATGGCCGGATCGTTCAGCAACTCGGCGGGTTCTTCATGATGACCGGCGATTTCTTCTTTCAGGAGGGTATCTTCATCGGCATACGCATACATTTCGTCATGAACCATCGCAAGCATTTTTTTCTCCTAAAGGTTAAGAATTGACGTGGCCTGGAATACGCTAGGGCGATGGGAATCGGCCTCTCGTCGCCGTGGAACGGCGGCGGACGATTCGTTCGTTACGCCAGTGACCGCAGTTTAGTTTTTCGATGGTCGGTAATCTATTTGGACGAACACCTACATTTGTAGGTAATTTTCCGTATTGAACATTCCGTCTCCTTGAATCATCATGCAATCATTCTTAAAATGAACGAATGGATGAATGAGTGTCTGAAATGCTGCCGTCCCGCGAGATGCGGAAATTTCATTCTTTTGAAGCGAAAGATTATGGAACTCACATGCCACCAACCGTATTCGTAGTAGATGACGACGAGGGGCTGCGCGACTCGATACACTGGCTTCTGGAATCGGTAAACCTGCCCGCCAGGATGTTTGCATCCGCCGCCGAACTCCTGGAAGCCCACGATCCGCAGTGGGAAGGCTGTCTGTTGCTGGATGTCAGGATGCCCGGCATGAGCGGTATGGAACTGCTGGAAAACCTGAAATCCTACAGCTTCCATCTCCCGACGATTATCCTTACCGGCCACGGCGACGTACCCATGGCGGTTCGCGCCCTCAAGCACGGCGCTTTCGACTTCGTGCAGAAGCCGTTCAACAGCCAGGAATTGCTCGACCGAGTGCAAGCCGCCATTCAGTTGGACAGGAATAACCGCGTTACCCGCTCAAAACTGGATGGCCGGCTCTCCAATTTTGAATCCCTGAGCAATCGGGAGCGGGTGGTCATGGAACTGGTGGTTGCCGGCGATTCCAGCAAGGTTATCGGAAAGAAACTCGGGATTAGTTGCAAAACCGTCGATGTGCACCGTTCCAATATCCTGAAAAAGCTCAACGTCAAAACGGTGGCCGAACTGGTCCAGCAACGGCTCTCCCTGCCGAATTTTTAGCCCGTCAAATCCCATCCGCGGCGTTGCGGATTTTCACGGTAATTCCAGTTCAGGAATCTCCCAGGCATTCTGCGAACTTTCCACCACCCGGTTGCGCCCGTCGTGCTTGGCCTGGTACAGCGCGCTGTCCGCCGCCTGAATCAGTTTCTCCATGCGGTGGCGGCAATCGTGTTCCGACTCGCCGCCCATCAGGTTGCTCGCAATCCCCACCGAAACGGTAACCCGGCCCAGGGATAGCCCATCGTGGTATAGCATCAGGCCGCGGACGTCTTCCAGCAGGTCATGGGCTTTTTGGCGCACGCTTTCCGCGGTTGCTTCGAGGAGAATAATCAGGAACTCCTCTCCGCCGTAGCGACAACCGATATCCCCTTCGCGAATATGCCGTGAAATCACTTGGGCGACCGCGCACAACACGCGGTCGCCGGCCGGGTGTCCGTAGGTGTCGTTGACCCGCTTGAAATGGTCGATATCCAGCATGATTACCGCCAGGGGCCGCGGATGGCGCTGCACCCGGGCCAATTCCTGCTTGAGCGATTCGTTGAGATAAGCCCGGTTATACAGCCCGGTCAGCGGATCGCGGATGGATTTCATGTAGGTGACTTCCAATAGCTGGTGCAGCGCCGCGTCGCGTTCTTCCAGTTGCGCGGCCATTTCGTCGAGCGCCTGCCCGACCTGGATCAATTCATGGCGGCCGCCCTCCATGCCGGTCCGCGCGCTGAAGTCGCCTTGGCGCAACCGTTCCGCAATGCCCAGGATGGCGCTGATCTTGTTCAGCAACAGGTATTTGGTATTCAGCAACATCAGCATCAGCAGCACCAGCGTTGCCACGACCAGGCCCGTCAATTGCCGCGCGAATATCCGCGTCGCCTCGGAATATCCCTCGTGCATGGGCAGTCCGACCGCCGCGTAGATCCCCTGCTCGCTGGTATCTCCGGCGCGGGCGAACCCCCACAGGCGTGGCACGCCATCGGCGCCGGGCATTTCCAGCGCCCCTTCGCCACCCTCCAGGATGGCCCTGACCAGAAACTCCCTGGAAGGGCCATGATCCATCCACTTTTCCTCGTCGAGATTGCTATGCGTAAGAACCATGCCGTTCTTGTCGACGACGAACATTACCGCGCCCAGAGGCAAACTCATTTTACCCATGACGCTGTTCAGCGCTCGCAGATTCAGGGAAGAAGAGAGTACCGCCTTGGGCTTGCCGGCGGCATCGAGTACCGGTAGGCGAAACCACAGCGCCGGCTGGCCGGAAGGGTGGCCCATTTCATAATTCCCCACGACGAAACGCTTTGTTTTCAAGGCATCCTGAAAAGACCCGCTGTCGACCAGGCTGACCGGGTCTTCCTCACGCAGAGTGCCGCATACGACTTCGCCGCCGGGTAGCGCGATGTTGATGTCGAGGTACCAGGGGGCATGGCTCTGGAGGTGGGCCTTGACGATTTCCCGGCAGCCGTGCCAGTCGCTTTCCTGAATGAACGGTTCCTTGGACAGGGAGCCGAGGAAATCGTGGGCATCCTGCATCACGTCGTATTGAAGCGCGGCGCCGAACTTGCTCAGAACCAGCATTTCCTCGCGCTGTGCTGCCGCCATCACTTCGCGCTGCTCTTTCATGGCGTTGACGGCCAATGCAATGGCCGGGAGGGATTCGGCAAGAATCAG
This sequence comes from Sulfuricella sp., assembly GCA_018336195.1. Taxonomy (GTDB): domain Bacteria; phylum Pseudomonadota; class Gammaproteobacteria; order Burkholderiales; family Sulfuricellaceae; genus JAGXQV01. The sequence continues at coordinate 17,554 of JAGXQV010000169.1, read as the reverse complement.
GAGAATCAACCAATCCCGTAGGCTTAGGTGATAGATCGCCTCGAAAAAACTGGAAATCATTCGGCGCATGGCAACCTCTTCGATTATTTCTAAATGACGAGATTCAGAATAATCGGTGGCCGTGCATAAGAATGTAAGCGGAATCCCCCCAATTCACTACGGTGAATAGTGAAATGTCATACTGGAACCCCGGTAGTCGATCTTCTACAGGGGGCGCGCCAAGTGCGGATTTCAGGGCGTTCCGCAGGGAACTCGGGAGGCTGGCGGCGGGGGAAACCTACTGCGTATTTCCCCCCGCTACCTGCGGTTTTCAGGCATGTAATAGTTGCAGGGCGTCGCTCATCAGGTCATCGGGCATCTCGTTGACCAGGCGGGCCAGGGTGGCGGCGCTGCCGATGGCCTCGCGGGGAAGCGTCAGGTGTTCGAGATGGGAAATGAACAATGCCGCCGCGCCGGCGATCTTCATCAGATTGGCTTCTTCCTTGGCGAGCATTTCGATCTCGATCCGCAACAGGGAAAACTGCTCTCTCCTGATGCGGGCTGCCGACGTGAAATAGCCGGGATTGAAGGCAGTTTGGTTGCTTGTTGCGAATATCTGCTTGCTTGCCATGGGACTCTCCTCGTTGACGGTTTTTTATCCTCATCCGGAAACCGGCTGGGGCACCTCGACTCGCTACTTCATGACCACAGTTTAATTTGTCGAGGGGGGAGGAATCTATCTGTGTGTTCACCTAAAAAACTAAGTAGTTTCCCTACCCTACACCCCCCGCCCCGCGCGGGGCGGGGGGTGGCAGGCCGGTCTACGGGAAATTCAGGTGCCGCCCACGTAACAACCCGGTGTTTACCTTATTGCCTTTTCGTCGTCTTCACCCATATTGAAACGCCCCTGTCTTTACGACGAAAGGATTTTGGACATGAAAAGCTTGCTTGGCGGCATCCTGTTGTTATTTACCGCCCTGGTCGTTCAGGGCGCCACGCTTTACGCCCAGATGCCCAACGACCCGCCGGATGGCGCCCTTCCCTCGCAGTTGTGGTTCGATCCGACCGGCAAGAACAACCTGGATTCGGACGCGATCGCCTACGCCGCGTTTACGCTCACCGAGACGGCAACCGTCACCCATGTCGAGTGGTGGGGGCAGAGCGTTACCCAAGGGGCGGCTCCGCCGGCCACCTCGAACGGATTTTTCATCGGTTTCTACAACCAGGATCCCGGCACCGTCGCGTTGCAACCCGATTTGCCGCAACTTCACGGCGGCCAGCCGCTGGCATACGAGTTGGTCGTCAATTTCACCCAGACCTCCGCCGGCAACGGGATGTCCCGCTTTAGCGCCGACCTGGCCACGCCGGTAGCACTGGCGGCCGGTACCCGCTATTTCCTGTCCATCGCAGACAGCATGCCGGTGGCCTTCCAGACCTGGGGTTGGGCGCAAATCCCCGCCCCCGGCGGCAATACTTTTTATTACCAGTACGGCGGCCCCTCTTATTCGAGCAACACCAGCGGGATGGCGTTTATCCTCGGCAACGCGGCCCTGGCTGCCGTCAACCCGGCGGATTGCCTGTTCAACTGGGCGGAGAGCTATTACAGCGCGCTATTCGTTCCGGCGGGGAGCGCCTCCGTGACCATGGCACCTTACTACTACCGCTACTACCCGGGAACCCAGAGCTACCTTGGGACCTCCTCGGCGGACGGCCACGTTTATTACCTCGGACCGGCCTCGAACAACGCCTTGACGGATGTCGGCCCGATCTCCGGGCTGCTCGCCACGGCGGGGTGCCAGTGATGCGGCGGGGGTGGGCGGACTGCGTAGCGCCCGGGACTGCGCGCAAGCCTCTGCATACCTTTCCGCTTGGCGCCTACAGCGCGGCAATGCCTTGCCGGGCCGGGAAAAAGGGGGTGTATACCTACCGCATGGGTAGGGTTTTACCTTACATCCCCGCTACCTTGCGGCACTAACAATTAAGCCTAGATTAAGCGTTTGCCGTCGCCAATCCCGCTTGGCGGCGCGAATCGCCGTATCGAGGAAACCGTGTAGAAACTGAATCAACTCTGGAAGGGATTTCAGCATGAAAGCGAGCCAATTTAAGCTCAACCCTGTAGCTGTAGCGGTAATGTTGACGATGGCCATCCCCGTGGTGATCGGCCCGGCCGCCGCCGAGGGAACGGGTACGGCCAATAGCAACAAAACAGTCGCCGCGACGGCCAGCAACTCCAAAAAGGTTCATACCGCCGAGAACGACAAGGCGGAAGCCAGCAAAGAGGTCAAGGATGCGCGGCTGACGCGCTCCACGCTGCGCAACACCAAGGACGCCCTGCGCGCGACCCGCCAAACGCTGCGACGCTGACCTCGCCAGCGTTCTTTACCCGTCCGTGACGCCTGCCGGAAACCCCGAACTGCCGCGCCCGGAGAAAACCGCAACAACCCTCTGAAGGAAAATTCAGCATGGAACAGCGTAAATTCAAGCTTAATCGGATAGCGGCGGCAGTCATGATCGCCATGGCTTCGGCGGCGGCAATCGACCCGGCCCAGGCGGGCGTCGGCAGCATCACCTACACCGACGCCGCCGGCGGTGCGATGAGTATCAACACCTATTACGCCAACAGCGAGTTGCCGAAAACCGTGGTCAATCCGGCCACCGGTGTGGTGGTTAGCGCCAGCGGCGGCATACGCAAATTCATCGATACCTTGCCGGGCATTCCGGGCGTGACGCCGGTGGGCGCGAACAATCTCGGCAACTACCTGCCGCTCGCGGTGGCGGACAAGGCGACCTATCCGGGTTCCGACTACTACGAACTGGGGATCGTCGAATATACCCAGAAGATGCACAGCGACCTGCCCAAGGCCACCCGCCTGCGCGGCTACGTGCAACTGGAGACGGCGCGCAATGCCGCCACCAGCAAGCACATTGCCCTGAAGTATCCGAACGGCAGCGCCATCCTGGATGCCAAGGGCGCGCAAATCTACGCCTACGATACCCCGCATTACCTGGGGCCGGTGATTGCCGGCACCAAGGACGTGCCGGTGCGCGTCAAGTACAGCAACCTGCTCCCCAAGGGCGCCGCGGGCAATCTGTTCATCCCCACCGACACCACCATCGTGGGCGCCGGCAACGGCCCGGTGCCGATCATCGATCCGGCCACCAAGTTGCAGGCCATCGATCCGGCCACCGGTCTGGCCAGGTGGGAGCAATACACCCAGAACCGCGCCGAAATGCACCTGCACGGCGGCCGCTCGCCGTGGATCAGCGACGGCACGCCGCACCAATGGACGGTGCCCGCCGGCGAGACGACCTCGTACAAGAAAGGCGTCGGTTTCCAGAACGTCCCCGACATGCCCGACCCCGGCGATGGTTCGGGAACCCTGTACTGGACCAACGCGCAAAGCGGGCGGCTGATGTTCTATCACGATCACGCCTCCGGCATCACCCGTCTCAACGTCTATACCGGTGAGGCCGCCGGCTACGTGCTCCTGGATCCGGCGGAAAATGCCGCGCTGGGTGCGGCGGTTCCCGATCCCATCGGGATTCCCCTGGTGATCCAGGACAAGACCTTCGTGCCTTCCGACATCGCCGTGCAGGATGCCAAGTGGAATCAGGCGGCATGGGGCGCGCCCGGCGATTTGTGGTTCCCCCACGTTTATGAGACCAACCAGTATCCCGGCACTATCGACGGCACCAATCCGGCCGGACGCTGGGACTGGGGTCCGTGGTTCTGGCCGGTCTTCCCGGCGCAATTTTCCCTGCCGGATGTGTCCACCACGCCGGAAGCTTTCCTGGACACGCCGGTCATCAACGGCACCGCCTACCCTACCGTGACGGTGGATCCCAAGGCTTACCGCTTCCGCGTCCTCAATGCCAGCAACGACCGCTTCATCAACCTGAGTCTATATGTCGCCGACCCGGCGGTGACCACCGTGGATGGCCGGACCAACACCGAAGTGAAGATGGTTCCGGCGGTGCCGACCGCAGGCTGGCCGGCAACCTGGCCGACCGACGGGCGTGCCGGCGGCGTGCCCGACCCGCTGACCGCAGGACCCAACATCATCCAGATCGGCAACGAATCCGGGTTGCTGCCGCAGGTGAACGTGATCCCCTCGACCCCCATCAACTACGAATACAATCGCCGCAGCGTGACGGTGCTGAACGTTCTGGATCACGGCTTGTACATGGGACCGGCGGAGCGCGCCGACGTGGTCGTCGACTTCTCCCAATTCGCCGGCAAGACCCTGATTCTCTACAACGACGCGCCTGCTCCGGTGCCGGCTTTCGATCCGCGCATCGACTATTACACCGACGGCCCGGATCAAACCACCGTCGGCGGCGCGCCCAGCACCCTGGCGGGTTACGGCCCGAACACCCGCACCATGATGCAGATCAAGGTCAGCACCAACGCCGCCGCGCCGGCCTTCGACCCGGCCGGTACCGGTGGTCCGCTGGCCGGTGCCGTGCCGGCTGCCTACGCGGTGGGTCACGAGCCGCCGATCGTCGGGCAGGCAGCTTATAACGCGGCTTTCAATAGCAGCTATACCGACACCTATGCGTCGATTTATGCCGGTTCGGCGACCCAGCCCAACTTCACCTGGACCCTCCCCGGCGGCGCCCAGGCGCTGCAAGGCGTCACCGTGACGGGCGGCGGCACCGGTTATACCCAGGCCCCCATCGTCACGCTTTCCGCGCCGCCCGCCGGCGGCACCCAGGCCACGGCAACCGCCACCGTGCTGGGCGGCAAGGTGACCGCCGTTACCCTGGTCAACAAGGGCAGCGGCTACACTTCGGCGCCCACCGTGACCTTCACCAATGCCCCGGGCGTCAACGGGATCGGCGCGACCGCCGTGGTGTCCACCAGCGCCACGCAGTCGTTGCCCGTGCTCAACAAGGCCATCCAGGAACTGTTCGATCCGATTTACGGGCGGATGAACGCGACCCTGGGCGTCGAACTGCCGTTCACCAGCGCCCTGACCCAGACCACCATTCCGCTCGCCTACGTCGACCCGACCACCGAGACCATCGCCGACGGCGAAACCCAGATCTGGAAAATCACCCATAACGGCGTCGATACCCATCCGGTCCATTTCCACCTGGTCGACGTGCAGTTGCTCAACCGGGTCGGCTGGGACGGCACGGTCAAGGCGCCCAACCCCGCCGAGGTGGGCTGGAAGGAAACCGTCAAGATGAACCCCCTGGAAGACATCATCGTCGCGATCCGGGCGAAGTCGCCGCCGGTTCCCTTCGGCCTGCCCAAGAGCAACCGCGCCATGGATCCGACCCAGCCGCTGGGGGTCGCGACCGGCTTCACCCAGGTCGACCCCGTTACCGGCAACCCCGCGGCGGTCGTCAACGCCAACGCCGATTTCGATTGGGAATACGTGTGGCACTGTCACATCCTCGGCCACGAAGAGAACGATTTCATGCGTCCCTTCGTCCACACTTACGGCGCGACGCTGTCGAGCGCGCCGGTTCTCCAGGCGGTTTCGGCAAGCCGGGTGCTCACCTGGACGGATCCCACTCCCGTGGGATCGGCCAGCACGCTGGGCAACAAGGCCAACGAAATCGGCTTTCGCATCGAGCGCGCGGTGGTCACCAACGGCACGCCCGGCACCTACGCGAGCGTCGGCACCGCCCCGGCGAACACGACTTCTTATGCCGACACCTCGACGTTCGTTCCGAATACCACCTATTCGTATCGGGTGGTGGCTTTCAACGCCGCGGGCGAGACGCCGTCGAACGCGGTAACCCGAGGCAGCGGCCCGATCGCGCCGACCTCGGTCACGGCGACGGCCGACAGTTCCACCCAGATCACCCTGACCTGGGCGGACACGCCCAACGAAACCGGTTACCAGATCTGGCGCAACGGCGTGGTCGTCGCGACGCTCGGCGCCAACGTGACGAGTTTCGTGAATACCGGGCTGCTGCCGAGCACGACCTATTCCTACCAGGTCCAAGCCTTCAACAGCACCGGATCCTCGCCGCTGTCGGCTACGGCGACCGCCACCACGAAAGTCGGGACGGCCACCCTGGTCGCCCCTTCCGGGGTGAGCGCGCAAATGCTCGCGGTCAACCAGGTGCAATTGAACTGGGCGGACACCTCGACCGGCGAAACCGGCTACCTGGTGCAACGCTCCACCAACGGCACCATCTGGAGCACCGTCGCCACCCTGCCGGCCAATTCGGTCAGCGCCGCATTGACCGCCACGCTTAACGCCGGCGCCAACTACCGTTACCGGGTGCTCGCGGTCAACGGGACCACCAACGGTCCGGTCAGCGCGGTGGTCAACGTCGACCTGACGGTCGCGCCGACCGCACCGAGCGGGGTAACGGCGACGTCGAGCGTGGCCCAGACCGTCAATCTGTCGTGGACGGACACCGCCAACAACAACGACAGTTTCATGGTCCAGTACAAACCCAGCGCGGTGTGGCTGACCGCCGCCACGGTTGGGGGAGCCACCACCAGCTTCAGCCAAACCGGCCTGGTTTCCGGCAAGACCTACCAGTACCGGGTGGTGGCGGTGAACGCCACCGGCTCCGCGACGTCGAGCATCGTCAGTGTCGCCGCGAAGTAAGCTGTCTTCCCGGTGTTGGCGTCATGCCGACACCGGAAAATTTTCAACTACACTGAATTTCCATTTTTTTGAAAGGAACCGGCAATGAAACTGAAATGGATCGTCGCATTGGGATTCGGAATTCTCGCGGCACAGGCGCAAGCCGGCGGCACCGTGACGACGCAGAATGCGCCATTCACCCCGCTGCTCAATTCCGGCGTGACCGCGCAGGTCATCGCGCCCGACCAGGTCCAGTTGAACTGGATGGATACCTCGAACGGCGCAAGCGGTTTGATGGTGCAGCGCTCCGTCAACGGCACCATCTGGACCACGGTTGCCCGCCTGCCGGTGGGTTCGAACACCACCACGGTCACGGCGCCTCTCGCTGGCGGCGTCAACTACCGCTACCGGGTGGTGGCCTTGCAATAGGTCCGCAATCACAAACCGACCGCCAATTTTTTTGAAAGAGGAACGCAATGAAGCTGAAATGGACGATAGCGGTGGGCTGGTGTCTCCTCGCCGGACAAGCCGGTGCCGACGAGGCACCGGCTTTCGCGAACCAGACCGACAAGACCAGCTATGGCCTCGGCGTGGAGATGGCGCGGAATTTTAAGAAACAGGATATCGCCATCGACCCGGACCTGCTGTTGCAAGGCTTGAATGACGGACTGTCGGGGCAACGGCTGCGGGTTCCGGAAAAGGAACTGCGCCAAACCATGACGGCCTTCCAGAGCGAAGTGCGGCAGAAAATGGTGCTGTCCAAGCGGGTCGCGGCGCTCGATAACAAGCAGAAGGGCGAGGCTTTCCTGGCCGAGAACAAGGCCAGGGACGGCGTGATTACCCTGCCCAGCGGCGTCCAGTACAAAATCGTCAAGGCCGGCGACGGCAAGACGCCCAGCGAGGCCGACATGGTGGAATGCCGCTACCGTGGCACCTTGCTCGACGGCAGCGAATTCGACGCCACCGAACCCGGCAAGTCCGCCAATCTGAAAGTCGCGGCGCTCATTCCCGGCTGGCGCGACGCGCTGAAACTCATGCCCGCCGGATCGCAATGGCAGATTTTCATTCCGCCCCAGCAGGCCTACGGCGAACGCGGCGTGGGCAGCGACATCGGGCCGAACGAGACGCTGCTTTTCGACGTGGAACTGCTGGCGGTGAAGTGATTCCCGAACCCTGCATACGAGGCTGACATGCACCTGCTGAATATTTCAACCCGGCGCATCCTGCTCGGGGTTTGGGCGGCGCTGGCGCTGCCGGTCGGGGCGGCGGCGCCGGATAATCACGTAGACCAGGTCGAGCAAGGGCGGCGCATCTACCGCGAGGGAGTTTTGCCTTCCGGCGCGCCGCTGAGCGGGGCGCGCTTCGATAACTCGATGGTTGCCGGCGCTCAGGCGGCCTGCGTCAATTGCCATCGCCGCAGCGGGATGGGCGCCGTGGAAGGCGACATCCAGGTGGCGCCCATCAACAGCCGGTTTCTTTTCGCCCCCGCCGACGACAAGGCGATGGCGACGATGGACCCGCGTTTCGGCAAGAAAATGAATCGCCGCCACGATCCCTACAGCGACGCCACCCTGGCCGACGCGATCCGCCGTGGCGTGAACAACAGCGGACGCGCGATGAACGTCATGATGCCGCACTACGCCTTGAACGAGGCGGATATGGCGGCACTGGCGGCCTACCTCAAACAGTTGTCGCCGCAGTGGTCGCCCGGCGTCGGCACCGACAAGATCCGCTTTGCCACGGTCGTCGCCCCCGGCGTCGAGCCGGCGCGGCGCAAGGTCTTCCTCGACATGATGCGCGGTGCCGTTACCCAGAAAAACAGCAGTACCCTGCCGGGGCGGCGGCACATGGTGTCGCCGGCGGAAATGATCCTGCGTACCGAGCGCGCCTGGGAACTGGAGGTGTGGGAATTGCAGGGCGCGCCGGAAACCTGGACCGCCCAGCTCGAAGCGTATTATCGCCGCCAGCCGGTTTTCGCGGTGGTTTCCGGGCTGTCGAACGGCACCTGGGAACCGGTGCACGATTTCTGCGAGCGCGAGCAGGTGCCGTGCTGGTTTCCCAGCGTCGATCTGCCGCCGGCAACGCCTCAGGCTTTCTACCCCCTGTATTTTTCGCGCGGCGTGGCGCTGGAAGCCGAGGTGCTGGCCAAGCATCTGCTGGCCGGCAAATCGCGCCCGCGCCGGCTGCTCCAGGTCTATCGCGACAATGAGGTGGGGCGCGGTGCGGCGCAGGCTCTGAAACATGCCCTCGCCGGCTCGGACGTGGCGCTGGCGGAACGCGCCCTGTCCGACCAGGAAAACGTATCGGGCGAGATGCTGGCGGGAATCCAGGAAGGCGATGCCGTAATGTTTTGGCTACGACCGACGGATCTCGCCAAGCTGGATAAGGTTGCCCCACCGCGGAAAGCGCTGCCGTTCTTTTCGGCGCGGCTGTCCGGCGCTGAACATGGACCGTTCCCAGCCGCCTGGAAAAACCGGGCCAGGCTGGTGTATCCCTACGAATTGCCGGAAAAGCGCGCGGCCAACCTGACGTATTTCCATGCCTGGCTCAAATCGCGCAACTTGCCGCTGGTCGATGAACCGCTCCAGTCGGAAGTATATTTCGCCCTGAATTTTCTCACCGATACGCTCGCGGAAATGCTCCACAACCTGTACCGCGATTACCTGCTGGAACGGGCCGAGGACATGATCGGTCGGCGCGAGTCCGGCAAGGCCGAGGACGAGGCGCGGGACCGCGCCATGCTTCTTCCCACTGTGGCCATGCCGATGAAACCCGGGATGGGGATGCCCGTGAATATGCCGGAGCAGTTCGGCAAACGCCAGGGCACGACCGTCTATCCGCGCCTCACGCTCGGCCAGGGCCAGCGGTTTGCCTCCAAGGGCGGCTACATCGTGCGCTTTGCCGGCGGCGACAGCGACAAGTTGGTCGCGGAATCCGACTGGATCATTTTCTGAGAAACGGCAATTAAAACAGCGCCAGACGCGCCATGCCGGCGGGTGACCCCGCCGGAACACGTTTAGCGAGGAACCAACGGCACGCTGTCCGAGGCGTGTTTCTTGGCGTTCTTGGCAACCTTCTTTTCCTTGGGGGTCAGATGAGGTTGCTTCTTGGCTTCCTTGTTGCTTTGTCGAATTTTGCCCATGGTCGTACTCCTGATAAAGCACCGACGAATGTGCGGCGCGGTTCAAGTATAGGCGGATGCGGGCGAGGCAACCGGTTGCCCGCAACAAATTCAGAAGGGGCGCCGTTCAGACCATGCGCTCGGGCTTCACCCATTCGTCGAACTCGGCGGCGCTCACGAATCCCAGCGCCAAGGCGGCCTCACGCAGGGAAACCCCGCCGGCGTGAGCATGCTTGGCAATCGCCGCCGCCCGGTCGTAGCCGATATGCGGGCTCAGTGCCGTGACCAGCATCAGCGAATGGCCGAGCAATTCGGCGATCCGTTCCCGGTCCGCTTCGATGCCGCGCGCGCAGTACGTATCGAAACTCGCCATGGCGTCCCCCAGCAGGCGCACGCTCTGTAGGAAGTTGTGGGCGATCAGCGGCTTGCTGACGTTCAGTTCGAGGCTTCCGGCTGCTCCGCCGATACCCAGCGCCACGTCGTTGCCCAACACCTGGCAACATGCCATGGCGAGCGCCTCGCCCTGAGTCGGATTGACCTTGCCGGGCATGATCGAGCTGCCCGGCTCGTTTTCCGGCAGGCGCAGTTCGCCGAGTCCGCAGCGCGGCCCGGAGGCCAGCCAGCGGATGTCGTTGGCGATTTTCAGGAGTGCTACCGCCAGCGTCCTGAGTGCCCCGTGCGCGCTCACCAGCGCATCGTGCGCTGCCAGCGCGGCAAAGCGGTTCGCCGTGCAGCGGAAGGGTAGCCCGGTTTCCGCAGCGAGCCGGGCGGCGACTCGTTCGCCGAATTGCGGCGGAGTATTGAGGCCGGTGCCGACTGCCGTGCCGCCCACCGCGAGTTCATGCAGTGCGCCGAGGCTCGCGATGATCGCCTGTTCGGCGTGGTCGAGTTGGGCGGCCCAGCCGGAGATTTCCTGCCCCAGCGTGAGCGGCGTGGCGTCCTGCAGATGGGTGCGCCCCACCTTCACGATGTCGGCAAAGGCCAGCGCTTTCGTTTCCAGCGTCGCACGCAGGCCGCGCAACGCCGGCAGCAGCGCGTGCGCCAGGCCGGTGCAGGCCGCCACGTGCATGGCGGTGGGAATGACGTCGTTGCTCGACTGGCCGAGATTCACCTCGTCGTTGGGATGCACCAGGCGGGCCGTGCCGAGCGGTCCGCCGAGCAATTGCGAGGCGCGGTTGGCCAGCACCTCGTTCATGTTCATGTTGGTCTGGGTACCGGAACCGGTCTGCCACACGGACAGCGGAAATTCCGCCGGATGCGCGCCGGCAATGACTTCGGTGGCGGCAGCGATGATTGCCGCCGCTTTTTCCGCCGGCAACAAGCCCAGATCGCGATTGACGGCGGCGCAGGCGCGCTTGACTTCGGCAAGCGCCAGAATCAACTCGCCGGGCATGCGTTCGGTGGAAATCCGGAAATGCGTCAGGGAGCGCTGGGTTTGCGCCCCCCACAGCCGTTCTGTGGGAACTTCAACGGCGCCGAAGGTATCCTGCTCGGTTCTGGTCATGGTGCGGGTCGGGCCGGGCATGGCCTTCAATTGTAGATAATGATGCGCGCCAGCGCCCGGTCCAGGTCGACCAGCAGGCCGGCTTGTTCCGCCGCATCTCCCAGGCTGGCCAGCGCCGGCAGATGGTTGGTGTCGGCGAGCAGGGAAAGCGTGCATTTCGGATCGCAACCCAGGAAATGTCTGCCGTTATCGACGGTCCGGCAGCCGCATTCTCCGGCATCCACATCGATGCCGAAGCTTTTGCTCATTTCCAGGATCAGTGGTTCCCGGCGCATGATCAGGGTGCGGGCGCGCAAGACGCTGCTCTTCCCTTCCCAGACCATTACCGGCAGGTTGTCATGGTCGCTCATGGCGGTCTCCTCAACTCGGCTTGAGGCATGTGGATGCCCCCAGGCATATCCCCATTGTAGTAGAGCACCAGACAAAAACAATCAGGTATTTGCGAGTCTTTCTACTTAGCCGGAAAGCCGCGCCAACACTGGCGTTACAGGGAATGCATAGGGGGAATTACCTACCCTCATAGGTGAACGCTCGCATAGATTCCTGGCGGCCCGCGAAATAAACTGCTTCCATGAAATTCTCGGACACAAGGATGACGGAATGCATATTCTGATCGCGGAAAAGAATCTGTGCGGACGCAACATGCTGGAGCGTTTGCTGCGGGCGGAAGGCTACGAGGTGTATGTCGCCGAACATGGCAAGCAGGCATTGCAACTGCTCAATGAAGTTCGTCTCGACCTGATCCTGATGAATATCTTTCAGTGCGTCTATACGGACTCCGATTATCCCGGCAATCTCAAGGTCAGCTATCGCGACGAGGGGCAACCCCTGGTTTTCGCAACCTGTTCGGGAGAAGGCGAGGATCTCGGCGATTTCCTGGCGGGTGGCTGCGAATACGGCGATGTGACCATGTTTGGCCGCCTGCCGCCGAAAGTGAGGATCCGGATCATGACCAAGATCCAGCAGCTATGCAGCGCGCTACAGCAATCCAAGCGGCAATCGCTCCATGAAAAGAACATAAATTGGCAAAAATTCATTTCGTTGGGCGGGTTCGAGTCTGCTGTTTGAAATTTGCAAAAATCGATGGTTTTTTCGTAACGCGCCAATTCGAGTGAAAACGGGGTGTTCTTCATCGGGCGATTGGCGTCATCAAAGGAGAGCGGGCCATGTCAAATCTGCTGTGCAGTCACTGTTACTTCAAGTTCGACGATGAATCCTCCTATACCTTGAAGGAAGTCCACATTCCCGGATTTTTGACCAAGTCGGGACTTGATGAGGAAGTGATGTGTCGGCAGGCGACCTGCCCCCAATGCGGTTCGGAAAGCGGATTTCTCAAGATCGAACTGGTGCGGCCGGGGCACTTCGGCGCAATCGCTCGCGCTCGTAGCGTGGGCTGTCTGCCGCTGGTTCACTGACAGTCGGTCAATCGTATTCCTGATTGGTGCTGATTTTCAGTTTGGCCGGATGCTTCAAATAGACGGCCCTTTTCACGTAGGAGCGTGGCTTGGTCGCGACAAAAGGTTCCACGAAGATGCACCGTGAATCGCGGCCCAGGCCGCTCCGCAGAACCGAACCATTAGCTGAAGATCAGCGCTAATCAGGATTGCTTTTTTAAGGAGATGATGATGGAAACGTCCCAAACCAGCACCAAGAAAGAACCCAAAGCACCGGCCAAGAGCCGCAAGGCCCGCCCGGCGCAATATGATCGTCGGCAGATGATCGCCGAGGCCGCTTATTACTACGCCGAGCGCCGCGGCTTCGCCGAGGGCGGCGACCTGGACGACTGGCTGCAGGCCGAGGCGCAAATCGGTTATTCGAACTGATACACGCCATTCATTCAGCGAGGATGCCATCATGAAATCCGCCGTCTCGAAATTCATCGCACCATGCGCTTTTTGGTTGCTCGTCGGCGCGGGCCTGGCCCAGGCGGACGTCGTCACCTATACCGCCCTGCCGCTGACCGGCAGCCAGCAGGTGCCCGCCGTCGCCACCACCGGTTACGGCTGGTTTACCGGAACCTACGATACTGCCAGCAAGGCGCTGACCTTTTCCTTCAACTGGCAGTTGGGCGGCAGCGCAACCTTGTCCGGGGTGCATTTTCACGGCCCGGCGACGGTCGGGCAGAATGCCGCCGTGGTGGTGCCGGTAACCGGCGCGGCCGCCGCCAATTACGGCAACTCCGCCCAGACCGTCACGCTCACCGCGGCCCAGGAAGCCGATCTGCTGGCCGGCAAGTGGTACTTCAACGTCCATAGCACCACCAATCCCGGCGGCGAAGTGCGTGGGCAAATGATTGCCGATAGCGGCGGCCCGAATGCGCCTTATTTTTCTTCGGCAGCCGGGCTGCTCACCCTCCCCTCGGTCATGTTGCCGCAGGCAGGGGCATACAGCGCCCAGTTGCAACTGGTGCCCGGCAGCAGCCCGGTGCAGTTCCAACTCCAGAGCGCGACCCAGTTGCGTTGACGCCGTGCCTGCAACGACCACTTGAGGGAGATCGCCGTGACGAATATCGGTAGCCTGATCCGGGAATGGGAACATTCGGCCAGCGGCAGACTGACCGTCCGCGAATATGGGATCCGCCTCCCCATGCAGGATGCGGCGCGGATTGCGGCATTGGCGGAAATGTATCCGCGGCGCAGCGAAAACGAGTTGATTTCCGAATTGCTGAGCGCGGCCCTCGACGAGTTGGAGAATGCCATGCCCTACATCCCGGGAGAGCGGGTGGTATCCGAGGACGAAGCGGGAAACCCGATCTACGAGGATATCGGGCCGACCCCGCGTTTTCTCGGGTTGACCCGGGAATGCCTGCTGAAAATGGAAAGCGCCGAGGGTGCGGCTCCCAGGAGCCTGTCGGACTTAACCAAATTGGCTGCAAAATGAGTGGGATCGGTCCATATTTCCCCGGCGATCGAAGCGAATAGAACGACTATTCGCTTGAAATCCGTGAAAATCTGTCCTCGACCCACTCATTTTTCGCTTCGATTCATTAAGTCCGACAGGCTCCTAGGTAATTACCCCAATAGCTTAATCGGCTTGGCAAACTAAACTGCAATTGTGGAATGGACCAACTCAATTGAAAGCCGGGGCCGGGTAGCCCGCGCCCGGATTGGAGACAATCATGAAATGCAACGTCGGTGGTATTGATCGCGTCGGGCGCATCGTGGTCGGAATTGTGTTGCTGCTGGTTGGAATCCTGATGCCGTCGCTCGAAACCACGGTGCGGATAATCATCCTCGCCGTTGCGGCGATTGCCCTGATTACGGCGGTGGTGCGCTTCTGTCCGGCCAACGGCCTGCTTGGTATCGACACCTGCGATAAGGAATGAGCGGTGGGCTTGAGAGCGTAGGATCGAACAAAGGGAGAAAATCATGAGAATCTTATTCGCAATCATCCTGGGATTTGTGGCCGGCACGGCCATTGCCGGCTCCTTCGACAAAGGCGACCCGAAAATCGGGAAACCCCTGCTGGAAAAATCCTGCTCGCCCTGCCACGCTACCCAGTTCGGCGGCGACGGCTCCAAGGTCTATACCCGGGCCAATCGCATCGTGCATACCCCCGAGCAACTCCTCGCCCGTATCCGGGTGTGCAACACCAATTCCAATGCCGGCTGGTTTCCCGATGAGGAAATGCACGTCGCGGCGTACCTGAATCTCACCGAGTACCACTTCAAGTGAGCGCACATCAGTTATTGCTTTTAGCCGCATGAATCGCCTGCTCAACGTTCTTGGTTAGATTAATAGGGGTAATTGATATCTGGGGATTGTTTCGCACAAAAACCCTGAATACCTCGTCGGCGAAAGCCTGCCCGATGAAATCCACCCCTTGAAAATCGAGCAAAACGGTCTTGAATCTTTCAACACGGTTTAATATGCGCTTGGCCTGCGACCGCGATACCAGGCGTTCTCCTTCATATAGCGCCAATTTCACCGGCACGACGGTTTTATTAAATGCAAAGTTCTCATCCTCGTTGCCGGTAAACGCATCGAAGACGTCCTTGAGGACTTTGTTGCTATCAAGCGCAATGCGCATAATGACCAGGGTACCTTGGCGATCATTGTCATCGTGCAAGAGATAGTCGTTTTTATCGCCGTCATCATGCGAAAAAATCAAATCCCCTGAAAAAATCAGGAAGTAATCAAACGCCCGCGAAGTAAAGAAAATACCCTGTCCAGTATGGTTGTCCGGGTCGGTCGTCAGTTTTCCTTTACTGAGTTCGAGCAGTGATTCTCTAGGGTCGCTCAAATTCATAATGCGGGCGATATGGTTAAAAATCCCCTCCCCATCATCAGTTATCCTAATGGTTATCAAATCAGCGGTTCTATCCACACTGATCGACGCATTGCTGCCACAGGAGTGGTCAACGGCGTTGTTCAGCATCTCCGTAAAACCGTAATGGCAAATATTCTCAAGCTCTTTGGGCAGACCGTTAAACATGAACCCGAAATCGCGGTAATAGACGTCGCTTTCTCTCAGCCCTTTTAACGAGAACACCCCACTATGAAATCTGACTGGGCCGAGAACGTATTTTCGGGCGCGGGTATTCCCCTCCGCCACCAAATAGCCGACTTTGACGAGAGCGGTCAAATGGCTATGGATGGCTTGCCGCGTTAGTTGGAAGGTTTCCATCGCATCATGAAGGTAATGCGAATTACCTGCCTTGATAGCATTGAGTAGGAAACGGCGAATGATTTCGGCGCGCTTTGTCGTGGCGATTTTCATGGCAGGTTTTTTATCGGCTGATCGACTTATTGTAAATATTGAGACGATCTATTGTAATGGTTGCCAAGTTGGATAGTAAAGGGTGGCTAAGCCAAGGCTGGGCAAAGTAATTCGCCGAGCAGCAGGCCTTGCTGTCGTAGTCGTAATAGGTCGCCGTGCTGCCCGCGACCTTGCTTACCCGCTGGCCGAAGGCGTTGTAGCGGGAGGAAGCGCGTGGTGGAAAGTCATTCGCAACAGTGGAATCCGGGAGCGCCCACTAGGGCGCATCGGCGGCGAATGTACCCTGCCGGGCACTCCCGGATTCCATTGCATTTTATCCGGGCCTGCTTGTTGCCTTACAAGTGGATTCACTATTTGAGCTGTTTTTGAGGAGGGCAAGCAGGCATTCAATCTCCGGGGTTGATTTTTCATTCAATAAATAAACCACCGTTTGCTTCTGCCTCTCCGCGCCAAAACGTGTGGCAAATGCTTTTACAAACTCATTCCTCAGTTCAGTGTCACCCTTGATGGCGCCTTTTAGCGCCCAGTACTCTTCAAGATCCCTAATGTTTCTTGCCTTGTCATGCCGGTATAGCGTTGAAATTGCCAAAACATCACCGCTTTCGGCTCTATACATGAGATTCGTATATTCAGGGTCTGGCTCGTCGCCACATTTTTGTTTTGGAAGAAAATTTGTAGCTAATAGCACAAAACCAACTAGAGCCAACCCTATGAGTAATTTGCTTTTTAGATTGGGCATTTTATTTTCCACCAGAATATGTGACCCAATTTCCTGGCCAGAGTGGGATTGTTCTATCGGTGCCAGGAATATTGATTGAATGCCAGACGCCTAAATCACGATCACCAATAGTCAGCGTTCGTGCATCAGGTGCGGTCACATCCGTATCAAGCAGCTTTGAAAGGTCTTTTGCGATATTTTTGTCGCCCTCCGCTGTGCGGCAAGCATCAAGCTTTATTGGCATTTGCGGCTTCCATTTACCACTTTTGCGGACAAGGTCGGCCAATTGATTAGCGTCCTTCCCATCAACTTTACTTGGATTGCCATGAGCAAAAATTGCAAGTTGCCCCGATGGGTCAGGCGCTGCCAAAGCAGCCGGGTAATTGATGTCCGCAGATGGCAACAGAATAAGTTTTTCTAGGCCGTAAGGATCAACAAAACTAAGCGGATTCCCACCAACATACCCATAAACATTCATCCCGCCCTTGAGTCCAATCGGATCACCCTGCACATACCGCCCAATTGAAGGATCGTAATCCCGGAAGTAATTGTAGTGGAGGTTGGATTCCTTATCGAAGTATTGCCCCGGAAAACGTAAATTGAACGTGAACTTCACACCGTTGCCGTCCGGGTCTTCGTTGGCCGGGGTGGCGCCGAAGGGATCGGAATTCCAGCGCCAAATTACCGTACCGGCGGCGTTGTAGACCAGCCGCGGCGTACCCAGATGGTCGGGATGGACGTAGTAATTCGCCGTCGAAGTCAGAATCATCGCCGGCAGGCCGTCGAGCCAGACGAATTCCTGAACCGCCGCGCCGGTGCTGTTGTATTCGCCGAGCAGCAAGCCGCTGTCGTCGTAGACGTAATAGGTGGTCGTGCTGCCCGCGACCTTGCTCACCCGCTGGCCGAAGGCGTTGTAGCGGTAGGTCGCCTTGGTCGAGGTGCCTTGTTTCACGGTC
>JAGXQV010000168.1 GCA_018336195.1 Sulfuricella sp. | reverse complement strand
CCGAAGATAATTCCAGCGATACCGCCAACAGTTCTTCGTCTGGCGTAAAATAATTTACTTGGGTCGGTTGCATTTTCGCTCTCCTCAATTTGATGTTCACACTTCAATTTAGGATCGCTTTGCAGCCGACTCAAGCTAATCATAGGTTCTACATGACTATCTGGCCGTCAAATTCCAGGACGCCCAACAAGATTGCCAGCCCCGCACGCTGCGCGCTGATGGAATAGAGTCTGTTACGTCATGGGTACATAGTTATTTTTTTGCTCAAACTAATTATGAAGAAACATTATCGAAAGGTTCAAGCCGCAGTCGGTTTGATAGTTTTGCAATTCATGCCATTCTGGCTATATAGCGGCATGACTGATTCTTTGCAGATACTTTGGTTGCCGACTTACATCGGCTGGGTCACTGGTCTCCTCGGGGGCATTCTTTGGCTTGTCAATGCGTATAGCATGGAAATTGGTTCGATACTTCTTAATCTAACGGACGAGCATTGGGAGCAACTGAGCGGGCGCATGGTCATGGGGGCATTCTCTGGCGCAGTTGTCGATGCACTTTTTTCTCCACTTGTCTTTGCAACGCCTCCGCAGCAAGCAGCTATTGGGCTAATTGCTGGTTTCTCTGGAGCAGCGGTCGCTTTACTTTCCGAGCGCCTGAGGCGTGGGATTGAAGTGAAGGCAAAGAATGCTGCCAGACCAACCGAAGCTGACGTTCAGTCAGACCAATGAGGGGCAGACACAAACAAGGGCGCAGGGTCAGCGGCACGGGGTCAAGCCTAGTAGGGTGGACACAGCTTTTCGTGTCCACGCAGAACATCCCCTCCGAACGGTGGACACGAAGAACCGTGTCCACCCTACGAAACTATCTGCGCGCCTTGCCGCTGACATGGCTGATTTCGATCTTGAAGACTTTCGTCGCCTTGTCCTTTAACTCGATGTATTGCTTGCCCTCTTCCAGGAAAGCGGGGCAATATTTTTCCAGCAACCACAGCAGCGCGTCGTAACGTTCCTGTTCGAATACTTCGGATGCCACGCCGAAGGCCACGGCGCTTTCGTACTCGGTTCCGAATTTTTCCGGCAATACCTTGGTTCTGCCGACCACGCAGAAGGAAACCCTGGGGTTGTCGGCGAGGTTGTCGAGTTTCCGTCCGTCCCGCGCGCAATGGAAATAGATGCAGCCGTTCTTGTGCGCGTAACTCAATGGCACGCCGTAGGGTTGCCCATCCCGGTCGACGGTCGACAAGGTTCCCCACTCGGCGGTATCGAGCAATTTAAGGGCTTCCCGATGGCTGACTTCGCGATCTTTGCGGCGAACGGGTTTCATGTGCTTATACCTGCCCCTGATGCACCTTGCCGTAAGCCTCCAGCAAGCGCTGGTGCATGGCGCAGCCTTCGAGTTGCATCCCCGGTGCGGCGACGCCGAAGAAACGCAGTTCTCCGTCCAGCAGCGCTTGCGCCTGCTTCAAGGTTGCCGCACCGTAGAGCTGCTGGACTGCCGCTTGGAAGTCTCCCGCCTCTTCCAGATTGCGCAGGGCTTCGATGCAGCGATAGGTGCGGCGGCGCGCCTCGTCGAGTTGCCCGAAATGGCGCACCCAATCGAGGCCTTCGGCGATGCCGTCATCATCGCCGCAGGCCAGCGCCAGCAGGGCTTTCAACTCCCCTACCCGGAGGTCTTCCCACAGCGTCCCGGCGTCCGGGGCGAGGCCGATCAGCCCTGCCACCGGGCGTTGGTCGTCTATCCCCAGGTCGTTGAGCAGCCTGAGCAATCCGTTGCATTCGTCCTCGCTCAATTCCGGCAGGCGCAGGATGGCGGGACGCAAGCGGTTGGCGACGCTGGTGTTCTCGTATTCCAGGTCGTCCACCGGGTAGATTTCCGAGATGCCGGGCACCAGGATGCGGCAGGTGTACACGCCGAGATGGGTGAATTCCGCCACGTACACGTCGCAGCCGTCGGCGTGGGCGCGATTCAGCAACCAGTGATAGTCTTCCTCGGTGGTGCTGGTGAAATTCCAGTCATGGAAAGGGAAATCCGCCTCGCTGCCGAGGAAATCCCAACTGATGACGCCGCTCGAATCGACGAAATGAATTTCCAGGTTGGGCGCGCTGGCGATTTCATCGAGGTCGAATCCCGGTTCGGGAAAACCGCCCAACGCATTCAGCCCGCGCCCCTGGAGCAGCTCGGTGAGCGCCCGTTCCAGGGCGATCTCAAAGCGCGGATGGGCGCCGAAGCTGGCGAAGCAGCCCTGGTCGGCGGGATTGAGCAGGGTCACGTTCATCACCGGGTATAACCCGCCCAGCGAGGCGTCCTTGACCAGGATGCCGAAGCCGGCCTCGCGCAGGTCATGGATATCCTGGGCGATGCGCGGATAACGGGCGATCGCCTCGTCGGGCACGTCGGGCAGGCACAGCCCTTCGGCGATCACGCGGAATTTCACATGGCGCTCGTAGATCTCGGCAAGTGCCTGGGTACGGGCTTCGGCGGGGGTGTTGCCGGCGGACATGCCGTTGCTGACGTAGAGGTTGCCGATGATGTTGACCGGGAACCATACCGTCTCGCCATCGCGCTGGCGCACGTAGGGCAAGGCACAGATGCCGCGCTCGGCGTTGCCGGAATTGGCGTCCACCAGCATCCGCGCGGGAATCGCGCCGTCCGGGTTGTAAAACTCGCGCAGTTCGTTGGACAAAAGCCCTTTCGGCCAGGCCTTGCCTTTGCCCACGGGAAACCACTTTTCCTGGGGGAAATGGACGTAGGGACGGTTGGCGATGTCCGCGCCGAGGTAGTAATGCGTCCAGAAATAGTTGGTGCTCATGCGCTCGAAAAACTCCCCGAGCGCGCTCGCCAGGGCGGCCAGACGGCTCGATCCCTTGCCGTTGGTAAAGAGCAGCGGGCAATCGCGGTCGGCGACGTGGACCGACCAGATGTTCGCCACCGGGTTCAGCCAGGAACGCTCCTCGACGCAGAAGCCCAGTGCGGCGAGGCGCGCCTGCATGGTTTCGATGGAGGTTTCCAGCGAAGCGTCCTTGCCGGGAATAAAAGTGTCGGTGTGCATGAGAAAGAAGTCCAAATGGAGAAAGGTTTGGGAAGCTCAGGTCGTCAGCAATTGACCGCCCGGCACCTGGGCCGCGCGCGTGTCGAAAGTCAGCATGGCGGCGCAACCGATGCGCCCGTATCGCGAAATCATCAGGCAATCCGCAAAATCCGCGCTGCTGTTTTCATAAAGGTACAGTGCCTGTTCCAAGACGCCTTCGTCGTCGATCAGCAGATCCCGCGTCTCAAGCAATGCCTTGAAGGTTCTCACGACGGTTTCCTTGCAGAAACGATAGCGGCTGCGCAATACCCATTCGGTTTCAAGTATGGACAACAAGCTGACAACCAGCGGTTGAGCGGCAGCGGCGGCCTTTTCCATAGCGGCCTGCGCGGCGGCAGTTTGCTGCTCGTCGTCGAGCACCAGGAATCGAACCAGAACGTTGGTATCCAGGCCGTACATCATTTGCGCCAAGCGTGCATCTCCTCGACGGAAACGGAAACACCCTCCGGCGCGGACAATATGCCGCGCAACTCGGCGATGCTGCGCTTTTTGGCACGCAAAATCACGGTTCCGTCGGGCAACAACGTGAAATTGATCTGGTCCTTCGGCTGCAAACCCAAACCTTCACGAATATCTTTCGGAATAGTGGTTTGCCCTTTGCTGGTCATAGTAGCGATGGACATGGCCCAATCTCCTTACATTTATACAATATGTAAGGGAATGATAGCACATTCGCCCCAGCCCCTATTTTCGCCTACTCAGCGCCTCGTCGATAAAACGCCGCCACACGTTGTCGGGCTGCCAGACCTCGCGCAGCGGAAAGATCGCAGCCTCATCGGCTTCGTGCAAATGCAGCTTGCGATACAGGTAAACAAATACCGAAACCCGCATGTTCTTGGCGCAATGCACCCAGGTCGGCGTTCCTTGAAACATGTTCATAAGCTGGAAAAACAGGCGCAACTGGTCGTGATCGGGAAATTCCCAGACCACCGGGATTTGGAAGTAATTCATGTCCATCCCGGTGACGATTTCCGCTTCGCGGGGCAAGGCATTCGCCGAGGACGGCAGGGCCAGGTTGATGACCGTCTCAATGCCGAGGCGCGGGAATTGCAGGATATCCGCCTCGGAAGGCTGCCCGGAAGTCCACAGCCAGTCGAATACCTGGTGGGTGTTGATGGCTTCGATCACCCGTCCACCTCCGGATAATTACGCAGATGCGTCGTTACAAACATGACGATGTTCTCCGGAACTTCCCCGGCGAGGGCAAGAAACCGCTCGACCACCTCGCAGCTTTCAAAAATCCCGTCCGACACAAGAACCGGGGTGGAATGAGACAACGGTGAACTCTCCCCGTCGTCAACCCGCAAATGGCTGAATCCCTGCCCGGCTTTCCACCAAATGGCACGCTCATCGCGATATTTGTCGTAGCACAACTGGAAAGACACGATCTCGCTAGCATCCGAATACCACACAATCAAATCCTGTTCGTGGGAAAAGAACCAGCGCCGCCGGAATTCGCCGGGGTGTTGGCGGGTATGGCGAATCTCGCGCAGCATCAAGCTTAACCGGCCTTGAACTGCTCATAATGCCTGGAGAACATCGTCTCCAGATCGTCGATCACCTCCGCAGCCGGCTTGCCTTGCAGGACGTGCTTTTGCATATGGCCGGAGGCTTCGTGAAGGAGTTGATCCATGTTGAGCATGGGATAAGTCTCGCGCAGGCGCTTCAGGGCCTTGACCACCGATTCCTCGGCGGGACGCGGGATAGCCAAGGGGAATTGCGGCACCGCCGGGGTCAGATCCGCTTTGCGCAGGCTGAGGAATTCGACGAAGGCCAGCACGGTATCGCGCTGCTCGTCGGTCAGTTCTCTAAATACTTGCAACAGCTTCTTTTCTGCATTGGTCTTCATTTACATAGCCCTATCGTTTTTTCCGGATTGGCGCGAATCTTCAGCTTCAACTTAATGGGGCGCTTCCCCGTAGGAGCGTGGCTCGCCCGCGACAACAGGTGCCACGAAGAGGCACCGCAATCGCGGCCTAGGCCGTTCCTACGAAGAACCGAACCTTTAGCTGAAGAATAACGCCAACCAATTCGTATTTTATGCTGCCGATTCCGGCAGGCGTGACTATAACCCCGGTACCGTATAAATCGCGGAATACTTGTGGTTGTCGAGCAAATCGCTTTCGCTGAGCCCATACCCGACGTAGAACACCGTCCCGCTCATCCCCATCATGCTGATGCCCGGCCACAGCACGCCGGAATGGTCACCCAGCACGGTTTCGAAAATGTAAGGCAGGCGCTGGCCATCGTATTGCAGCCAACCGCTTGGCGCGAGGAAATACAGGATGCCGCTGGGCAGTTGGTAGGCCACGTAGATTCTACCGGTTTTGCCGCGATCCGCCGCCGCCACCGACAGGCTGGCGCTGATGGTGGGAGCGGTGCTTGGCCCGCTTACCGTGGCGAAAGCGGTGAAACCGCCGCCGAGATTGAACGGCGTGGTGTAATCGCTGTTCAGCGCCATCCCCGCCTTGGTCAAATCGACCGTCTGACCGAGCTTGCCGTCGCTGGAATCGCCCCACGACCAGACTTCGCCGTTCGTCGCGACAGCCAGGACATGATTTTTCCCCACCACCGCCTGGCGGATTCCCGAGACGCCGCTTATCAAGCGCGGCGAAGTCCGGTTGCTGGTATCGGCACCACCCAATAGCCCCGAACCATTGCTCCCCCAGCCCCACACCACCCCGCCGGCGGTCACGCCCAGCGTTTGCCCCCAGTTCCAACTAACGTGCGCCGCGCTGCCTTCGCCACCGCTGGCGGAAAGGCCGGCGAATTGGAGAGGATAGTTCATCAACAGCGGCGTGCTTCGGCTGCCGGTGTCGCCCGTGCCAAGCTGGCCGGAATCGTTCTTGCCCCAGCCGTACCAGTTGCCGTCGGCCCCGCTGGCAAAGGCATGGGCGAAGCCGGCGACGATCCGGGTCGCGCCGTTCAGCGCGACCACCGGCGTGGCACGGGCGGTATTGCTGCCATCGCCGAGTTGCCCGGAATCGTTGCGTCCCCAGGCATACACGGTGCCGCCGTCGGCCAATGCCAGGGTGAATTGACCGCCCGCCGCGATGGCGCGGATGTTGGCAAGGCCGGCGACTGGCAGCGGCACCAAGCTGCCGGCGCTGGAGGGCACCCCGTTCCCCAACTGGGCGAACCAGTTCTGCCCCCACGTCCACACCCTGCCGTCCTGCCCCAGCGCCACCGAATGCGCATCGCCGCAACCGATGGCGATGATGCCGCCGATGCCGGGCACCACAGTTGGCGTATTGCGCTGGGTGGTTGTCCCGTCGCCCAGTTGCCCGCTGCTGTTGGCGCCCCAGGCATACACCTCCCCGGCCCCGGTCAATGCCAGGCTATGCGCCTCGCAGGCGGCCACTGCCACTGCCTTCAAGCCAGCCAAGGCCGCCGGGGTTGCGCTCGAAGTCGTATTGCCGCTGCCCAACTGACCGTAGGCATTGCCGCCCCACGCCCAGATCGTCCCGTCGCTGCTCAGCCCCAGGCTGTGGGTGTGTCCCGCCGCCACCGTCGCCACATTGAGGGCCGAAATCTTCTGGGCGAACGGGCGCACCGCCCCAGTCATGCCGCGCCCCAACTGCCCGCTGCTGTTTTCTCCCCAGGTCCACAAGGCACCGTCCGCGCCGAGCGCGGCGCTGAACCACTGCCCGCCCAGCATCGCGGCGGGATTGGCCGGCGCACCGACAACCGCGACCGGGGTATTGCGTTGGGTTTTGCTGCCATCACCCACCTCCCCGGCAACGTTCTGCCCCCATGCCCGAACGCTGCCGTCCGGCGCCACGCCGAGCGCGTGGTACAAACCGCCAGCCAACTGCCGATAGCCTTGCAGCGCCGCAACGGGCGCGGGAACCAGCCGGTTGGCGGTGGTGCCGTCCCCCAACTCGCCCAGATCGTTGCGCCCCCACGCCCACACGCTGCCGTCGGACAGTTCGGCAAACAGGAATTCCGAGCCGACGCTCAGGCGCGTGACGTTGGCGATGGCGATCCTGGCCGGCTGCGAACGGTTGGTGCGGGTGCCGTCACCAAGCTGGCCGGAACCGTTGTTGCCCCAGGTCCACACGCTGCCGTCGCGCTTCAGCGCCGCCCCGCATCCCGAATAGCTGCGACATGCGGCAATCCCCACCACGTCGGCCAGCCCGGTGATTTGGGTAGGTACGGCCACGTCGCTAGTGGTGCCCAGCCCGAGTTGCCCGTAGATATTGAATCCCCACGCCCATACCGTGCCGTCGCGCTTCAAGGCCAGGTTACTGAAGCCGCCCGCCGCGATGGCGATCACGTCGGACAGCCCCTGCACCTTGGCTGGCGCATCATGGGTAGTCTGGGTGCCGTCGCCCAATTGCCCGTAGGTATTGTTGCCCCACGCCCACACCTCGCCGTTCGCCAGCAACACCAGGTTGTGGATATCCCCGGCGCTCACCGCCACCGCGCCGGCCAGTCCCGCTACTTGGCCGGGAACGGTGCGCAACTTGACGGTGGCATCGCCCAGTTGGTTGGAAGTATTGTCGCCCCACGACCAGACCGTGCCGTCGGAACGCAAGGCCAGCATGTGCGAATAGCCGGCGGCCAGGGCCGGGCGGACGGTAGCCGCGAATACCGGCGGTACCGCGCTTAACCAAACTGCCACGGCAAGCGCCAGCGCTTTCCATAGTGCGACTCGCCTATCCTTGATTCGAAAAAAGTTCATGCGCACCTCCCAAGATGGAGCGCCGGCCTGCCGGCAGGATGCCGGCGCTCCGGTTACTCCCCTGCTCTCGCTATTGCTACTGCCACCACCTTGTATTCCGGCGTCATGGCGTCCTGGTCGAAAATGCCGCTGGTCAGATGGTTGATCGCCGCTTCCGGAAAATGGAAAGTGGTGAACAACACGCCCGGCTGCACTTGTTCGGACAACTCGGCACTCAGATGGGTTTCCCCGCGCCTTGAACGCACCGTCACGCGGTCATCCTGGGCAATGGCGTGGCGCGCGGCATCGTCGGGATGAATCAACAGCACGTCGCGGCTCACCAGTTCGGCATTCGGGGTGCGGCGGGTCATGGTGCCGCAGTTGTAGTGCTCCAGCAGCCGCCCGGTGGTGAGGATGTAGGGATAATCGACATGGCCGTCCGCCAGTTCCGGGGTTTCCACGAAATCCACCGGGATGAAGCGCGCCTTGCCGAGCGGGAAGGATTCGACGTGAAGAATTTGCGTATCGCTGCCGTCGGGGCGCACCGGCCATTGCTTGCCGTTTTCGCCCAGGGTTTCCCAGCTTACCCCGGCGAAGAACGGCACGACTTGGGCGATTTCCGCCAGCAGTTGCGGCGCATCGTAATCCGCTTGGGGATAGCCCATGCGCTGCATGATGCGGGCGATGATCTGGCCGTCGGGCAACGTCCCAGTGCGCGGCTCGACCGCCCGGTTAACCCGCTGGATGCGCCGTTCGCCGTTGGTGAAGGTGCCGTTTTTCTCAAAATGCGAGGAAGCCGGCAGGACCACATGGGCGAGCGCGGCGGTTTCGCTCATGAACAATTCCTGCACCACCAGGAAATCCAGGCGGCTCAACGAGTAGCGCACCTCGCAGGAATTCGGGTCGGTCTGCAACAGATCCTCGCCGACCACCCACAGCGCCTTGAGTTTGCCATCGCGCGCCGCGCCGAACATTTCGGGGATCTTGTAGCCGACCTGGGCCGGGACTTCGCGCCCGTAGATACCCCGGTAATGCTCGCGCACTTTCTCGTCACTGAAATCCAGATAGCCCGCGCCGAGGTTGGGCTGGGCGCCCATGTCGGCGGCGCCCTGTACGTTGTTCTGGCCGCGCAGCGGGTTGATGCCCACGCCGGGCCGCCCGATGTTGCCGGTCATCAGCGCCAGCGCGGCGAGCAGCATCACGGTGCGGCTACCCTGGTAATGCTCGGTGACCCCCAGCCCGTGGAAAGCCATCGCGCGCTCGGCCTGGCCGTAGAGTAACGCGGCCTGCTTGACCAAATCGCGCGGCACCCCGCACAGGCGCGCCTGTTCGTCCGCATCCAGGCTTTCCAGATGGGTGCGGAATTCGCGCCAGCCTTCGGTGCGTTCGTCGATGAAAGCCTCGTCGATCAACCCGGCATCCAGCACTTCGCGCAGCAGCAGGTTGACGAGCGGCACGTTGGTGCCGGGGCGCGGCTGCAAATGCACGCTGGCATAACGGGCCAGTTCGGTACGGCGCGGGTCGACGACGATGAACGGCACGCCCTGCATGGCGCGCTGCTTGAGCTTGGCGCCGGTCACCGGATGGGCTTCGGTGGGATTGGAGCCGACCACCAGCAGGCAGTCGGCGAGTTCGATCTGATCGATGGAATTGGTCGCCGCCCCGGTGCCGAAAGTACGCTGCATCCCGAAAGCACTCGGGGCATGACAGACCCGCGCGCAGCCGTCGACGTTGTTGGTGCCGATCACCACCCGCAGGAACTTCTGCATCAGGTAGTTTTCCTCGTTGGTGCAGCGCGCCGAGGAAATCCCGGCGATGGCGTCGGGGCCATCGGCTTCCTTGATGGCGGCCAGGCGTTCGGCGATGTAATCGAACGCCTCGTCCCAACTCACCGCTTGCAACACCCCGTCCTTGCGTACCAGCGGGCTGGTGAGGCGCTCGGGATGGCGGTAATACTCGAAGGCATAACGCCCCTTGACGCAGGTATGGCCGGCGTTGACCGCGCCGTCCGCGCCTTCGATGGCGCGAATCTCGCCGCCATTCACCAGCACTTCGAGATTGCAGCCCACCCCGCAATAGGTACACACCGTACGCACGCGGCGCTCGGCTTGCAGAGTCTTGGCCCCATAACGGTCGAACAGCGCATTGGTCGGGCAGCTTTGCACGCAACGCCCGCAGGAGACGCACTCCGAATCAAGGAAATTCGTGTCCAGCGAGCGGATCACCCGGCTCTTCCAGCCGCGTCCGTGCATCGCCAGCACCTGGCGGCCTTGCACTTCGTCGCAGGCGCGAATGCAGCGCTGGCAATGGATGCACTGGCTGGCGTCGAAGCGCAGATAGGGGTGGCTGGTGTCGATTGGAGTACCCTGCCCCCCGATTTCGGGGGAGGGGAGCAGGTCATATTTCGCCAGCAAACGCTGGAACTCCGTAGGCCGCTGCCCCGGCGCTGGCTGACGCTGGTCCGCCGGGTAACTGCCCACCACCAGTTCCAAAATATTGCGGCGCAATTTCTCCACCCTCGGGCTGTTGGGGAAAACCTGCTGCCCGACGGATACCGGGGTGTGGCAGGAAGCCACCACGCGGCGGTGTCCGCCATCTTCGTGCGCCACTTCCACGCTACAAATTCGGCATGAGCCGAAAGCCTGCAAGGCCGCTTCGTGGCACAGCACCGGTATGGTGTCCTTCCCGCGCTGGCGGGTAACGAATTCGTAAATCGTCTCACCAGCCTTGATTTCATGGGGCTGGCCGTCGATATAGGCGATCTGGTTCATCATGCGCCCTCCCCCGTCAATACTGGCCGCAATTCGTCACCGAAATATTCCAGCACGTTGCGCACCGGTAGCGGCAGCCCGCCCCCCAAGGCGCACAGCGAGCCGAGTTCGAGGGTTTCCAGGAGGTCGGCAAAAACTGCCGGATCGAGCGGCTGTGCCGGGCTGGCGGCTTGCAGCAACTCGAAACCGCGCCGCGTGCCGAGGCGGCACGGATAGCATTTGCCGCACGACTCCTCGGCGCAGAAATGAAAGAGGTGACGGAGGAAATCGAGCATCGGAAAATCTGCGGGAATCGCTACCACGCTGGCGTGGCCGAGCAGGAAACCGGCATCGGCGAAGGACTCGAAATCCACGCCCAAGCCCTCGATATGACTTAACGGCACCACCCCGCCGAGTGGCCCGCCCACCTGCAAGGCTTTCACCGGCTTGATAAAACCACCGCCCAGCCCTTGGACAACCCACTCCAACGAGGTGCCCATTTCCACCTCGTATACGCCGGGCCGTTGAAAGCGGCGATCCAGGCACACCAGCTTGGTGCCCTTGCTCTCCCGCGTGCCCAGCGTGGCAAAGGCCGCCCCGCCGTGGGCGAGGATCCACGGCACACAGGCGAAAGTCTCGACGTTGCTGACCAGCGTCGGCTGGCCGAACAGGCCGGCTTGGGCCGGGTAAGGCGGACGCACCCGTACTTCCGGGCGCAGGCCCTCGATGGAATTGAGCAGCGCGGTTTCCTCGCCGCACACGTAGGAGCCGGCGCCGCGCACGATGTGAAAGCGGAATTCGCCGGGATGGCCGGCATGGAAAGCGTCGATAGCCGCCTCAACCCGTAACGCGGCCTCCGGGTATTCGGCGCGGAGGTACAGCACGCCGCTGTGCGCCCCCACTGCCACGGCGGCGGCATACATCCCGGCCAACACCCGCTGGGGCCGCTCTTCGAGCAGCCAGCGGTCGGAAAACGCCCCCGGATCACCTTCGTCGGCGTTGCATACGATGTACTTGGTTGATCCGTTTGCCTCCTCACACAACTGCACCTTGCGCGCAAAGGGAAAACCGGCCCCGCCGCGTCCGCGCAGGTGCGACAGGCGCAATTCGTGGTGGATATTCGGCGCATCGCCAGGCGTTAACCGGTAGCAGGATTCGGCTTCCGCCGTATCTGCATCGAACAGCGAATTTTCTACGGCGGAATGGAAGGGAATGGACAAGTCGGCGGCATCCGTCCGACTGCCGCCGGCAAAATTTTGCCCGTCGAGCTGATAAGCACCGCCGCGATAACACAACCCCAAACAGGCGACCTCCCCGACGCCATCCGCACCATGTTGGTGCACAAGCTGGTTGTGGATGCCTTCCTGCTGCCCCCCCATCAAGCACGCGGTGCCATTGCACACCCTGGCGCGACGCGGCACCCGCCCCGGTTCGAGAAAGTCGTAAAAGGACGCGGTGCCCAGCACGGCAGCCGGAGAAAACCGGGTTTCCTCCGCCAAGGCGCGCATCTTCTCGATGTTCAGGCCATCAGCGCTTTGTGCGCCCAACTGCAACGTGCTCAGCAGGCTGCTTTGCAGGCCTTTACGCGCAGCCAGCGCACGCAGGTTTTTCGACATGTGTTTTCCCGACAATCCGCAAAAGGATAATGCTGCCACAGAGCGCGCTGACACCAAAGCCCTGAGTAATTATTTTTCCCGAAACAAGTCCGCAGCCTCAAAAAACCAAGAGGGCAAGCCGCATAGCGACCTGCCCTCAACTTTGACTGCAACCTCCGAACCAGCTCAACAGAACCCGATCACCCCCTTGCGCCCGGCGGATATCCTGCTTCTATTCAAATCCTTGACCAGCAGGTGATCGCGCTTGTCCAGCTTGGCGTTGCCGAAGGCATCGAGCAAGACCTTGCGCATATCGCGCGGCGATACTTCCGCCAGGCAATCCAGCACATCCTCGCCGGGTTCGGCAACGAACACCCACTTATGCTGCTCCAGGATTTCCCGGTAAATCGAGCGGGCAATCTTGATCGAGGCATCGTAATCCGGGCGTTCGATCACGTAGACGTTCATCCGGTTGAGTATCGGCTCGGGAATGCTGCTCTCATCGTTGGCCGTCGCCACCCACAGGATGTTGCTCGCATCGATATCCACCTCGACGAATTCGTCCTTGAAATGAATCGCGGTTTCCCGTTCCAGCAAGCCGTACAGCGCCCCCATCGGGTCGTAGCGGCTATCTCCGCCGGCCTTGTCCACCTCATCGAGCGTAATCAGCGGGTTGGCGAATTCGCCATTTATCAGCGACTGCGCCACCTTGCCGGGCTTGGCGTTGGCCCATTGCGACGAGGCGCCGGAGAGTATCCAGCCGGCGGTCAGCGAACTCATCGAAACAAACTCGAAAGATGTTCCCAACACCTGCGACATGCTCTTGGCGAAATGGGTCTTGCCCAGTCCCGGATCGCCCAGCAACAACATCGGCGTGAACTGCATCGGCTCGTCTCCGTCGATAGCCAGCGCCATGAATTTCCGCAGATCGTCGATCACTTCGCGGAAATTCGGCGAGGAGTCGTAAAGTCCATCCAGCCCATCGGTGGAAGACGGCTTGACGATGAAACGCACCCCGCCGGTTCCCTTCATTTTTTCATAGAACGCCTGGAGATATTCATTGCGCGCCGCCCCCGTATTTTCCATTGCGCGATCAACATCAGCGACGTTGTAAATGGTTTTGTACCCGGCAATCGGGATGTGGTGAGTAGCGGTTTCCATGATGAATCTCCTGATCGTTCGTGTTGGCCTGTGCCTATTCACAAGCATGGATGGTGCCAACCGGCACTCGCTTCACGGACGGGAAAGATTGATTCATCCGCAAAGAGAACGCCCTTATTGATGATTACGTCATGCAAGCGGGAAAGTTGACAAACAATGTCGGACAACAGTGACTCTCTGACCGGCTGGCGACATTTCAATCCGCTCATCGCATCGCGATAAGCAATTCCCCTACCCCGAAACGAGGTGTTTTTCATCATGACGATGCGAGGTTTTCCTCTTCAGGAGAGCAGGTTTGTCGGGGTATATTGAAATGCTTATTTGACACGGGATGCCAATCCCGTCCATACCAGCACCATGAGGGCCAGTATCTCGTTTGGGTTAGTCAGCTACCGCGCCAACAATAAGGAAATAATACATGGCGATTCCATCCATCCCCCGGTTGCTGCGGATTCCCGAAGTCATGGGACTCAAGGATCGCACCGACTCATCCTCTTCATTGAATTCAACCAGGAGCATCCAGAAACAACAGGGTCTGGAACCATGCTTTGCCAGCGAAAAAGGCTTTTCTTGTCCCCGCACAACTTGTGAATGGCGGCGTGAGAGGTGGCGCCGGGAATTCGGACAGGTCGTTAAGTGATAGCCTTGCTCAACCCAAGCCGTGGAGACCACGGCGCATTAGGAGCAAGCACATGAAAAGAACGAGAAGGAATCACGCACCTGGCTTCAAGGCCAAGGTGGCCCTAGCGGCGATCAAAGGCGACAAGACGCTGGCAGAATTGGCTGAGCAGTTTGACGTTCATCCGAACCAGAT
>JAGXQV010000167.1 GCA_018336195.1 Sulfuricella sp. | reverse complement strand
CGGTATTGCCCGGCGGCCAGGTGTATTTCATGAGCGATTCCTACACTTGGACGCCTTTCACTTCTTGCGAAACTGCGCCTTCCTACTCCTCGGGATATTTGAAACCATTTCTCGGCATTGTGGTGCCGTCCCCACCCGCCGACCTGCCCTCGCTAAAGGGCGCCTACATATACACCGGTTATGGTGTCGGCGACACAACATCGGCGAAGGGCGATTTTTGCAGAAACATGTTGAATAACGGGACTTTCTCAAAAAGCAACGCTATTTTTTGAGTTAGCCGGGTTTCCTACTTGTATTGCTATAGCGTGACGGTCTATTGATGCCTTCCGTCCTGGCTTCGAGTTGGCGGCGGACAACCAGTATCCGGGCGAGCATTGAGGGTCTCTCCTGCAATAATTAAAGAGGCGTTGGGTTGAGGAACAAAACCCGGCTGGGGTTCGCACACTCACCCCAGCCCCGTACCCCGTAAAAAGCAACAACTACCCAAGTCCGTCCCAGCCAAGTATAAATACGTTTTTCCCCAGCCCATCCCAGAACGGAACCGCCATGGCCAACGCCCTCACACTCCTCAACGATATCTTCGGCTACCCGGCCTTTCGCGGTCAGCAGCAGGCCATCATCGAGCATCTGGAGGCGGGCGGTGACGGGCTGGTGTTGATGCCGACCGGCGGCGGCAAATCGCTGTGCTACCAGATTCCCTCGCTGCTGCGCCGCGGCGTGGGCATCGTGGTGTCGCCCCTGATCGCCCTGATGCACGACCAGGTGATGGCGCTACGCGAAGCGGGGGTGAACGCGGCCTGT
Source organism: Sulfuricella sp. (assembly GCA_018336195.1). Taxonomy (GTDB): domain Bacteria; phylum Pseudomonadota; class Gammaproteobacteria; order Burkholderiales; family Sulfuricellaceae; genus JAGXQV01. The sequence goes on along the minus strand of JAGXQV010000167.1, from coordinate 15,647 downwards.
TTGAATTCCTCGCTGTCATCGGACGAAGCCGCCGAAGTCGAGCGCGGTCTCCTGAAAGGCGCATACGACCTGCTCTACGTCGCCCCGGAACGGGCGCTGACCAATCGTTTTCAGCAGCTTCTGGAGCGAGTGGAACGCTCGCCGGGCATCGCGCTGTTTGCCATCGACGAGGCGCATTGCGTCTCGCAATGGGGGCATGATTTCCGTCCCGAATACATTCAGCTTTCCATCCTCCACGAGCGCTTTCCCGAGGTGCCGCGCGTCGCCCTGACCGCCACGGCGGATGCGCTGACCCGCCAGGAAATCATCACCCGCCTCAAGCTCGACGACGCCCCGGTATTCATTTCCAGCTTCGACCGGCCCAACATCCGTTATGCCATAGTCGAAAAGATCGACGCCCGCAACCAGCTCCTCGAATTCATCCGCAACGGCCACGATGGCGATGCCGGCATCGTGTATTGCCTGTCGCGCAAAAAGGTCGAGGAAACCGCCGCCTGGCTCGCCGGCCAGCGCATCCGCGCCCTGCCCTATCACGCCGGAATGAGCCAGACCGACCGGCAGCGCCACCAGGAGGCCTTCCTGCGCGAAGACGGGGTGGTGATGGTGGCGACCATCGCTTTCGGCATGGGCATCGACAAGCCCGACGTGCGTTTCGTCGCCCATCTCGACCTGCCCAAGAGCGTCGAAGGCTATTACCAGGAAACCGGACGTGCCGGGCGCGACGGCCAGCCCGCCGACGCCTGGCTGGCTTACGGCTTGGGCGACGTGGTGCAGCAACAACGCATGATCGAGCAATCCGAAGCCGACGAGCAATACAAACGGGTTTCCTCCAACAAGCTCGACGCCCTGCTGAGCCTGTGCGAATCGGTCACCTGCCGGCGCGTGCGCCTGCTCGATTATTTCGGCGAAGCCAGCCAGCCCTGCGGCAATTGCGACGTATGCCAGGAACCCCCGCAAACCTGGGACGGCACGGTCGCCGCGCAAAAAGCCCTGTCCGCCGTGTACCGCACCGGCCAGCGCTTCGGCGCCGGACATCTGATCGACGTGCTGCAAGGGCGGCTGACCGACCGGGTCATCAAACTCGGCCACGACAAACTCAGCGTCTTCGGCATCGGCGCGGATCTCGACGACAAGCAATGGCGCGGGGTGTTTCGCCAGATCGTCGGGATGCGCCTGCTGGCGGTCGATCACGACAGCTTCGGGGCGCTGCGCCTCTCCGACACCAGCCGCGCCGTGTTGAAAGGCGAGCAAGCGGTGCTGCTGCGCAGCCACAGCACCAAAAAGAAGAAAGCCGCCGGCAGCGCGCGCGGCAAGCTCCTCGCCGACAGCTTCGACGCCGCCGGACGGGCGCTCTGGGAGCGCCTGCGCACTTGGCGCAAAGCCACCGCCGAGGAACACAACGCCCCGGCTTTCGTGATTTTCCCCGACGCCACCCTCGCCGAACTGGTGCAGCACTGCCCGCAAAGCGAAGCCGCGCTCATGCAAATCAGCGGCATCGGCAAACGCAAGCTGGAAGCCTATGGCGCGGATTTGCTCAAAATCCTCAACGCCCACGCCGAGGAACACGGTCTGTCCGTCGCGCCACCGCCGCACCCCGCAGCCACGTCACCGGCCAGCATCGGCGGCCTCAGTGAAACGGCGTCCGCCACTCTGCATCTGCTGCGGCAAGGCCTCACCGCCCGGGAAGCCGCTGCCAGCCGCCAGTTCAAGGAATCGACCATCCTCAGCCACTGCGCCGAAGCCATCGCCGCCGGCCTGCTCGCCCCGCAAACCGCCTTGTCGCTGACCGATGATGAAATGCACGACATCGCCCACGCCATCCAGACTCACTCCGCCAACGGCGAATTGAAACCGGTCTTCGACGCCCTGGAAGGGAAATACGACTACGGGGTGCTGAAGTGCGTGATGGCGGCGCTGGAGGCGGGGTAAGACCCATACGGCAGCGGCAGACCGGATTCCGGGAGAGGCTCGCTCACGGGATCGTTGAATTTCAATGCAATTTCACGGAATTCATTCTTCAAATCGAGGAAGCAATCGACCACGTCCGGGTCGAAGTGGATTTCGCGTTCGGCAAGGATGATATCGACGGCCTCGTCGTGCGATATCGGCGCTTTGTAAACTCGCTTGCTGATCAGCGCATCATAGACATCGGCAAGCGCCATCAGCCTCGCCGAAGCCGGGATGGCATTCCCGGCTATGCCTTCCGGATAGCCCTTGCCGTTCCATTTTTCATGATGGCAATAGGCGATCTCCATCGCAACGTGCAGATAGGACTGGCGCATGTTCGCCCGCGATTCCGCGGTATGCAGCGCCCGGCGGCCCAGTTCGGTATGTTTTTTCATGATGTTGAATTCTTCGGCGGTCAGCTTGCCGGGCTTCAGCAAAATGCTATCCGGAATACCCACCTTGCCGATATCGTGCAACGGCGCGGATTTCCAGATTTGCGACCAGTCGTAGCCATTCTTGTTTTTCCTGTGGTACGCGCTGCCCGCCAGCCTCTCCACCAAGGACTTGACGTAGGCCTGGGTGCGGAAGATGTGGTTGCCGGTCTCGTTGTCGCGGGTCTCGGCCACCGTACCGAGCGCCACAATGGTGAGCTCCTGCACCCGGACGACCTCGTCGGTCTGGGTTTGCAAAGCCCGCGTTCTTTCCCCAACCAGCCGTTCGAGGTGGCGGTTCTGGTCGGCCAACAGTTCTCTGGACTCGCACAGGCGCAGGTGATTGCGCACCCGGGCCAGCAATATCGAGGGAATAACCGGTTTCGACAAATAATCCACGGCACCGAGTTCCAGTCCCTGAGTGATTTCATCGGCGCGGTTATGCGCGGAAAGGAATATCACCGGAATTTCAGCCGTGCGCGGGTCGCTTTTGAGCTTGGCACACGCTTCAAAGCCATCCATCCCCGGCATGCCGATATCCAGGAGGATCAGATCCGGCCGCGGCGGATTGAGGGCCAGCGCAAGCGCCCTCGGCCCGTCGGTCGCGATACGGGTTCGGAATTCCTGGCGCAGGGTGTCATTGATGACGGTTAGGTTAAGCGGGTCGTCATCGACCACGAGCAGCGTTTTCGGCAATTTATCCGGCATTTTTCTCACCCATTGATTCCAGCACGACGCTCCGTTGCCGACCTCTGCGGTTCGGCGTGGTGAAACAGCCGTGCGGCTGTCGCAAAATCGAAATTTTGCAAATGCCCGGCCGCCTCGCGCAACCGGCCCTCCCAGGCCGGGCTATTGCCCTGTCGAAGACAGCGTTCCGCCCATTCCAGGGATTCGCCATCGGCCGTTTCAAGGAGGGTCACCAGCCGTTCGAGTTCTTCGGGCAGGGGTTCTTGCGGAAGTGCCGAAACGACGGATGAGGAAGCACCGGGTTCTTCAGGCAATTTCCCGCCCAAGGCATCTTCTATGCTCCGCAAGGCGTCAGCCATTGCCACGGCAAAGCGTGCCAGGGAAGCATCATGCGGCGCCCCGCTTAACAAATCATCTTCAAGCACGCCGGCCGCCTCGTGGAGGGCGGTAATGCCGAGCGTTCCCGACTGCCCTTTGATGATGTGGATACGTTCCCGACAACTCGACAAGTCGCCCGAGGCCAGGGCGTCTCGAATCGACGCCAACGCGTCGGCCTGTGCTTGGGCAAAGCTGCCCAGCCAATGAACATATTTTTCGCGTTTGCAGAAGCGCAATTCGGCTGCGGCGCTATCGAAGCCCGGCAACTGTAGCAAGCCCGTCTGCGACGCGCGCGGGGAAGCGTCGGGCAACGCTTTTGCGCCAGGCAACCACTTGACCAGCACCCGATACAGTTCCGTGGGGCTGTACGGTTTGCCGACATGGTCATTCATTCCGGCCCGGTGACCGCGACGTTTCTCGTCTTCCATCACATGGGCGGTCATGGCGATGATCGGGATATCGGCAAACTCGCCATGCCCGCGGATCAATTGGGTAGCGGAAAAGCCATCCATCTCGGGCATCTGAATATCCATCAGCACCAGGTCGTAAGCGCCCTTGCCGGCCGCGAAAAGCAGGTTGGCCGCTTCCCTGCCGTTTATGGCTGCGGTCACCTGCGCCCCTACCGCTTCCAGCAGTTCGATGGCAATCTGGCGATTCATGGCTTGATCCTCGGCCAGGAGGATTCTGGCACCATCGAATCGCCAGGAGGTAGGAAGCGATTTCGTCGTCTCGGCGCGCAAGTCCGCCTCGCCAGCGTTTGTGCCGATCTCCAGCGAAACGGAAAACCAGAAGGTGCTGCCTGCCCCCGGAGCACTTCTTACCCCGATGGTTCCGCCTTGCATCTCGACCAGTTTCTTGCAAATCGCCAATCCCAGGCCGGTTCCGCCATACTTGCGGGTAATCGATGCGTCTCCCTGGGAAAACGCCTTGAAGAGCTTGCCGAGTTGCTCCGCATCCATCCCGATTCCGCTGTCGTTGACCTCAAAGCCCAGCAACGCCTTGCCTGCGGCCTTCTCGACCACGTCAATGCTCAGGCTGATGCCGCCAGTCTCGGTAAACTTGATGGCGTTGCCGAGCAAATTCATCAGAATCTGATTGAGTCGCAACGGGTCGCCGACCAGATACGGCGGCACATCCGGGGCGATCCGGAAATTGATCTTGAGATTTTTCTCCCCCGCCCGCAAACCCGCCACCGACATGACTCGCGATATCACCATCCCCAGGGCAAACTCGGTGTGCTCAAGCGTCATCATTTCCGCCGCAATCTTGGACAAGTCCAGCACATCGTTGATAACCCCCAACAGGTCTTCTCCGGCATCGTGAATCTTCTCCAGATAATCCTTCTGCCCGGCATCGACGACCTTATTCAGAGCCAGCCGGGAAAAACCGATGATGGCATTCAATGGCGTGCGGATTTCGTGGCTCATGTTCGCCAGAAATTCGTCCTTCGCCTGATCGGCGGCCTTTGCTTTCTCCAGCGCGAGGGCGAGATCGACAGTCCTGACCGCAACCAGTTTTTCCAGATCCGCCTTGTACCCATCGAGTTCTTGCTGGGCCTGCCGGCGCGCCGTGACGTCGTGAAAAATTGCAGCAAACTGACCATGCTGTGGGCTATAGGCTCTTACCTCGAAATATTTGCCGAGTCCACCGGAAAATTCCTCGAATTCCTCGGCGTTGCCGGTCAGCGCAACCCGGCCATAGCGCTCGATCCAAATTTTTTCGGTTTCCGGCATCACCTCCAGGACGGTCCTGCCGACAATCTCGCCTGCCGACATCCCGGTCAGTTTTTCGAAGTCCCGGTTTACCGCAAGGAACCGGTAGTCGCACGGTCTCCCCTGCGCATCGCAAATAATGCTGTGCAGTGCAAAACCACCGAACAAGCCGTCGAACAGGGCGCGGTATTGCGCTTCGCTGTCTTGCAATGCCTCTTCGATCTGCTTGCGCTGGGTAATGTCTTCCTTGACGGCAAGAAAATGGGTAATCACACCGCGTTCATCGGTGATCGGAGAGATCGAACTGTCTTCCCAGAAAAGTTTTCCGTTCTTTCTGCGATTGCGCAGCAAGCCATGCCATTCCTTACCGGCAAGCAGGGTTGTCCACAGTACCTGGTAGGTTTCCGGCGAAGTTTCCCCGGATTGCAGGAAGCGCGGATTCTGTCCGATCACTTCATCGCGGCCATAGCCGCTGGCACGCAGGAATTCCGGGTTGGCGTATTCGATGATCGCGTCGCGATTGGTGATGATAATCGACACGCCGCTTTGTTCGACCGCTCGTTCCAATTTGCGTATTTCACTTTCGGCACGCTTGCGCTCCGATATGTCGGCGTAAATCCAGATGCTGCCTTTCTGCGGATGCAGCGAATCCATGGCGCAGCCGGTGATCGCGCCCCAGAAAACTTCGCCGTTGCTACGGCGCAACATGATTTCTTCATTAAAGCTCAGGCCGCGTTCCAGGGCTGCGTAAGCGCGCACGCCGATGGCATCGAACACTTCCTGCGACGAATAGAGGATTGCCGACGGCTTGCCGATGATGTCGCCGCGGCTATAGCCGAAAATTTCCTCAAAGCGCCGATTACAGTTGACGATGGTGCGGCAACACAGCATCACGATACCAACTTGAATGCTCTGGAAGATGACCTCTTTTTCCGCAAGAATCGCGGCCAGTTTTTCTTCCGTACGTTTGCGTTCGGATATGTCGCGGATAATCGCCGTGAAATAATCCCGTGCGCCTATGCACCAACTCGACAGCGAAAATTCCAGGGGGAACTCGCTGCCATCGCGGCGCCTTCCCATAACACTCGTGACCGCACCGACCAATGCCGGTTCGCGGCTATGCAGATACCTGTGCATTCCCAGCAAATGGGCTTGCCGATAGCGGGTCGGGATAATTAGTTCTATCGACTGCCCGGTCGCCTCTGCCCGGGTGTAGCCAAACAAATGGCTGGCCGCCGGATTCCATTCCAGGATTACGCCCTGCGCGTCGATAGTGATAATCGAGTCAATCGCGAATTCCGCCACGGCCCGGAAGCGCTTCTCGCTTTTCTGCAACGACTCCTCGGTTAGGCTGAGTGATCGTGCGCTCCAATAAATCAGCCCGGAAAACACCGCCATGTAACTCAGGGCGATCAGCGCCACGCCAAAATCCGATTGGAATATACGGGCGCGCTCGCCGGCCAACCACAGCGCCCCGAACAGCGGCGGCAGAACCATGCCCGCCGGCAACAGGCGGCGCGCGAATGCGCCGATCAGGCTGTCGCTCCTGAGTATCTTCAGCAAGCCCTGTTCGGGTTGCAAGCAAAACACGCCCACCGAGAGGATGAGAAACGCCAACGCGGTATGCAAAGCAATCCGGGTGTAGTAACCGATGCCATACAGTTCCGAGATTCCGTAAACCTCGGCAAGCAAGGAGGCGAAAGGCGGCAGTGCCGCGGTAACGGCCAGAACTTGCGACCATAGCCCGCCCCGATCCGCTCTCCCGCTCAAGAGCAGCGCAATCCCCAGAAGAACGAAGCACAGCGCCGAGGCCGGCGCCATGCGCCCCGGCGACAAGGTGCCGAAGGCGCCTTCCGGCTCCCGGAACAGCCATTGATCGACCCCCAGACTGCTGCCGGCCAGATATTCGAACAACGTAACCGCGCCGAGGAAAATCACGGCAGCGGCGACGATTTGCCCGGCCCGGCGCCAGTTGCGGGACATCCGTCTGGCTTCGGCCCCTTGCACCCACAGGGCTGCGCCGGCGAGCAGCAAACCGACGGCGGTGTTGGCCTTCATGGTCACCATGCCGGAATGGATACTTTTCAATATCCCGATGTCGAACTGCCATCCGAGCAACACCAGCGCGCCGACCGCAATAGCAGCCATCCCGGCGCTCCTGGGCAGGGATTCACAGTGTCCTGTGGACAATGAACTTAGGCCATTCGTCACGATTGTTGACCTTTTGCTTGGCCGTGGAGACCGAAATTTTGATGACTTCAAACCCTGTAAGCATCGTTCCGCTATCGTCGGCCAACTTTGCGGATTCGCTTAGAGTGGAAATACTCACTCGCCATGGGGAAATACCACCAAGCCTCCCAAGCCAAGCCATAACGCATTGTGTTTGCGTGGCTTTTCAGGATTCGAACATTTTCCAAAAGCACGCTGCGAAGAGATGCCATTTGGGGAGGACCACCAAATTAATCATCAATTTGATCAACGATTAATGGCATACTTCAACCAGTCTGAAAGGCGAAAAACTGAGGAAAAGCTGATGACACAATACCGGTCATGTGATTTTCATCCGGCACCGAGCAGCCCATGACGGCTACCCAAGGACAGGAGGGTATCGTGTATCTGGTCGATGACGACCAGACGGTGCTGAGGATGCTGCAGGAACTGGTAAGCACCATCGGCGTGGACGTGCGCCCATTCGCTTCAGCCAGAGAGTTCCTGGCGGCATACCGTCCCCTGCCCTGCGAGTGTCTGGTGTGCGATCTGCGCATGCCGGAGATCGATGGAATGGAATTGCAGCGGCGGCTCGAAGCGACGAAAGCCGGGCTACCGATAATTTTTCTCACTGGCTATGCGGAAGTGAATATTGCCGTGGAGGTAATGAAGCACGGCGCGTTCGACTTTCTGGAAAAACCTTTCAGCGCCCAGGCCTTGCTGGGCAAAATCCAGGCCGCATTGGACTTCAGCCGCACCCAATATCCCAAATGGCTGGAACATCAGGCCATGGCGGCGCGCATCGCCTTGCTCACCCCCAGGGAACGTAGCGTGATTGGCCATGTCGTCGAGGGAAAATCCAGCCGGGAAATTTCGGAATTGCTCGGACTCAGCATCCGCACGGTGGAAAATCACCGTGCCCGAATCATGGAAAAACTCCACGTCGAATCGACCGTGGACCTCGTCAAACTATTCCCGTAACCATTCGCACCACGGTTAGCCCCCATCGGTTTTTTTGGCTAGGCATTCGGCGACGACGTCGGCAAGAATCTTGGCCGGCACCGGCTTCATGAGGAACCGGCGGATACCGATCCGGCGGGCCATGTCCTCGTCGATGGCATTGCTGTAACCGGTGCTCAGGACGATGGGTAGATCGGGACGGCGGGCGAGCATGGCGCTCGCCAGTTCGGCGCCGGTCATGTCCGGCATGGTCTGATCGGTGATGACCAAGTCTATCGCCTGCGGATCATTTTGGAAGAACCGCAATGCCTCGGTAGGGTTGTTCAGGCCGGTGACCTTGTAGCCCAGCCCCTCAAGCAGCGCGGTCATGAAGCCGACGATGCTCGCCTCGTCGTCCACCACCAATACGTGTCCACGAGCCGGAACTCTGTCGGCATCGGGTTTGAGATCGCGGACAGAGCGCTCGCTTGCGCGTGATTGGGCCGGCAGGTAGACGCGGAACTCCGCGCCCTCACCCGGCACGGAAAGCACCCGGATATGGCCGTTGGCGGAATGGACAATGCCGTGGATGACGGACAGCCCCAAGCCGCTGCCCCGGCCGACCTCCTTGGTGCTGAAGAAGGGATCAAAAATCTTCAACAGATTCTCCGGCGGAATCCCCGATCCGCTGTCTTTCACCGAAAGCATCAAGTACTCGCCGGAGAAATTCTGATGGCATGAGTCGCAAGTATTGCGACCACCCAGAACAACCTGCTTGGCATTGATTTCCACACTGCCTTTTTCCACTATGGCGTCACGGGCGTTAATCCCCAGATTCATCAATATCTGGTGCAGGTGGACCGCACTGATCAACGCTTCCGGCAGATCCTTGGCCACGCTGGCCTTGATAGAGATCGTCGCCGGCATGGTGGAACGCAGCAGCTTGGTCACTTCCTTGATGATCGGCGCCACGATGATCGGTTCGGTCACGGCCTCCTTTTTGTGGCTGAAGGTAAGCAGTTGCGACACCAACTCCTTGGCACGGATCCCGGCCTGGAGAATTTCCTGGAGGTACAGGCTCAACTGCGGATTCTGTTTCAGCACCGGCGACATCTGGGCAAGCTCCGCATAGCCGAAAATGGCGGCCAGAATATTGTTGAAATCGTGGGCGATGCCGCCGGTCAGGTGGCCGATAAGCTCCATCTTCTGGGATTGCCGTAATTGCTTTTCGAGTACCCGTTGTTCCTGCTCGGTGTTGTAGCGCTCGGTAATGTCGCGACGATAGGTAAGATTTCCATACACTTTTTGCAATGGATCGCGTAGCGGTCCCTTGAACGTGTCGAAAACCCGGATTTCACCGTTCTCGAAGAAAACCTTGTCGTAGGGATTGTGGATCGAGTCGCCGTTGAAAATCGCATCGTCGTCGTCATGCACGCTGGGGATCGCCCTGTCCGCGTTGCCATCGCACATGTCCAGGGGCAGAAAGTCGCTGTCGAAACGCCCCACCATGTGCTCCGGCGTCTGGTTGAACGCCCTGGCGAAGCTCTGATTGACCAACATGAAGCGGTGCTCCCGATCCTTGACGTGAATCCAGTCCGGGGTCGAATCGATCACACACTGCAACAGGGTCTTGGCTTCGCGGATCGCATCCTCCGCGCGCTTGCGCTCGGTGATGTCTTCCTTGATGGCGAGATAATGGGTAATCCGACCGTCGCTCTGGCGGACCGGCGAGATGCGGGCAAACTCGGTATAGATTTCGCCGTTCTTGCGCCGGTTGATGAACTCTCCTTCCCATATGTCGCCACGCGCCAGGGCATTCCGCATCTGTTGATAGGTGGTTGCAGGGGTCTCACCTGAATGGAGAATACGAGGATTCCGTCCCAACACCTCCTCCTGACGGTAACCACTGATTTTCTCAAAGGCCTGATTGACATATTCGATACGGCTGTCGAGATCGGAAACCATAATACTGCTGGGACTCTGTTCCACCGCCAGCCAGAGTTTGCGCAACTGCCCTTCGGCGTCCCGCTGTTCGGTGATGTCGAGGCAGGAATCCACGTAGCCCTTGAACACGCCGCTCTCATCGAACCTCGGTTGACCTGCGTCCAGCACCCAGCGATATGCCCCGTCGTAATGCCTGAGCCGATACTCCATGCTAAAAGGCAGACGGTTGTCGAAGTGGCTGGAATAGATCGCCAAACAGCGCTCAAGATCCTCGGGATGGACGCCTTCCGTCCAGCCATTTCCCATTTCCTGGGCCATGCTCCGGCCAGTGAAATCAAGCCAGGTTTTATTGAACCAGGTGCCCAGCTTGCTTTCACCCGACACCCAGATGAGTCCCGGCGACAAATCGGCGATGAAGCGAAAACGCCCTTCGCTCTCTTGCAAAGCTTCTTCGGCACGGCGCTTCAGGACGATCTTCTGCACCTCGTTGGCGACCCACTGTAATTGCTGGGCATCCTCGTCGACATAGTCGCGTTGCTTGTTGCCGACCCCGATGATCAGGCGCACCTTGTCCCCATCCACTACCGGCACGCTCATGTGGCGTAGCAAGTGGGCGTGCCCTTCCGGACAACTCTTTTTATCCACCATGTTCTGGTAGTCGTTGTGAATCACCGGCCGGCGCATTCTCGCGCAATCCGCCCAAATGCCGGCGCTCTCGAGCGGGTAATGCGCATTGGGGATGGCCGTGCAATTCTTGGCTGCCTGCGCATTCCAGGAGGTCAGTGAAATGGTGTTCTGATCGTCATTTACCAAATGCAGATAGCCGATGCCGCTCCTGGTCGTCTTGACGGCGATATCAAGGGCCAGATCGCAGATCTGCTTTTCCGTCATTTGGCTGCTCCGCAGGTTCAGCTTCAGCAGAAGCTCCAGCCCTTCCTCGTAGCGGCGCTTGTGTTCGAGCGCAAGATCCAGTCGGGTACGGCAGCGCACTTCGCTTTCCTGCAGCAACTGTTCCGCCGCTTGGCGACGCCGCCGGTGGACCATCAACCCGGCGATCGTCACCGCTTCGAGCAGAACAATGGCTATCGCGCCAACCGCGAACTTCCAATGATCTTCCCAGAACGTGGGGATGCGATTAACGAACACCGCGCCTTTCGCCAACCGGCTCGCATCGCCGCCCCAGCGTTCGATCTGGCTCCAGTTGAAGATCGGAAGCGAGGGGTTGTTCAGCGACATCACCGGCTCGTTCGGGTGACGTTTTCCGTTCAGGATATCGAGCGCCAATTGCCCGGTACTTTCTCCGAGAGCCTTGACGCTCACCACTGCGCCACCGATGCCCCCGTTGCTCAGATTGAAGTCATACAGCCCGAAAACCGGGGCATTGGCCGCTTTCACCAGCATCCCTTCCACCTCATAGGCCCGCGTCACCAGACCGTTGGCATCGCGGTTGTATTGGGTAAAAACAATGATGGTACGGGGTGGCAGGGAGGCAACCCGTCGCAACAGTTGCTCCAGGGAAAGATCGTCAGTGGTTTCGAATTCGAGTTTGTCCCGCCAAGGCTCGCTCACGCTGAGCGCTTCCGCCGCGAGCTTTTTGTCGGCGACACTGCTTCCCGAGACGAACACGACGCGCCGGGTCTTGGGGAAGAGTTCCAGCGCCCGCTCCAAGGTGCCCTTGATGTCGAACCGGGCCAATTGGCTGACGATGCGACGTCCCTGGGCCTCGGCAAGCGTCGGCGCTGGGGCTTGAAGAGTTATGGCGGGCGCGGCGGGCGCGAGATTCCGGCCTTCATGCAAGAGAAAATCCAGTGCCGGTTGCTGCACCGTAATGACCACTCCGATATTTCGCCCCGCATATTTCTCAAGCAGCAGATCGCGCAACTGCGGCCGGTATTTCCGGTTTTCCTGGTTGCGTTCGAGATCCAGGTATTCCAGAAACAAGTGATCGACGCTGATCCCCGCATCGTTCACGACTGAACGAAAGGTATCGCGGAAAATTTCAACCCCCTTGCCGCCATCGCCATATGAGTAAAGCATCAGGATGTTCTTTTGCGCCGGCGAGGCGGACAGTTCCGCTCCGGCGAGCGGCGGCAATACGCCGCAAATCAACAGCAATAGCACAACCAGGCGCATACCTCTGCCTAATGGCGTCCTTGCCAGGCTAATCCACGGCGAGCGCGACTCGACGCGCTGAAGACGACATCCAAAGATTGGCGTAGGCATTGAAATGACGCGGGGAAGGATGGATTCCCAATCTAATGGCTATCGTTTCAGGAAACAAGGTGCACGCCTGAGTAGAAACACCTAGCCCGGATATATCCCGGGATTGGTGGTATCTCACTACCGGCAATGAGTATTTCCACTCTAACCGCCGGGAGGGGATAGGCCGATGATGGCCTCCGTAATCCCTATTCAGGCCGAGCGGCTACAAGCCACCCGGAAGATGCCATGAATAAAAACCATCTATTCAAGCTCGCCGAACAGTACTTCATCTTCGATGACGGCCTGAGCGAAAGCAATTTGATCCGGAAGATTCAGGTAGCGGAGGGCAACTTAGATTGTTTCGCGACGGATCGCGTGTGGACATGCAACCAGTTCGAATGTAAGTGGCGCAAGGATTGTCTGGCGAAGTCGGCGGAATCCGCTCCACTGGATATTTAAATCGTGAAGCCGCGATTTTCAACAATAAAGGGGATGCCATCATGAGCAAGATAGACAGGCTGTCTCTGGACGCTCAAACCTTTTCAACCTGCCCATATGCCGACCACGTTTTCCAAGCGGGTTCTGCCTTGAGGAGCGCGCCATGAAAGAAAAAGACCAAATAACTCGCATGGATATCGAGGGTGAATTGAGCATTTTCACTGCCGCAGCCATTCGCGAGCGTCTGCTCGACTCTCTTGCCGATGGAGCTGAGATCGAAGTGGATCTGTCCAAGGTCAGCGAGATCGACTGTGCCGGCGTGCAGTTGATGGTCGCCGCGCAACGGGAGGCGACCGCACGCAGCAAGTCCCTGCGCTTCGTCAGCTATAGTCCCGCAGTTCTAGAGCTCCTCGACCTGTGCGGCATCTCCGGTCATTTTGGTGATCCGGTGCAGTTCCGTGCGCAGGCATGACAAGGAAAAAATCATGAACCTGGATGACGCTCTCAATACTTTCATTGCCGAAGCCCGCGAACTTCTGGAGGACATGGAGGAGGCACTGCTGCGTATCGAGCAGCAGCCCAATGACGCCGACACCATCAACGCCATTTTCCGTGCTGCCCACACCATCAAGGGTTCTGCAGGCCTGTTTGGCCTCGACCATGTGGTTGCCTTCACCCACGTCGCGGAAAGCGTGCTGGACAGGGTACGCAGCGGCAAGCTGCAGATCGCTTCCGAGTTGGTGGCCCTGTTTCTCGGCGTTCGCGATCACCTCGGCGTGCTGATTGACCATGTCGCCACGGGCACCGACCCCGACGACGACACCCGCCACAGCAACGAGGAACTGGTCAACAAGCTGCGCGCCCACTTGGAGCAAGCGCTGCCTGTCGCCACCTCGACAAATACCGCTACGATGTCTGTCGGCAATTTGGATGCACGGAACGCGAGGGGCACCGAGACCGACAATTGGCATTTATCTTTGCGCTTCTGTTCCAACGTGCTGCGCAACGGCATGGACCCACTGTCTTTCATCCGTTATCTGACGACCTTCGGCAAGATCGCCCACATTGTGACTTTGGTGGATAGCGTCCCGCCGCTCGCCGAACTCGATCCGGAATCCTGCCACCTCGGTTTCGAGATCGGTTTCCACACCGACGCCGACAAGGCCACCATCGAGGGAACCTTCGAGTTCGTCCGCGATGACGCCTACATCACGATACTGCCGCCCCATAGCAAGATCGCCGAATATGAACGGCTGATAAACGAACTGCCCCACAAAGAATTGCTTCTGGGGGAAATCCTGGTCCTCTGCGGAACCCTGACCCAAGCCGAACTCGACACGGCGCTCAGCCATCAAGCCGCCGGGAACAGTGGCGTATCGCGCCCCCTCGGCGAGGTGCTGGTGGAACAAAAAATGGTCCATCCGCAGGTGGTGAACGCGGCACTCGACAAGCAAAGGCAGGCCAAGGAACACAAGAATACCGAGTCCGGGCTGATCCGTGTCAACGCCGAAAAGCTCGACGAACACATCAGTCTCATCGGCGAACTCATCATCGCCAGCGCCGGCGCCAGCCTGATCGCCCAGCGCGTCGGGTTGCCGGCATTGCATGAAGCCGCCGCCCGCCTGTCCCGACTGGTCGAGGAAGTCCGCGATTCGGCATTGACCCTGCGCATGGTGGAGATCGGCGCCACCTTCAACCGCTTCCAACGCGTGGTGCGCGACGTCAGCGCCGACCTAGGCAAGGACATCCGCCTGGAAATCAGCGGTGCTGAAACCGATCTCGACAAGACCGTGGTGGAAAAAATCGGCGATCCGCTGACTCACCTGGTACGCAACTCCATGGATCACGGCATCGAGTCCGCCGAGGTTCGCCTTGCCCGCGGCAAACCGGCCCACGGCACGGTAAGGCTGAATGCCTATCATGATTCCGGGAGTATCGTCATCGAGGTTTCCGACGACGGCGGCGGCCTCAACCGCGAGCGCATTCTCAAAAAAGCCATCGAGCGCGGGATGGTGAAGGCCGATCAGCCCATCTCCGAACAGGAAATCTACAACCTGATTTTCGAGCCGGGCTTCTCCACCATGGAACAAGCCAGCAACCTGTCCGGGCGGGGCGTCGGCATGGACGTGGTGCGGCGCAACATCACGGCGCTACGCGGCACCGTGGAAATCGACGCCACCGAAGGTGTCGGCACCACCATCCGCATCCGTTTGCCGCTGACGCTGGCCATCATCGATGGTTTTCTGGTGGGGGTAAACGCCTCCACCTTCGTAGTCCCGCTCGATATGGTAGTGGAATGCGTCGAACTCACCCAGGAAGAAACCGATGCCTCCCAAGGCCGCGACCAGCTCAACCTGCGTGGCGAGGTGTTGCCCTTCATCCGCTTGAAACAACTCTTCGACATCCCCGAACCGCCCGCTTCAATGATCGACCAACCGGCCGACGCGCTTTCCACCACGGATACGCCGGTCCTGAGCGGAGGTTCGTCCTCCGCCCTGCTTACCGAGGAAGGCGCTGCGGCTTTGGCCAGCGATCCGGAACTGACTTACCTACTGCACCCCACCAGACGGGAAAACGTGGTGGTCGTGCAGTATGCCGGCCACCGTACGGGGCTGGTGGTGGACAACCTGATGGGGGAGTTCCAGACCGTCATCCGCCCCCTGGGGGTGGTGTTCAACGGCATCGACGGCATCAGCGGCTTCACCATCCTCGGCAACGGCAATGTCGCGCTGATTCTCGACGTGGCGGGGCTGGTGCGGCG